>NZ_JAEKFM010000008.1:0-437562 GCF_016650565.1 Bacillus sp. TH50 | reverse complement strand
ATAAAATGTTTGGACTGTATTATTTTAATCAAAACTTAAAGTTAGGAGGATTTAATATGGCAGATTGTACAGGTTTAGCCTGTTTTTTATTCTCTTCGTGGCCAACGGGAACAGTTGTTACAGTTACTACTAGATCAGGTCAAATTATTGGACCTGCTATTTTTTCACTGTTCTTTCCGAATATATGTGCAGTAGTATTGGTAGAAGAAGATGTGATAACCCCCTCTTCTACCAATACTATATTCATAAGTTGTGAAGATATAGAAAGTGTTACTTTAATCACTCCTTAAGATGATTCATATTGTTCTAGCTTAATCCATATTTAAGACATTCTAATGAATGTCTTTTTTCATGAAAAATCTAATCAGCGTACCCTAAAATGTACCATTCTATTGTTTCAATAAATTGCCTTAATTTCATTTTTTTCTCTTCTAAAGGTTACTTGTCTACACATCGTTCTACAAACTTTCATATGATATAGTATATTGTTTAAAGGAGGGATAAATTTGTTCTTATGCAATTTATTTGGTTGTTCAGGTGGAGTATGTAGTATTTTTAAAAATTTACAACCAGGCGAAGTCGTTACTGTTACTGGTAAATCTGGAAATATTATTGGACCTGCTATTTTTACAAATTTCAATCCTACTACTTGTATCGTCACATTAGAAGAGGAAAATTCAGTTACTCCTCCTACTACAAGTATTACTAAGATCAGTTGTAAAGAAATAGAAAGTGTTACGTTTATCTCATAATATATTTTAAACCTAAAGCAGGGATTGAAATATGAAACTCTTATACATTACTTCTGGTTACTCAAAAATCTATCAATATCTAGATCAAAGCATACAGAGAGCATTTATCGATCAAAATTTTGAATGGTTAGCAGTACAGCCGTGTGAATTACTCGAACAATTGGATTTCATTACGGCAACATTTCATCCTGATATTGTTTTCACCTTATTAGGGAATCATCTACCACAAAAAGCAATTCATTATTTTAAAAAAAGGAACATTAAATTAGCTGTCTGGTTAACTGAGGATCCATTTTATATAGATACTTCGCTTCTTCTATTAAATAACTTTGATTTTATATTTACTATTGATAGCGAAGCACTTAAATATTACACAGCTTTAGGATATATCAATGTATATCACTTACCATTAGCAACTAATATAGATGTATTTAAACCTAGTCTAAAAAATCCAAAATATAAAAGTGAAGTTTTGTTCATTGGATATCCTTATCCAATCCGTGTGAAATTGATACAGTTTCTTTTGGAAAAAACCCCTTATCACTATACCATTATTGGTAAGCACTGGAGAAATAAGTTATTAAAAAAATGGAAAAATCACCGAAGAATTAAGATTATAGAAGAATGGATTCCACCTCAAGAAGTTGCTCTCTATTATAATAACGCTAGTCTTATATTAAATCCGCATCGTAGTCATCTATTTCCACAGAATAAAAATAAAAATAGAGTGAAAAATAATACTATTAATAATCGTACCTTTGATATTGCAGCTTGCCAAGGATTTCAAATTATTGAAGAAAAATCTGACCTTTCATCTTTCTTCAATAAAGATGAAATTATATCCTATAACAGCTTTGAAGACTGTTTAAATAAAGTATCTTTTCATTTGAATGATACGATTTCGAAAAGAATTAATAGTCGAAAAAATTCATACAAAAGTTATTACACAGCATACTTTTCATGAGAGAATCCATTTTATTACGACTATTTTACAATCACAACTTCATTAGGTTATTAAATTAAAAATATCTTTTCTTCTATAATCATTCTGAATAACTTAAAATGCCTTTTCATTAAATTGAAAAGGCATTTTAAGTTATTCAACGAATTCCTAGTAGTATCTAATTGTACCCTATCAAATAAGATCCCACGAAACAGGCGTTCCTTTTTCAATGTCCTTATTCGCTTTCTTTCCGATAATTTTGGATAAGTGTTTTGGCAATAAACCATTCCCTGGTCTAATAGCTTTAATATTCTCATTTGTAAAGACTTCTCCCGCTTTTATGTTTTCTACTACATATAATGATCTTCTAAATTTTAACGAATCTTTTTCTATATCAGTAGGGCCATAATATACATTCCCCAAAGATTCCCATGCTTTTTCAGTTTCGCTTACTAATAATTTAAATTCAGCAGGTTCCATTGAAAAATCAGCGTCAACTCCTCCATCCGATCTCGAAAGCGTTAAATGTTTCTCAATTACTGTGGCTCCCAAGGCGACACTCGCTACAGATACTCCTACCCCAAGTGTATGATCAGACAAACCTACTTCACATTTAAATAACTCCTTCATATGAGGTATCGTAGCTATATTTGTAGATTTCGGAGATGCAGGATACGTACTTGTACATTTTAATAGAATTAATTCTTTACATCCCTCTTCTCTCGCAGCACTTACTGCTTCATCTAGTTCAGCAATCGAAGCCATACCTGTCGAAATGATTATTGGTTTTCCTGTTGCTGCTACTTTACGTATAAGGGGAATATCAGTATTTTCAAAAGATGCGATTTTATAACAAGAAACATTTAATGACTCTAGAAAGTCTACAGCTGTTTCATCAAACGGCGTACTAAATGGTACCATCCCTAACTCTATACAGCGATCAAAAATGGGTTTATGCCACTCCCATGGTGTATAAGCTTCTTTATATAAATGATAAAGTGTTTTACCTTTCCATAAGCTTTTCGTATCCTGAATTAAAAAATCACCATTTTCTATATTTAAAGTCATTGTATCTGGTGTATATGTTTGAATTTTAAATCCTTGTGCCCCAGCCTCCGCAGCTGCCTCTACAATTTGCAACGCCCTATCTAATGATTGATTATGATTCCCTGACATTTCTGCAATAATAAATGGTGGCAAGCTATTGCCAATCTCTCTACCTCTGATATATACATTACTCATTTTTTTCACCTTCAAGTTCTTTTTTTATTGCTTCTTTCCTTTCCGCCCATTGTTCATGAGACAGGGCCATTGTAATAACATCAATATAATTCATTATCCCTGTAAATATAGTTTTCATATCTTCCATCTTCTTGGAACCCAAATTTCTGATGGAAATTTAAACTAATACGGTTTGATTCTATTATTTCTGCACAAACTTTGTGTATGTCATTTGTTTCAAAAATATAGTCTAATGCTAATAAACCTAATACCGTTCCAGCACGTTTTACGCTTTGTTTGTCACCTATATAAAATCCCCAATAACAAGTCCGATCCATTTTATCTATTTTTGTAAAATTAACAAATCCAATTGGTTTTTCTTCATATGTTAATAATCTTGCAACTTTTGTATCATCCACTACTAGTTTTTCATACCACTTTAAATGTTCGTCTATTGTTATTTGATGATCTTCATACATAACCGAGCGAATTTCTTTTGTATTCCGCCACTGTAAAATAAGTTCTAAATCTTTCTTTTCTAACTTTTTCAATTGAAAATCCCCAATATTTAACATACTATCCTCCTAAAATAATTTTTGCTATTTCATTTGAATTACTGGCACACTTTATGGCAAGAGCTTTATTAGACATTTCTCTCACTTTATCTGAATCTGTTAAAAGTTTGTTTAGACATTTCGTAATGGTTTCATCTGAAACACTTTCAGCTGTACCGATATTCCATGTAGCTCCGGCCTCCGCCACAGCTTTGGTTACTTCTATTTGATTTTGTGCAGTTGTAATTGTTATAGAAGGTAATCCAAGAAAACAGCGCTCCCATGTTGTTGTTCCCCCAGCTCCTATCCCTAAATCCGCTCGTATCATAAACTCTTCAATATTCTCTATTTGACAATAAAATGAAGCGTTTGAAATGCTCTTGCAATAATTTTGAATATCTTTCTTATGAGGATTTTGGCTTCCTACCACTACATCTATTTTTAAAGTATCACTATTAATATTTTCTAAAGCTCTTAACGTTTTTAATGTCTCATTTGTTACATCATGTCCACCAAAAAAAATAAAGATTCTCTCAATTTCTCCTGTTCTTTTTCGTGAAAATTTCTTAGCGGCATGAAACTCTGGCCGTAGTATAGCGTATTTAGGCCCCAATTTTACTAATGAGTGCTCTGGTATTAAATCTTTATAGCGACCATTAAGGTTATCGTATAAATTTTGGTCTAGTAACAAATCACAGTCGTGCATTCGATTTGCAAGATCATCGATTACCATGATTTTTCTTACATTTTTTCTTAAAGCAGACTCCCACTTATTATCTAATCCATAATGATCAACAATTACCCAATCAAAGTTGGGAAGTTGTGACAAGATATCATTTGTCTGTTTTGCATCAACAAACCAATGATATTTTAGCCAGTATAAATAACTCCCGTGTACTGTACTTAAGAAATTCGTATTTTCACCATCTGCATCTAATAAAAATACATGAAATCCTTTATTTAAAATATATTGATGCAAATCACCTTGTAGCTTACGACAAATGAAATATACTTGAGCACCTTTATTCCGTAACTCATGAGCCAATGTTAAACAACGCATAATATGACCAGTACCTATCTCAATAGATGCGTCGGCGCGAAAGGCAATTTTTTTCTCAAGCAAGTTACTCCCTCCTCACTAAAAGCACTACAATTTATTAATTTATAATTTTGTTTCTCTATTTAGCTCATCTACTAATGATTGTTGATTTGCCCATTTCAATTTCACATGACTATTAATTTGAATAAGTTCAGAATTTCGAAGGATGTAATCTTTTATTTGATGAAAAAATAAAGGTTTAGATTTTACATTCAAAATTTTATAAAGTTTATTGAACATATCTAGATCTGGTTGTTCGTCTAATGTTAACCTCCAAGTAGGATAACAAAATGCTGGGGGAGTTTCACTATATTGATACGGAATAAATGTGGATTATTAATAAAATAAAACGGAAGGTATTCTGCATAGGTTAAGGTTTTTGGGGTTTGTAGCAAACGTTCAATTGCTTCTAATGTGAAAATATCGCCTGCTGTTCCGACAGGTAACGTACTTAGCTGTGCTTGTGTATAATCTGCTCCACTTTTCAAATGTTGCTCTAGTAAATAATTATTGATTTCTGGTGATACAACTGGGCAATCTCCTGTAATCCGCATAACAATGTTTGCATTTTCTTGTTTTGCAGCTTGGAGTATGCGATCTGCGGTATTTTCTGGATCACCTCTGAAAATTTTAACCTTCCCACCTAGATCAAATTTTTCTAAAGGATCATCTTGTGCTACATCTGAAGTAGCAAGTATGACTTGGTGTCCCCCAGGAATAGCTAATGCATTTATAAGACAGCGTTCAATAGAAGGGATTCCATGTATTGGCAATATTGCTTTTAAAGGCAACCTAGTAGATTTTAATCTACAAAGTACAATAATTACTACTTTAGGAGGTTCAATAACCTCATTCGTTAATGGAGTTCCTGCTTGCAAATTATATAAAGCTACTTGAGGTAATAATTCCTCAAACTGAAGCTGGTTCAGTGCATTTTCAACGATACCTAGTTCCATATCAACTTTATTAGCTGTAATGATTTCTCCTTTTTTTATATCAACTTTTGTTACTGCTCTTAACAACTTTTTGTTTCGCAATTCTAATAACACCCCTTTCATTTAATGTTTAGCAACTCTATAAAACGAAAGAACTTTTCTTACTGCTTTTATTACATCCCATACATCATCCTCTGCCATTTTAGGAAATAGAGGAAGAGTAATAATTTCCTCGTATAAATTTTCTGCTTCTGGACAAAGGCCCTTTCCATAACCTAAATTTTGATAAAACGGTTGTAAATGAACCGGTATATAGTGCACATTCACACCAATATTTTCTTTTTGTAATGCCTCATAAATTTCTTTTCGATTACCCTTTAATAATTTAGTATTTAACCGAATGATATAAAGGTGCCAACTTGAGTGGGTTTGGGGCAATTGCTTTGGTATGATGATTTCAGGTAAACTATTAAATTCTTTATTATAAATGTCTACATATTTCTTTCTAATCTTAATAAAAGAATCTAATTTACTTAACTGTGATAAGCCAAGAGCAGCCTGTATATCAGTCATCCTGTAATTGTAACCCAAAAATTGCATTTCATAATACCAAGGCCCATGATTATCAAGAAGTTTTTGAGGATTCCTTTCAATTCCATGTGTACGAAATTGAACAAGCTTTTCATAAAGCAAAGTATTATTTGTAGTAATTACTCCACCCTCTCCTGTTGTAATATGTTTCACAGGATGAAAGCTAAACATTGTCATATCACCAATTGAACCAATCTTTTGGTTTTTATAAGTGGCTCCTAATGCATGTGCTGCATCTTCAATGATAATCAAGTTATTCTCATTTGCTATTTTTTTTATTTTATCTAATTCTACAGGCTGCCCAGTAAAGTGTACGGGAATAATAGCCTTTGTTTTGTTTGTAATCTTTTCCTCTATAGACTTAGTACTGATATTGTATGTTTCATAGTCTATATCAGCGAAAACTGGATTTCCACCCTGGTATAAAATACAATTTGCACTTGCTACAAATGTCATTGAGGTTGTAATTACTTCGTCTCCCTCTGTGATTCCAGCTGCATAGCAGGCAGCATGCAAAGCAGCTGTACCACTTGAAAAAGAAACAGCGTATTTTGCCCCAACGTATTTTGCTATAGCCTCCTCAAACTGTTGAATCGTTGGTCCTGTCGTTAAAAAGTCTCCTTTTAATATATCTATAACTGCCTGAATATCATGGTCATCAATTTGTTGTTGACCATAAGGCAAATATGTTCCTCTAACAGGATTTCCCCCATGTATACCGAGAATTTCCCTGGCCATTATTCTTTCTCCTTAGGGTTAATTTTTAAAGATTTAATCCACTCTTCTGTTTTAATAACTCCATCTTCTAAAGAAATTTTCGGTTCCCAATTTAATATTGTTTTTGCTTTTTCATAGTTACATAATAATTTTTGAATTTCACTTTGTGGATGGATATGAGTTACATGTTGAATCCTTACTTTATTTCCCGAAATCAATTCTGCTAATTTATTAATTGATATATCTTGTCCTGTTCCTGCGTTGATAATATGACCATTTGCTTTAGAAGAATAGCCTGCTTTCAAAACGAAATCTGCACAATCTTCAACATATAAAAGGTCTCTCGTTTGTTTCCCATCCCCATAAATATTTAGTGGTACTTTATCTAATTTATTATTTATAAAAATGGCAACAACCCCACCTTCACCTCCAGTTTTCTGGAATGGTCCGTACGTATTAAATGGACGAATTACCACAACTGGAAGCTTATAAGCATAATAGTAAGATAAAACCATATTTTCAGCAGCTATTTTTGATCCAGCATATGGAGAAGCTGGTTTAATGGGGTCTAATTCTGATATTCCTTGTGTATTAGTAGCTTTATCATATACCATACAAGTACTCATAAAGACCATTTTGACATTATGCTTATGACATTGTTCTAACAAATTAAAAGTACCTATTGTATCATTTTCAAAAGTCGTTCTAGCATCATCTATACTATCTTGAACATTAATACTTGCTGCTAAATGATAACAAAGGTCAAATGAATGATTTTTAAATAATTGGTCAACCAATTTTTTATCTTTAATATCTCCTTGTATACATTGCTTCAAGTTTAAATCATGAACGAACTCGATAATATTTGCTGTAGTTGAATTCGCTAAATTGTCTAATATCCATACTTCATGCTTATCTTGCAATAATCGCTTTACAACCCACCTACCAATAAATCCTGCACCACCAGTTACTAATATTTTCATAATTTCTCCCCTCCTGCTAGTAGTTGCTGGTTTATAATCAAATTTCTAAGCTCTTCTTTTGAAATCGCATCTTGATAATCAGAACGATAAAATCCTGGCTTCGCTCTATTGGCATTTTCATATTGAGCACCCTTTTTTAGTGGACTTGGTATGATAAACATATCCGGTAATTCAAAAGCCTGTAAAGATTCATCATGTGTCATAAGTTCTTCATACATTTTTTCACCAGGTTTTAATCCAATTTCTTCAATCTTAATACTATCCTTGGACAAACTATACAACTTTGTAACTTCTTCTATCATCACTTCACTTAAATCTTTTAATGAAATAACTGGCATTTTCAATATGAAAGTTTCACCGCCCTTTGCTATTTTCATTGCTTCAATTGTTAACATAGTTGCTTGGTTCAGTGTCATCATAAATCTGCTCATACTAAGATCCGTTACAGTTATTTTGTGATTTTGTTTAATTTGGTTTTCAAATAAGGGAATAACAGAGCCTCTTGACCCCATAACATTCCCGAAACGAACACTTGCGAATATCGTTTCACTTGAACCTTTTGAATATTCCGCTGACGTAATCAATCTTTCAGCAGTCAATTTTGTTGCACCGTAATTATTTGTTGGTGAAATTGCTTTATCAGAGCTTGTAAAAATCACCTTTTTTACTTTCTGGGCAATTGCCGCTCTTATTACATTTTGTGTTCCAAAAATATTGGTCAAAACCGCTTCAAACGGATTATATTCACAAAAAGAAACATGCTTCATCGCTGCAACATGGAACACATAATCAATATTTTCCATTGCGCTATATAGGCGATCATAATTGCGAATATCCCCGATTAAATAACGTATATTTTGATTATTATCCCTAAATTCTTCTTGTAATAAAAATTGATTATATTCACTTCTACTAAAAATCCTTACAACTTTTGGCTTTTCCTGTAGAACATTAGAAAGAATGCTTTTTCCAATTGTTCCTGTTCCACCAATAATTAAAACGTTTTTATCTTTAAAAAACATAGAAATGTATACCTCCTCTTATTAAAATAACTTTTAGCCAAGAATATTCTCTCCTCAATTCGTGTGTAGTTCTATAGGCAAACAATTAAGTGAGAGATAAACTAGCTTTTGCATATTGAAACATACGTTTTTATTGCAAATTTATGTTACATATTGATCATTAAAATCTGAGGATATGGTGTTGTTTTAGGAATCCCTTACTTCAAAAATAAATAAGGGATGATGAGCTCAATCTTTTTCACTTTGAATTAAATTTATCAATTTTTTAGTGCATGCTTCTTGCGGATAGTTTTCATTAATAAATTTTCTTCTTAATTCTTTCGCTAGATTTGATTGTGAAGAATCATTTAGGACCTTTTTAACTGTGCTAAGCATATCTTCAATAGAGTGATTTACAAGCCAATCTAGTGTATCGTAATATTTATAATCTCTATCTTCTAATAGCGATTTATAAACAACTACAGGTATATCTAATAACATTGCCTCTAACCCTACCGTTGAATTCGAGATAACCACAAGATTTGCATGTAAAATAACATCATACATGTTCACTTCATTTGTTATATATTTAACATTAGGATATAAGTTACTTAACCTAATATATTCTCCCACTAGGTTACGCCCTTTTTCCCAAGGATGAGGCTTTATAATAACCGTAATATTTTTGTCCTTCACTAACTTTTCTGTCAGTTCAATATAAAATGAAGTTTTAAATGGCTGGGTTGCAATAAAAATTACTTTTGTAGTGGGATCTATTTTTAATGTTTTAAAAAGCTTCTTTTTATCCATATATGTCCTATTGAAGATGTCATCAAATCTGGGGTGCCCCACAATCTCTATTTGAGATTCACTACTCCCTTTTTGAAGGTACCAATCTTCTTCATATTTCCCATATACGACCTGTTTTGTAGCGAAAACTGGAAAGTATGCTTCTTCACCCATTATCGCACCATGCTGAAGACAATAACTCGGTATCCCTTCACTTTTAGATAGAAAAGTAAGAGCTCTGCTTGCTATATCCTCCGTTGTGCCAACAATCACACCAGAAATAACTTGTTCTTTAAAAATGAAATATGCCATATTAAGTTTCTCAATCATAATAGGGAGGTCGCTGAGTAATTTTTTTTGAAAAAACATGTTTGAAAATAGTGGATGTTTATTAAACTTTGAATAGATTTTTTTAGCCTTTTCGATAAAAACATGTGCAGTATTAGGGGCTTTATTTATATAATCTGGTGCACAAATTGTAGGAAGACCATAAAGTTCTGTCTTTTTTGATCTAGTTAATATCTTTGTATGATTTGGATTAAAGTGAGTAAAATTACTTACTGAAAAACGGAGATAATCTGAATTCAGGAGAATCACTCCATTTTGATTTATTCTTTTTATCTTTGATTGAAATGAAGACATTCTTTTTTCAAACTCTAACTGCAACTGTGTTTCCTCTATAGGTTCAATTGACAGTTGTTTATAAAAATCTTTTTCTTTCATTTTATTTTTTACATCTTCGTCCAAATATTGATAGAAATTACTCAGTAATGGTAAAGCAACATTATAATGCTTTAATTCTGAAAAAATATTTATATACTCTAGATTTAATAACCAATAATTTTTCAAATAGATGTCACTCAACATTTCACCCTCTTTTTTTTCTTAAGTCTTCTCTTAATTCTTTACATGTTCTTTGTGGTGGTAATAATTGTACAAATTCATTTTTTTCTTCCGCAAATAACTGCGCATGGATTGAATGTGAAGTTATATAATTGATATCTAAAACTTCATCTAAAGGATGAAAATCCCAATAATGATTTAATCTCCAAAAAAAGCGTGCATCTCCAATACGATAAAACTGAGGATCTTCATCCCAGTAAGAACTCCACCTTTTTTCAAGAATCGGCAAAACAGATGCTCTATGCATTATAGAACAATGATCAATTGCGCATGGCGCATTATTAGTGACTTTTTTTGCAGGCCTTTCAACAATTTTGATAGGTAAATCTGATTCATCTAGATGGATCGTTTTTGATGCAGAATATACAATTTGAACATCTTTATTCTCATCAAGATAACTAGACATCATTTTAAGTCGCTCTTTTTCGTATTGATTATCATCTGTAATATAAGTAATATACTCCCCTTTTGCATGTTTAAGTGCCTCGTTAATTAAAGCAGCATATCTGACTTTTTTTGTTCGTTCAGAAATATGGGCTACATTACTTTTATAAAAGTGTACATTTTTCTTGTTTATGAATGGTTGAATCACTTTCTGAGTCATTTCGTTAGAATCATCATCCATAATAAAAAGTTCAAAATCTTGGAAAGTTTGGTTTAATACACTTAATATCGATTTTTCTACAAATGTGGGCTTATTATAACTCGTCATAATAACTGTAATTTTAGGCAAATATTACTCTCCTCCTTATCATTAAATACAAAAATAGTTACGTTATTATATAAACGAGAAAGGACGAATCCGTTCCGATAATTTTTAAAAAGATTTATATATGTAATAAAATGATAAAGTAGCTATTTTATTTGCCCATGCATCTTTTTTATAATCCGCTATAGTCTATACCATATCTATGAACAAGTAATAAACTATTTAAGTACAAAAAAGAAAATATCAATAGTTAGAAACAACTAACTCCAAAGATTCAATTAATATCCACCTGAAAATATTAAGCTATCCAAAATTCTCACAAGAGGTGACAACTTTGAAACCCCTAATTTCAATTATCCTCACTAGCTATAATAAACCTTCTTTAATTAATCAAGTTATTGAAAGTGTTCAGATGCAAACTTTTAAAGAATGGGAACTTTTCATTATGGATGATAACTCTTATCCAGATACTATAAATATCATAAAAAAGTATTTAGATGACCCTCGACTTTATTATAAGAATAGTTTTATACAAGGTAATGAAAGATATAAAACCACAAGATATGCAACGCTCATTAATGAGGCGCTTCCATTAACATGCGGAGATTTTATTTGCTATTTAACCGATGATACTATGTACGTTCCAAATAGATTAGCTGAAATGTTATCTTTCTTACAAAAAAGTCCTGAAATAGATGTGGTGTATTCTTCTCAGCACGTAAAATGTGTTGATTATAATCTACAACCTACTCATGAATATGTAAGAAAAGCCTCGGAAATTTTATATACAGCTGCAAATGTTGTGGATCACTGTTCAGTTATGCATACAAGAAGAATTTTATTAAAGGTTTATCAAAAATACAGTAATTATTGGGAGACCGATTCTCTATATTGGTTTAACGGAGATGCAATGTTTTGGAAACGTCTAAATACATTCCAACCTTTCTATCCTATTAACAAAGTGCTCGATATTACTTTCAAAACACCTTTTTCCTTCCAAAATCTATATGCCAACCTCCCATCTAAAGATTTAAATGGTATATTGCTTAGAAATTCACAAGGTGACGTATTTTTAGTTGATAATTATAAACGTAGGTCCCTATCAAAAGAAATGCTTTCTTACTTCAAATATAATCAAAATCAAATTGTCCCAATTCCTGAACCATTTATTTACAAATATACAGAAGGACCACCTATATCTCTTACAGAACCCATTCCAAATTTACGTGTTGTAAAAAATGAAAAAGGAGAATTATTTTATATAGAAAATAATCAAAAACGTCCATTTATTAACACTACAGCATTTCGCAAGTTTAAATTTTCAGCTCAAGAAATTATTAAAGTTTCGCAACGTAGTTTAGATGAATTTTCAGATGGACCACCTATTTACCCGAATTTATCTAATTACACGATTCTACCTGAAGGGAAAGTATTTATCTATCATCACAATTATTTCATTATGACAGATCGCATGCTTCACCCAATAGATAAAGACATGTTACAAAAACTGTATCTATTAAAGAACTGTATACCGATTTCAAAAACTAGCTTATCCTACTTTAAAATTGGTCCTCCTATTTCATCATATCCATCTCACTTAGCTGAAGAGTACCAAGAAGACTGACAAACGAGATTGTGCCAAGAAGGACTATCCCCATGCCCATCAACTTAAGAAAAGTAAACACCCCAAAACAAAAAAATGAGCTGTTTTCTCAAAATATCTACCTGTAGAGAAAGAAAGTTTTCATTTAGGGGGTACTTCAAAACCTTAGCTTGCTAGTAGGGGTCACCATCTATCAATATTAGTAATGCAGATAACATTATCCTATCGAATAAAACGGTTCTGGTGCAAAAATAAAGTAAAAGAGAATAAAGCATATATATTCCTAACGGAATCGTATCTTATGCTACAAGTCCAAACAATTGATGGACGAATTCTTTCTGATTTTGGATAGACTGGTTCCGTAAATTAATCTGTTCTTTTTTAATCATATGCATGGCTTCTACTCCAGAAAGAATGGATATAGCTGTGTCAAAAGATTTGAGCCCTAGCATAGAACGGATACGCTTCTTTATAAAGCGATGATCTTGTTCTACTATATTATTCAAGTACTTTTGTTGTCTAAGTTGCATACCATCAGGTATGCTTTTTTCTTTTTTCAACAGTTCAATTGCTATAGGATAAGCCGGATTCTTATCGACTGTCATCACACGTGGCTTTGATACATGAAAAGACCGCAAAGCTTTCTTGAAAAAGCGCTTTGCAGCCTTTCGGTCTCTTGTTTTGCTTAGACAAAAATCGATTGTGTTTCCTTTCGAATCATCAGCACCGGTACAGGTACATCCATTGCCCTTTAACTTTTATATATGTTTCATCAACTCTCCAAGAGTCATTGGTTTGCTTGAGGTGACGACGAATTCGTTTGTCCAATTCCGGGCCATACTGATGAACCCAACGCATAATCGTGGTATGAGAAATAGATAAGCCCCGTTCCTTCATCATTTCCACCAAATCACGAAAACTGAGGTTATACCGTAGGTACCATCTTACCGTTAACAAAATTATATCAGGCTGATAATGCTTCCATTTGAACAAATTTTCCTTTTTCATACTGATCACACACCTTTTCTAGAGTAGTAATATCAGTATGTCCAAGTTTTATAGATTTTTTGCACCAGAACCTCTTTCGGATAAACGATGTCTAATGTGCCATCTGGAAAGTTAGATTTATAACTTATATCCTTAACGATTTTTGTTTCTTGTAGGGCTTTTTCATAACCCAGTGACGGAATGAACGTTCCCCCTTCGAATGCTTTTTTAATCCAAAAACTATGAGGAAAGATATAAGAATTTTTTCCATGCTCCTCTAGGTTTTTGTTTTTTTATTTTCATAATAAAATCTTCTCCATTTCTTATTTGGTTACTACCTTAATTTAGACCTAGATTAGAATATGAATTAAATTTGTTTCCCCCTCCTTGACCTGGTGATAATGGTTCACCGTTGAATATATTGTTTATTGGTAGATCAGCTGTTACTCCTGTTAAAAGGGTTACACCACCAATGAATCCACTAAGAGATGGTGTTGCTCCAAATTCTTTTGCAGCATTAATCCCTACATAAATAACCAAATAACTAAATATCTCATTTTTAATAACATTAAAAATAGTTACATACTGCTGCCATGTAGCACTGTCTAAAGTTCCTGCAGTAATATTGTTTGACAAAATTACTGCAATAACCGCGATTAAACCAGCCCCAACAAAAGGTGGAATTAAAGGGGTGAATATATTCCCGATTTTTCTTAAAAATGTTTTAAAAGGTGTATTATTTCTTTCTTTTGTTCAGCCTTCATTTCTGCACCTTTTGCTTGTAAATCTTCAGCGGACGGTGCTGCTGAGCCAACATACTTCTCTTTCCCTTGTGCTACAACAATATCGAATTGTTCTATATGCTAATATGCTTGTACGATTTTGTAATATGTAAAATTAATGTTCTTTAAACTTTTATATACGGGGCCATCAAACCAAGCAAACAGGTCACCACAAAAATAATGATAAAATGAAATTCTTTGTTTCAAGAAGGCTTTAAAATTTCGTTCTGGGGGTGCCACAAAATTTCAAGTTGATAGCGATGTGTTGCTATCCCAATGAATAAAATTTGATTATATAAAAATAATAAAAACACGACTGTTATACGTAAAGAGGTGTAAATCATGTCTTTAAATGAAAAGACCTTAGAAACCATGGAAAATACCATTGTTGAAACTATCCAGACAAATAATTTACAAGAACTTAAGAATACATTAGAACAAATCTTTGATATTTGTGCCGATTTAGTTGAACATCCATTACAATTAAAAACAAAAACGAATGTTTTACTATATTATTTTGAAGGTCTGACAGATGGTTTTGCACTAAAAGGAAATGTCGTTACACCATTATTACAAGAAATAAATGAAGACAGGCAAGTGTTTAATTCTAATATTATTGCTACTTATACAAAAACAGTATATACATGGAATGAAATTAAAAAAGGGCTGCTCGAGGGACAATGTGTACTGTTTATGGAAGGAGAAAAGAAAGCCCTTCTCATAAATACAAAGGGATGGGCAGAAAGATCGATTCAGGAACCTATTTCAGAAGTTACCATTAAAGGTTCTCATGATGGGTTTATTGAGAATGCCACTAAAAACATAGGTCTCATTCGTAGATATATTCCTTCTACTGAGTTAAAAATCAAAAAATTGACAATCGGAGAACGGGCCACTACTTTTGTATATTTACTTTACTTAGGCGATGTAGCTAACGAAGATGTGGTACAGGAAGTGGAGACAAGAATCTGTAAAATTAAAACTGATACAGTATTGAGCATAGGAGAATTGTCCAACTTTACAAAAGATCAAAATTGGACTCCCTTTCCACAGGCTTATTTAAGTGAACGCCCAGATGCTATTTCTAATCATATTCTTGATGGTAAAGTAGCAGTGTTAATTGATAGATCTCCTGGTGCAATGATCGTTCCAATGAATTTAATTGGATTTTTTCAGACTCCCGATGATTATAATGTACATTGGCTGATTGCATCATCTTTTCGCTTATTACGATTTTTAGGATTTATTATAGCTATATTTTTACCCGCAATATATATTGCAATGGTTTCATTCCACTTTGAAATCATTCCTTTAGATCTATATACTTCTATTGCAACGTCAAGAATTAAAGTCCCTTTCTCGCCTTTACTAGAAGCATTTATTATGGAAATCACATTAGAAATGCTTCGTGAAGCTGGTATTCGTCTACCACAACCAATTGGACAAACAATTGGAATTGTTGGAGGTATTGTAATTGGACAAGCAGCTGTTCAAGCAGGACTTGTGAGTAATGTTATGGTTATTATCGTATCTATTACTGCCATTGCATCATTTGTTGTTTCTAATTATGATTTATCAAGTTGTATTCGGCTTATTCGTTTTCCAATGATGTTATTTGCCTACTTTTTTGGAATTGTAGGTATTGTTAGTGGATTAATGCTCTTATTTGCTCATTTTGTTTCACTAACTTCCTATGGTTCACCATATGGATTGCCAATTGCACCTTTTCGTTTCCAAGAATTAAAAGATTCTTTTGTAAGATTTCCTATTTCCATGATCACGACCCGCTCGAGTACAGGACAGCCGAAACAAAAAAAGAAAAAAGAAGGTGGTTCGCATGGGGAATCTTAAATTTCAAAACATAACTTTATTTGAATTTATTGTTTTCATCCATTCACTGCAACTTGCATCAGGTATGTTAATTATGCCAAGTCCACTTGCCACTACCGCTGGCACAGATGGCTGGATTTCTATCATTCTGGGATGGATAATCACTTCTATAATTGGCGTATTTATTATATTAATGTTACAAAAAAACCCTAACAAAAATTTCTCACAGATTTTAACAACTTATTTTGGTAAATGGCTGGGGACAATATTTATTCTTTTATATGCCTTTTATCTATTTTTTGCTGGTTTTAATACTTTATTAAAGGCAACTGATATTGTAAAAGTGTGGATATTCCCTTCCACTCCCGCTTATCAAATCGCCATATTATTACTATTGCCTTTTATTATTTTATCACTGAGTGGGATAAGGGCTCTTACTAGTTACTCTATGCTTGTTTTCTTCTTCACTACTTGGATGCCAATCTTTCTCCTTTTCTCATTACAGAGTAATTACAATCCATTACACCTACTACCCATTTTAAAAGATGGTATATATCCTATTGTAAAGGCAACTAAAGAAACAATTACCCCTTATGCCGGCTTAGAAATTGCATATTTTATTTATCCGTTTTTACAAAAAAAACATAAAGCGATAAAAGGAATACTTATAGCGAATACAGGAACCATGTTTTTCTACCTATATGCTACTATTCTTTCTTATATATATTTTAGCCCTGAAGGTATAAAGGAAGTGATTTGGCCAGTATTTCATCTGTTAAAAGGGGTTAGTTTTTCTTTCATAGAACGATTAGAAATTATATATATTGCTTACTATTTGATTGTATTTTCCACTACAATATATCCGTATTTATTTTTCAGTTTCGAATCTGTGACCATTTTATTTCAAAAAACCGTTCGCAATTGGATGCTGGTTGGTTTTATGCTATTAATAGTCGGCTTATTCATTTTTCTAAACCCCGATGTGGATCAATATTTATTTATATATTCTCTTATAGATATCTTAAATATCATTTTCTTTATTCTATTACCAATCTTCTTTTTCGCTTACAGCATTGTTTTTACTTGGTTTACTAGGAGGAAACAGCTTTGATTCGAAAATGGATATGGATTGTAATCTGTTGTGTATGTTTAATTGGTTGTAGTCAGAGAATTCCTCTTGAAAAAGTTTCTTTAATCCTTTTAATCGGCTTAGATAGAACTTCTAATGGAAACATAAAAGTGGGCACAAGCATACCACTTTTTCATCATAAACAGCAAAGCAGTACTGTAGAGCATTGGATTCAGGCGTCAACCATATATGATGGATTTAGCAAAATGGATACGAAATTAACAGGGTATGTGACATCATCCAAAGCTGAAGTTATTTTAATTGGGGATAAATTAGCACAAGAAGAAAATTGGATACAGGCGCTCGATTCCTCTTACCGTGACCCTTACGCTACGATCAATGCTAAAGTGGTGCTTGTTGATGGACCGACAGAAGATGTGTTTAAAGTTAATAGGCCTGATAAGCCATCACTTCCATCTTATATAAATGGTGTAATCGAATCGTCTATTCAAAATAATCAATCCGTCTCTTCCACGATTCAACAATTAATGAGAGAAAAAAATGAACAGGGAATGACGCAAACTGTTCCCATTATCAAGAAAACAAATAATGAAATTGATACGGTAGGAATTGCATTTTTAAATCATCAAGGAAAGTACTTAACGAAGATTCCTAAAACCGATGTGAAGTTTTTCAACCTTATTAATAAGTCAAAAAATACAGGTCGGATGATACTACACCTTGTTCTTTCTCCAAAAAAATCTGATAAAAAGCCAAATACGTCTGTTTTCGTACAAAATGCAAAGAGAAAAATTCGTGTTGATTTCCAAAAAGGTAAATTTATTTTTAATATAGATGTAAGTATGAATGTATCCTTAATTGAAAAAACCAACGGAAACTTAACTAAAACTCGTTTACATGGTAATAAGAATATAGGTAGATTGGAACATGAAATCCAGGAAGAGTTCAATAAAAAATTACAAGGCATGTTACAGGATATGCAGAGAAATAAAATTGATCCAATTGGTTTATCATTACACGCTAGAGCTTTTCAATATAAAGAATGGAAAAAGGTAAAAGAAGATTGGTTGCGCGCTTTTTCAAAAGCTAAAATACGTGTGAATACACACGTTAAAATAAAAGATACAGGAACAATTAGAAATTAAACTATCTAGATTATTTTTAGCCAAGAAAACTTCCCCCTCAATTTGTGTGAAGGTGCATAGCACCAATAAGTTAAGTGGAAGATGAATTCACCTTTTCTGTAGGGAAACATGTGTTTCTAGGGTATATATGGTTCTGGTGCAAAGTTTCTCAAGAGATAAACAGAGGCATGAATATATGAGGAAATATTATGAGGCTACTAGTAATTCCTGTAATTCATGATATACCGAAAAGGCGAAGTCTCCAAAGAGACTCCGCCTTTTCAACGTACAATGAACTTCAACAAAATGTTTTAGTTTTAAAGCCATCTATTAAACTTCCTGATGTATATTCTCTTTATAATTTCAGTAACTAGAGCATATATTGTTAAAATTCCAAATAACCACGGGAAATAATACAACGGAAGTGGAGTTAAGCCAATTTGGATACTTAACCTGGTAAATGGAAGGGAAATCCCTATAATCATAACTAAACCTGTAAGTATCAAAACAGGTCTAGCAGCCGTACTTTGTAGGAAAGGAATATGTTGAGTACGAATCATATGCACAATCAATAATTGTGTTAATAATCCTACTACGAACCAACCCGTTTGAAATAAGGATTGCATTTCAGGAATATTTGCACCAAATATATTCCACATTACAATAAAAATGGTTATATCAAAAATACTACTTACCGGCCCAATAAAAATGATAAAGCGAAATAAATCTTTCTTATCCCAACTTCTTGGTTTTACTAAAAATTCATTGTCTACTTTATCCCATGGAATTGAAAGTTGGGATAGATTATATAGCAAGTTCTGACATAATATCTGAATTGGTAGCATTGGAAGAAAAGGAATAAAGGCACTAGCAATTAATAAACTTAATACATTTCCAAAATTCGAACTTGCTGTCATCTTAATATACTTTAATATATTCCCAAACGTTGTACGACCTTCCACAATAGCATCTTCTAATACATATAAGTTCTTTTCTATAAGTATAATATCTGAACACTCTTTAACAATATCATCTGCTGTATGGATAGATATACCAACGTCAGACTGCTTTAAAGCAAACACATCGTTAATTCCATCTCCCATAAACCCAACTGTATGCCCATTCATTTGTAGTGCCTTAATAATACGGAATTTTTGACTAGGATTTAATTTTGCAAACACACTCGTATTACTCGCAAGTTTTACTAATACCTTATCAGGAAGATTATCAATTTCATAACCAAGTACTGGTTCTCCTATATACAAGCCCATTTTCCTACATATATTTCTTGTAACGGACTCATTATCACCAGTTAAAATTTTTACTTGTACTCCTTTCTTTTGTAGAGTATGAAGTGCAGCGATAGCAGATTGTTTGGGTGGATTTAAAAAACCTACATATCCAACAAGTGTCATATCTGATTCATCATCAATAGAGTAACCCCCTACTTTATCACTCTTTAACTCATTATATGCAACTGCAACAACACGCATCCCCCGTTCATGCCAGAGTTCAATTAAGTGTTTATTTTTACGTTGAATGTCATCTGTAATAGGAATTATCTTATTATTTTCTTTTATATAACTACAAAATGATGTAACTTCTCTAACAGCACCTTTACATAACAATATTCGTTCGTTAGCATTTTTTTCTATTACAATAGAAACTCGTCTTCGATCAAAATCAAATGGGCATTCATCTATTTTTGAGTATTGAGATATATCAAATTTACTACTATCTCTTACATAACGCATAACCGATAGATCAATTTCATTTTTATATGCTGTATGAAAGTAACCATTTAAATACGCTAATTTCAAAACCTCATCCGACTTCTCTCCATTAGTATCTGTATGGCATACCAGGTCCATTTTATCTTCTGTCAATGTGCCTGTTTTATCGGTACAGAGAATATCCATAGCTCCGAGATCATGGATAGAAGATAGTTGTTTTACAAGTACCTTCTTTTTACTCATATTAATAGAACCTTTAGCCAAATTAGCGGTTACAATCATTGGAAGCATCTCTGGAGTAAGTCCAATCGCTACAGCTAAAGCAAATAAAAATGCCTCATACCAATTCCCATTTATAACTCCATGTATCATCATAACAATAGGTGTCATGATAATCATAAATTTAATTAATAGCCAGCTAACTTTGCTTACCCCTTTATCGAATCTAGAATCAGATTTCTTGTTCAGTTTAAACTGATTCTTTGCTATTGAACCAAAGTAAGTATCTGTTCCAGTACTTACAACTATCGCTTTTGCGGTACCACTTATAATATGTGTTCCCATAAAACAAAGATTTTCTAATTCAATTAAATTCTGGATTTTTCTAATTTTACGTTTTTTGTACATATGGAAATATTGATTTGATTTTTCAATGGGCAATGCTTCCCCTGTTAGAGAAGATTGATTTACAAGTAAATTTTCTGATGAGATAATTCGTACATCTGCAGGTACAATGTTCCCAGCAGATAATTCTATAATATCTCCTGGTACAAGATCCTCAAGAATAACTTTTACCTTTTCACTTTCTTCTAATAACGCCCTCTTATTTTCCCTATACGAAACATTTTTTCCCCTGAGAACAGTTACCTTTTCATATACAAGATTTTTTAATTTTTCTATAGACTTTTGAGAACGAATTTCTTGTATGAACCGAATTAACACACTTAAAGCCACCATTATACCTACAATAATAGTACCTATTTTATCATTAGTAAGAAAAGATAATATTCCTAATATGATTAAAAGAAAAATAAATGGACTTCTAAAAGAATTAAATAATGTTATATACCATTTGATTCTTTGTTGATAAACCACTTTATTTTTTCCGTATACTCCAAGCCGCTTAGTAGCTTCCTCCTGAGAAAGTCCATGAGACGTTGTTTTAAAAAAAGCTAGCGTCGACTCAACATCACATTTTGCAATCTCACTTAGCATTTTATAATTTTTGCTTAGTACTTCCTGATTATAAAAAGATTTTTTTATTAATTCGCAACAACTTTACCTCCTATTCATTTAATAAAATCCCCCTGTTTTTCAAAATATAATTTTAAAACTACATTTTTTTAACTACCATGAATTTTTAATCAAATTTAGAAGCGCTATTGCACTTAAATAGTATTATTCTCACCATAAAAAGTAATATTTATTTATAAGTTTTACTTTTATTAGCAGCAAAACTTTAGAATATAATGTGGTCTGTCGCTAGTATAGTGTAGACGCTTTATTTATTTTTTTGAAGTTAGTTTTAACTATATAATGGGTTATTAAGGCCCATAAAAATCCTTAAACAGTTCCTATTAATACATCCAGCGGATAATCTATTAACTTTAATACTTTTTTCATTTCTATTCTCTCTTTCTCTATACTTCCAACATACTTGTTTGCAAACTTTGTGGAAACTAACTTAGGTATAAAAACGAAAAATAAATTTTTTATAAACCTAATAGCATTTTTGCAATGGTAAAGTACAGAACTAACCCCGTCCCATCGACTAACGTCGTAATGAACGGACCCGAGATAACAGCTGGATCCAGCTTTAACTTATTTAGAATCAAAGGTAATACAGATGAAACAATAGACGACCAAATAACAATGAATAATCCTGTAATAGCTACAACTTGTGCGACTTCAGTACCTACGCCTAAAGTGTATGCACGAATTAATGCTGCCACGGCTAATGTAAGCCCAAGTAAAACACCTACTAATGCCTCTTTTTTCATGACACGAAATATATCTTTAAATTTCACCTCATTTAGAGCTACAGCACGCACCAATGTAGTTACAACTTGTGTACCTGTATTTCCACCAGTTCCGATTAACAATGGAATAAAGAAAGCCAGTGCAACTACATGAGTCAGAGTTTCTTCATAATGTCGAAGTACAGAACCAGTATATGCTTCTGCTACAAACAGAAGTAATAACCAACCTATACGTTTACGGTATATATGCCAAATAGAGGTTTCGAAATATGGCTTATCTAATGGGGTACTTCCTCCTAATTTTTGAATATCTTCGGTTGCTTCTTCTTCGAAAACATCCATTGCATCATCAAAGGTAATAATACCTATCATCCGATTTTCCATCGTTGTTACAGGTATAGCGGATAAATCATAATCCATTAGCTTTTGTACAGCTTCCTGTTGGTCTAAGTCTACTGAAACTGAAATAACATCTGATGCCATTATTGATGATAAAGTTTTATCATCTGATGCTAGCAATAATTCACGAATAGAAACAATTCCATTAAGCTGTCCACGTGTATCAAGAACATAAATATACGATATAGATTCTACCCCTGCCCCAATTTTCCTAATATGCGACAGCGTATCTTTCACTTTCCAATTTTCCCTGGCAGCGCTATAGTCAATTGTCATCAGGCTGCCCGCTGTTCCAGGTTGAAAAACCAGCAGATCTCTAATTTTTTGTTGAGATTCTTCAGATAAAAGTTGTATCAATTTTTCAGCCTGAAGTGGATGAATTGAAAGAATTACATCAACGAGGTCATCAATGGATTGCCTAGCTAATAGCTTTCCCCCTTTATCCACAGACAAGTTGGTGTAAATATTATATTGCTCCTCTGGAGTAAGGTAACTAAGAATTTTCGCTCCTTTTTCAATAGGAAAACATTTCATTAAAGATATCTGATCTTCATGATGAAAATCTTTCATTCCCATTGCAATATCATAGGACTGAGTTTTTAAAAGTTCTCGCTCTAGGTGTATGTCTTTTGTCGTTAATAATTGTTGTAAACATTTTTTCATCGTAATTCCTCCTTAAGGACAGTAGTACTATTTATTCATTTTCCCACTTCTGGGAAAACAAATTTCTTAATAAATATGGGATCAATATCATCAATCATTAGTTTTCCCCCCTTTTTTAAGAGATTTATTACAAATAAAATTTTGCATATAAAAAACCTCCCCTAGTGATTCAACTAAAGGAGGTTGATTTAAAAAAGACATAGCTAAATAAAGCTCATTCCCCCCTAGTTGAGTTTTGGCACTATACAACGTAAAGGATGAATCATTCATCACTTAGCTATCTTAAGAAGAGCCTTAATCCGACAATTCCTGTTCTACCCATTGGCATCTTTCGATATTTTTGGGCAATAGCCTGTGTTTGTATAGGAGCCTCACCTAACAGGTTATAAATATTAAAATTTTTTTGCTTGTTTCATGTTAAAGAATATCCACTATTTTTAGACTTGTCAAGTACATATAAAACTTATTATTCCACTTTTTGGTGTCAATCCAATACCAAATGCTAGATATTAACATTTTATATTTATACAATAAATTTCACAATTTATGCATTTGATTTTCTAAGTTATACAATATCTAAACCTTCGTGAGTGGATTGCTTAATGTGCCACACGTATAATGATAGAGATGTAAATACCAGTATTAATTCACTGAAATTAACAATGTAATTGGCATTGTTTTTTAGGGTAGGAACTCCCCTTATAGGTTGGTAAACTTAGATGGCTATAAACAATCATCTACCTCCCAAGAAGCTCCTACTTATAATTATCTCTAATAGGTTAGTTCTGCCTTTAAGAACTTCAAAATTTCAGGGGACACTATTGTATTTGGATATTCATCTATCGAGCAAGAACCTCGTATTTTATCGACACATAACCAAAAATTCCCCTGATCAGGTACAGAAAAAGATTCAGTATTAACATTATATTCCTTCAAAACTTTAATAAAATTTATAACTTCTGCCGGAGAAACAATTTCATCTTTCTCTCCCCAAATAACAAAAAAGATACTTTTAAACATTGGGTTATTTGTTGCTTTCTTTATTTGATATATGGGAGAAGCATCTATATAAGCTTGAGTTGACTGATAAGGCGTTGTGTCCATCATTTTCAAGATCACATGATTGGTCCCTTGTTGTTCAGGTAGTTCATAGTTTTTTTGTATCATAAAGACCATATACTGGAATTACTGCACGTATTTTAAAACAAGCATTGCAGCTAGATAGCCACCTGCTGAGTCACCCATAACTCCTATATTTTGTGGATTTAAATTCCATTCATATGATTGATCCACAATATAGTCGATTGCTAATCTCATATCATCCATGATGCCCGGCCAAGTAGAATAAGATGGAGTAGCCAAGCGGTAATTTAGGTTCTGGTGCAGAAAATTTAAAATGACTGAAAATAGTCTTTCAAACTTGGACATACTGATACTATTACTCTATAAAAGGTGTGTGATCAGTATGGAAAAGGAAAATTTTTTTAAATGGAAACATTATCAACCTGACATTATTTTATTAACGGTTAGATGGTACCTACGGTACAATTTAAGCTTTCGTAATGTGGTGGAAATGATGGAGGAACGAGGGCTAACTTTGGCTCATCCATACACATAATGCGACTAAATCTTTTGCTTGGTATTTACTTGTTCGTTGTACGAAACCAACATCTCTAGCAAGATCTCGTAAGATATTTGGAGATAAAAAGCTTTGAATCTCTTGAGCAAATAGTTGTAATTCATCAGATACAGAAATAGACATACAAAAAACGCCATCCTTTCCTATGATTCTACAGAAAGAATAACGTATTTTTTTCATTTTGAGGGTATTTAATAGCCTACATTTTAAGGAATGTAGGCTATTAAATATAAGTTAATCCGTTATTAATTTTGAATAAATACTTAGATCAATAAACTTTTCATTAGATTTTTCACACTTTCTCATTGTCCCTTCGAATGTAAAGTTTAACTTTTGTAAGACTTTTATTGAATTGATGTTTTCAGATTCAACTTTTGCTTCTATTCTATTGAATTCTAAAGTACTAAACGCATAATCCATTAAAGAGAGAATGGCTTCTGGCGCATATCCCTTACCCCAAAAAGCTTTACTAATATCGTAACCAATTTCTGCTTTGGCGTTTTTGAAATCAAATGAATTATAACCACAAGAACCGATAATTTCATTTGATTCTAATTCAATTATTGAATAACGAATAGCTCTGTTTTCCCGAGATAACTTATCAAGCATTTCAATCATATCTACCGCTTGGCTTTCATCAGTAAAACTATTGATATTCATAAATTTTGTAACTTCTGGATCAGCCCAAATTGTAAACATGCTAGCTGAGTCTGATGCTTTCATTTTTCTTAAAACTAATCTTTCGGTTTGTAGTTCTGTAATCAATATTTTTACCTCCATTATGTTTTTATTTTGGGGTTAAGATATTGATATCTGCGCATAGTTCAGTCCCTTCGTGTTTCAAGATAATATTATTATAAAAGCTATAAAGGATGAAACAATAAATTTCAAAAATTTGGTTATGTCACAGTTTATGATAACTGCGTAATAAAGAAAAATGAAACAATTGCATTGTGATTTTTAAACATCTTTAATTTTATTCTTATTTACCGTTCGTTGAGAGCAATTATTTTTTCGTTGCTGTATTTCCCATTGCAATAGAAATTCTATTCCAACTGTTGATTTGATTGATTACCAAAACAAGGTCAACATATTGTTTCTCGTCATAGTGTTCACGTACTCGCTTATATAGGTCTTCAGGAACTCTTTTAGTAGGAATTAGAGTAATATGCTCAGATAGTTCAAGAGCAACTTTTTCTTCAGGTGTATAAAAATCACATTCATTCCAAGCATTCAAACAATAAATTCGTTGTTCGGTTTCACCCATCTTACGCGCATCGGATGTATGCATATCTATGCAGAAAGCACAACCGTTAATTTGAGAGACTCTAATCTTTATAAGTTCTCTAGTAATTCGATTAATTGTAGACTTCTTAGTGTACTTCTCCATATCCATCATAATTTTCATGCCATCAGGTGCAACATCATAGTAGGAAATTCTTTGACTCATAAGGCAAGACCTCCTTTAATTTTAAGATACTTATAATTATACCGTCACACGAACATTTGTGCTAATATTTTGTTTGTAAGGCATTCGAAATCAAAGAGAATTTCAGTTGTAGACAGTGTAATTAGTTGTTTCATGCTACGTAAATATCGCAAATGAGTAACCGTATTTTCCAAACAAATATTTTCACTTTTTAATTATTTTATTATTACCGTCAGAATAAATTGAATAACTTTATTAATTTTTAAATGATTTTATTATAAATGAAACAATTTTATTATCACCAAACAATTACATAATTTTGATCAAACTTTATTCGAAAGCTACAGTGTTTTTATCTTCCTATAGTTATTTATGGGGATTTAGTTAATTTTTTCGTTTTGGAGAACAACTAATTTCTTAGCTTGATAGGCATGTGGCGTTACCCCATCGCTATCAAGCTAAGAAAAGCAATTTCCCTCAAAACGAAAATTTTGTATTTATTATATCCCTGCATTCTCATTAAATAAAAATGAGAATGCAGGGATACTCGATTTGCAATATTACCGCAACGATAATAGTGATTATCCAGAACATTAAAAATACAAATCTGATTCTAAGGTTATTTCCGTTTGTTTGATTGGATTCTGAGAAAGTGTAAGGTACATACTTTTAAACAATATTAAAAAACGTGGGTAAACCAAATCCAAATACTGTATCCTTCGCTCTATTTTTTTTACTTTTCTAAAACAATTTCTGCTATTTCATAAGCATATTTTTTAGAGTCAAATTCGTCATAGTTACTTAATACCGCAACAGACAAATATTCTTTTGGAAACCTCATGAAGTGTGAACGATAACCTGCCCAGCTTCCTGAATGTTCCAGGTATCGACAATTAAAACCTTCTGCAACTCTCAGCCCAAAAGCATAATCTTCATTGTCAATAATCGATTCTCCAGTTGGAGAAATTTTCGGACCTATTTCGCTCATTCTTTTAACAAGGTCTTTTCCACCAACGGTACCTATAGTTAAATTCTCTCCCCATTTTACCAGGTCTTCAACTGTTGTATGAACTGCCCCATCCCCTGTATGTTCCCAAGGGCTTTCATAGATTTTATATATTCCTTGTTCATTCTTCGAATATCCGCTAGCAATTGCTATAGTAGTTGGGTAGTAATCCACAATTGTTGTGGCCCTCATATTTAAAGGGTCAAAAATACGCTCCTTTTTAAACTGACATAGAGACTTGCCACTTACTTTCTCTATCACTTGTGATAATAAAAAATATCCTGTATTGCTATACTCAAATTTTGTTCCAACTGGGAACCTTGCAATTTGATGACTTTTAAGATGTTCTAGCGATTCTTCCACAGTTAATGTATCAGTATATTTAATATTTGCTGCTTCAGCCAATCCCATATAATCAACTAGTCCACCAGTGTGATGAATTAGGTGTCTCAATGTTACAGGTTCAGCATATGCTCCTATAGAAGGGACAAACTTTACAATTGAATCATCTAAATTCAATTTCCCCTCTTGTTCTAAAAGTAATATAGAAAATGCTGTAAATTGTTTAGAAACTGAAGCAATATTAAAAATATTTTTTGTATTTATGGGTAGATTTCCCTCTATAGAAGCTAAGCCAACTGCACCTTTATAAGTTACTCCGCTATCGAAACTAGCAATATATGCAAAGCCAGGAGCTTTTGGCGAAAACTTGTTAAATAATTGTTTAATCGATGTATGTGTCTTTTCATTATATGTATTATTCATCTCAATCACATACCCTTCCTTTAAATGATTAGCAATATATTAACCTGTTATCTTTCTCATATTTAATCCAATTGGACTCCGTATCGGATTATGAAATCCAACAATGGGATGACCAGCTTCAGGCTGGTTGCGCAGACCTACTTGGATACTTCAGTTTTGGACTATCTTTTGCATCATTCCAATATATTTTAAATTTTAGAATTAGGTTCCACATTTCACTTCAACTCAAAACGACATATTTTATATTTGACTACAATAAAGCATCATCACACTAATTTCTTTAGTTTCTAAATTCTTCTCTTTTTAGAGGGCTTAAATTTAGTGAGTGCTATTATGCCCGACTTTACGGAAGTACCTCTTTCAATCCCAAAACCACTCATGGCAACGTAATAGATATTTTCGAAATGAGGGAAATAGCATCTAAATCACAGATGTTATTGACCAAAATATCTATTTTACTTTCAGATTTAGGACCGATGTACTAGCGAATATGAAAACTATTTACCAGTCCTCTGTGAAGATAGGCTTTAATAAAATATTCAACTCCCTTATACCTTATACCTTTTCCCGATTTCGGTTATAGTCTACAATTTTTATAGTCATCGACATCTTATTCCATAGTGTTTTACCTTTTCGATATAAAAATCCGAATACCCATTTTAAACAACTAAATTATATTAGACTATATTCACAAAAAAGCAGGGGGGTTCCAACTCTTTATTTTTCATTGTAGTTTCAAATGTAGTATTGGGTAGTGATGCCCTGCATTATCTGTAAGTTCCCCATTGACTTCAGCTAACTAGTTCAAGTGAGAGTGTCAAGAAAGTAATCCTGTATCTTTTGCCTTTTGTACGGCTTCTTCTCGATTTTTAACTCCTAGCTTCTCATAGAGATTGGAGGCGTAATTTCTTACCGTTCCGTTTGACAAGTAAAGTTTCGAAGCTATTGTTTTATAACGGCTTCCTTGTGATAATAGTTCCAAAATCTCTAGTTCTCGTTTCGTTAATCCATACTCTTTTCCATCTGATTGTGATTCAAATGATCCTGTTTCTTCATTTTTTCCCCACATTCTATGGAACAAGTCATGATTAATCATCGTGCCTCCTCGATAGACTAGACGAATTGATTCAGCTAGTTCACGCGAATCTATGGACTTCAATAAATATCCATCCGCACCATTTCGTATGATTTCTTTTGCCCTTTCTGTATTCTGAAAGGTTGACAGAATGAGTACACGAATGTCCGGCCATTTTTCCTTAATCATTTTGGTCGCATGAATTCCATCCAAATTAGGCATCTCTAAATCCATTAATACTACATCTGGTTTTAGTCTTTCACACAATTCCATAGCCCGTTCTCCATCTTCAGCCATTCCCACTACCTGTAAATCCTCCTGTCCATCCAAAATTGTATGAAGACTTTCTCGAATAAATGAATGATCATCGACAATACACATGCGGATTTGTTCATTAGACAGTTGTGCTTGTTTCGGTAAAACACATGAAATTAACGTCCCTTCCCCCTTTTTGGAATAAACAATGACTCTTCCTTGAGACTGACTCACGCGCTCTTTCATTGCAGTTAATCCAAAGCCATCCTTCCACTCTTCTACCCCACAGCCATTATCCTGTACATCCAATCTTATCTGTTGTGGTTCAAAGTGAAGTGACACAATGATTTCTGTGGAATGCCCATGGCGAACAGCATTTGTTAGTGATTCCTGCAAGCTCCGATATAGTGTCATTTTTGATTGTTTGGAGGCCATATACTCTTCCCCTATTATTCGAGTACGTACATTTACTTTTGCATGTTTCTTAAATTCCTTTGTCAATTGTTGTAATGTGACAGCTAAGGGAAGCGATTCTTGTGATAAATCCAATTGATGTACATACAGTCTTACTTCTTCCATACTGTTACGGGCCAATTGTAATAATGAATCGAGCTGTTGCTCTCCTTCTTTAGACTTTAATTCCATACGTAATGTTTCCATTCCCATAATAATTGAGGTATAGGAATGCCCCATCGTATCGTGTAAGTCTTTTGAGAGCCTATCACGTTCCTCCAGTAAAGTAATCCGCTCAACTTGGGATACGTATTGTTCCAATACATGTTTCTGGTTCCGAATAGTTTCACTTTGACGGTAATTAATAGCCAGTAAACGAAAGAAAGAGCCCATAGCAAAAGCTAAACTGAGTTGTAGGATGATTACCCATAAATCTGTTACTTTGGAAAATATCGCAATGAGCAACGGGAACAAAATAATTGTGATAGGACCCGACCAGCGGTAAGATTTATGAGCGCTATTTGCCGCAATCATAAAAGTTGGCATTAAAAAAGTAAGATACGCTGACGGAAATAATAAAGTTAAATAGAAACACACTCCGCCAAATAATATTATTTCAGTAAACAAATAATAGCGATAACTGAACATTAAACAAATCCAAGGTACTGAAAATGAAGCGATTTCCCAAAGAATGATGATCCAAAGTGGTACTGTCAAATGATCTTGTCGTTGGATAGTCGTTGATATCAATGATAGCCAAATAATAAAACGTATACAAAGTAAGGCCCAATCGTACCAGAACCATAGTTTCAAAGTCTTAAACAAATTATCACTCCTTTATAGCTTTAAACATGGAACGCGTGTACATTCCAATCATTCGAACTAAGCAGTTTCCAATAAGATTATGTATCCAGATGAGAATGAAACCAACAATCATGACAAAAATTGCCGTCTCCCATGAATTCACCGCAATTCCCAATAAGTATATATTAAAACATCGAAAAAGTAAGGGGGTAACGATACATACTAGCGGCATTACATACAGTAAAACAGCACATATAAGACTCATTATTCCGACAAAAAATTTCTGCATGAGCCAAAAAATAGCCCTCCAGTTGCTATTATTAAGAATTGTATCTCTTGCTTTAATCCATTTATCTCCCTCCTCTTTTATTCTTGGTTCGAATAACTCTATCGATATATCTGTATAAACCTTCGTCTGAATACGTTCATACTGAATAAACGTATGAGTTGTTTGTAGCACCCATGCCAACAAAGGAATACCCAAAAAGATAATCGTCATTACTAATGCCAATGTAATGCTGACCAGATAGAAACAAAAGTAAAAGAATCCGGATACAAAGGTAAATAACAAGAAATAAAAATCTTGCAAAGTTTTTTGAGCTGATGCTTTCGTCATTAAAATCTCTCCTCCTCATTCATTGCTAATGCGTTAAAAGCTACTTTTTGATTCTAAGTATTTTTCTGTCACATATGGTAGTGTCAAAATGTCATAACTTTTATGACATAACTATCAATACAGCCTTATCCACTCAATTTTTGTTGTTCTTTATAAATATGACAGAAGTTCACTATCTACTATGACTTGCTGCTTGCTACACTCTGTTCATAAGCTAGCGAGTCGCTAACTCGTTGTGCTAACAAAAAATCCTAACTAAATAAAGGAGCGTTCAAAAATGAAACAAGCAATTAACAAACTGGGGATCGTTGCAATTCTTCTTTCTTCTTCAACCATGATTTCTGCATGTTCCCACCAATCATTAGAAGGAGAAACATCAAAACCATCGGCATCCACAACTAATATTGAAATGATGAAAGGACCCAATAATAAAAAAGAAATAGAATTTTTTGCTGATTCATTGTTTGAGGAAAAAATGAAAAAGTATAATGTGAATGGTTCTAGTTTTGTCGTCGTTCATGATGGAAAGGTTGTTGTTAATAAAGGGTATGGATATGCTGATAAAGAAAAGAAAATTCCTGTTACTAAGGACACGGTCTTTCAAATTGCTTCAGTCTCAAAAACTTTTACTGCCTTGGCTGTGATGCAACAAGTCGATAAAGGAAATCTTAAACTAGATCAAGACGTACAAAAATATCTTGGTGGATTACAAATACCTAATCAAACAGGGAAACCTCTAACACTGTTTGATATGCTCACTTATACCAGCGGATTAGATTTTCCCGACCTTACGAATATAACTGGACCTGAATATATCGATAACAACAATAGCATACCAATGAAGGAATTTTTCTCTAAACATATGCCAACGGTGGTACGGCCACCAGGGGAAGTTTATACGTATGACAACGTCTCATTTGCGCTCGCAGGGTTTGCAGTAGAGAATGTTACTAACACCCCTTTCTCGAAATATATGGAAAAGAATGTTTTTAAACCATTAGATATGAAATCTACAAGTATGAGCTTTACACCTGATTTTCTCGAAAGAATGGCTACACATTATGGTCCCACTGGCGATCCGATTCCAACAAGTGGGAGCGGTTTAAGGGATACACCACAAGGAAGCATTTTATCTACTGCGGAAGACATGTCAAAATACATGATTATGCAACTACAGAAAGGGAAGTTTAAAGACAAAGAAATTGCAAGTAAAAAAAGCATGGATATGATGCATGACTATCAAGTTTTTGATGATAAGACGACTCCTGTTGCGACAATTGGATTTGAAACGCCTTTTAATAAATTTGCTAATGGCCAACACGTTGTAATTAAAGGGGGAAGCATGCCAGGACATCAATCAATGCTGATTTTAGTGCCTGAACAAAAAACAGCATTCTTCATGTCTTACAATAATGATTCAACAATGAGCATAGACATATATGAAGCTCTCATGGATCACTATTTCCCTGCTAAGAAGAATGAAGTAAAAACAAGTTATCTCCCGTTAGAGGAAAAAGAAGCTCATAAATACTTGGGCTTATTCCAAAATACGCGTTTCGCTACAATTCGCACTCATTTTACTTATGAAAATGGGAATTTAGTCATGGAGGGTGGAATAACTGGAAAACAAGTTCTCAAAATGATTCATCCGTTGTTATTTGAAGATTCGGAAGGCAACAAAGTTGCTTTCAAAAAGAATTCAGCTGGAGAAATCACATATTTTCACTACAATTCTCCTAAAAGCCTTGATTTTGTAGCAGATGCCCAGAAAATTAACAACAAATCACCTTTTGATGACGTTCCACAAAAGAGTAACTATAGACGTCACATTAATAATCTTCATGCCCTAAATATTATGGGTGCTAAAACAGGTAATCTATTCAATCCGATGGAAACCATGACACAAGGAGAGTTTGCGGATACGTTGTTACTTGCTCATGGATGGAACGGTTTTCCAGACGACTCCAAGGAGGCAAGGGAGAAAATGATGAAAGGAATTCCAGAGTATAACCGTGCTACTCCGATTACCCGACAGGTCGCAGCAACCATGATTCAAAACGTAAAGCAAATTCAAGACTTGAAACCGATTCAACCTGACAAAGCTATTAAAGTTAAATTACTTGATGCCGCAGATGACTGGGCAGTCCAATCGATTCAGGCACTTGCCTCCCAAGGAATTCTAGACCCTGATACTTCCATTAACGCTGACGGATCCTTTATGTTCCGTCCGAAAGATCTGTTACTGCGTCAAGAAGCAAGTGCCTTGCTAGATTTAGCTTTTGGCTATTATGCATTGCCTATTAAACGGCAGTAGATATTTATCCTAAATTAAATGCTGGTATCTCATCAGCATCCAGCTAAAATAAAACAAGAAATTCAACTTTGTAAAATCGTTATGGAAACGGAAACGCTTCGAATCATAATCCGACACATCTGAAGTTTTTACATTTAAAGAAGGAACCTATTAGGAAATATGATAGGTTCCTATTTTATTATATAGAGGGCACCATACATACCCTTCAACTTAAGAAATTAATTGTTCCCCATCGCTATCAAGCTAAGGTTTTACACTACCCATAAAGCAAAAAAGGCGTTATCCTTTCTGTAGAATTATAAGAAAGGATGGCGTTTCTTTATGAATCTTTCGATTCTTGATGAATTTCAACCGATTTCTGAAGAATTACAACGACATATGTCTTCTCATGTTCTAGAACACTTACCCAAAGAAAAAGGATTCGTTCAGCGAAAGAGTAAATATCAAGCAAAGGAGTTAGTTGCTTTATGTGTATGGCTTAGTAAACAGGTCGCAAGTACATCACTCACGCAATTATGTAGCTGTCTTGAAGTATCTACAGGTGTTCTTATAAGTCCTGAAGGACTTAACCAACGATTTAATGCTTCCGCATTAAAGTTTCTTGAACAAGTTCTAGCTAACCTTCTAACCCAAAGAATTCATTCAACACAAGAAATAATTCATCAATATACTACGAACTTTAAGCACATTCGGATTCTAGATTCTACAACATTTCAGCTTCCAGATAAGTTTTCTTCACATTATCAAGGTTCAGGTGGAAGTAGCCATACGGCAGGAGTCAAAATTCAATTAGAGTATGACTTATTGAGCGGGAAGTTCCTGTACGTTTATGTAGGAGAAGGAAGAGAAAATGATAAAGCCTTTGGTTCCACAAGCCTAAAAAACATTCAATCCAAAGACTTGTATATAAGAGATTTAGGTTGCTTTGACTTACATGACTTACATGACTTACAAAAGATCCAGGATAAAGGAGCTTACTATGTCTCACGTTTGAAATTAAATTCTCGAATCTATCGTAAGAATGATGAGCCAGAGTATTTTCACAATGGGACCGTGAAGAAAGGAACACTCTATATTCAATTAGATATGGAAGAACTCATGAATCAATTGTCCCCTGGTCAAACAATGGAAATTTCAGAATCATACATTGGACAGTATCAAAAATTACCAGCTCGTGTTATTATTCATCGATTAACAAAGGAACAAACAGAGAAAAGATTGAAGGCACAAGCCAAAAAAGAAAAAAAGAAAGGTATTACCTACAAAGAAAGAAGTACACGGTTGAGTGGAATCAACGTGTATATTACGAATCTTTCTGCAGAAAATGTTCCAACGGAACATATCCATGACTTGTATTCATTACGCTGGCAAATTGAAATTTTGTTCAAAACATGGAAATCTTTCTTTCAAATTCACAAGTGCAAAGAAATTAAGAAAGAACGCTTAGAATGCCATTTATATGATAAAGAATTATTATCTATTGTTTTACCAAGGATTACAAAAGGGCACCCAAGAATTATCAAAGATTTTCCTACGTCTGTTCAATCTTTTAGAGAAAAACGGACGGAAATCTCACCGTTACGAAAAGAAAACAGTCTTTGATATCCTAGGCGTTATGTATGAGTGTACGTTGTTAAAGAGTTTCAAAGTTGCATAATATTTTTCAAAACACCCTTTTGGTAGGTTTATTTGTTATGCACATTTTTAGTGTAGTCGTAGAAATTTCAAAAAATACACTCACATATACCCTCTTGATACCCTTAGCTTGATAGCGATGGGGTCCAATCCGAAAACGAAAAAAACGAGTCCTTGAGGGTCTAGTCCACTAATGCGAAAATAACAAAGTAATAAACCGATTGCTAAAGATAAAAATGTATAACTTTTTAACATCTGTTTTAATAGGTTCATTATAAATAGATTCCTTTACTTATTAATAATATAGTTTTATAGACTGAAAAACACTGATTGAGTTTTCGCAACCAAAATAACTATTAGATATAAAATGAATCTTGTACAGACATTAAATAATAGAAAAAAGTCCCTAATATTCCAGTAGTAAAAATAATAAATCCCATATTGCGTATGCTTTTAATTTTTGCTTGTAGACCATTAAATGCTGCTAACAACCCAGTTAAAGAGAATAGAGTCCAGTATAGCAGGGGTGGAATAGGAGGAATTATATCTCCACCAATCCCCAGACCCCAATCAACATAAGGTAGAACGATAAAGGAAAGGCTAAGTAATCCCATTACACTCGCGAGTAATTTACGATATTTAACCCCTGTAATTATTAAAAAAATCCCACCAAAAAAACCGCATGAACAAAGAATAGGCGTAAATAAAATATAAAGTAAGCTCAAGATGTACATATATAATCTCCTTCAAGTTGATAAGTTTTATTTTAACTCTATTTATATATAGAGAAAGGAACTGAGGAATCAAATTCAACAAAATCACAACTACCAATAGTTAAGAAGCTGAAAAAGGCTTAAAATAACCGTCATCCCTTCGATATAGTATTGGGGATAAAATAAGCACATCCTAATAATAAGGTCAGGGTCAACAACATTAGTAAAATATTTTTCATTTATGTATTCCCCCTCTTTTTAGCTCCGATAAATTATTTATTTTTCCGAATTTATCGTTAATTTAAATAGTTGATCTAGCGCTTCTTCTCTATCAAACGAACTAAACCAACGGTAATCATGTTCGTCTAAAATACGATAATGCTGACTAATCAGATTTTTCTGTAAGCGGAAGTCCCCTTTTTCTCGAATTTTTTTCCACCATAATTTCCCTCCCAATGTTTTTTCTTTGGAGTTGTTAATACTTTTGTGGGCCATTGTTTCGATTACTACTAATGGATCATCTCCCAAAGCGGACTGTAAAACCTCACTCCCCCTAAATAATGCACAAATAGCCACGGTATTGGTCCAGCCTGCATTAGATCTCCCCTTTTCGATTTGAACGAGTGTTTTCTTTGAAATGCCGAGAACTTCAGCCATTTTATCTTGCGTATACCCCTTTTCAGTACGAATTAACTTTATTTTCGTTGAAATGAGTTCGATTATAAGCTCCTTATTCATCTTTTTCCCTCCCTAAAAGTAACTTTTGTATTATTTAGTGTAATTTTACACTTTTGTTAATCCTTTTTCAACTTGATTTTCCCCTAGGCCTCGGACGAAAAAATCAATGTTTACCTTCTGTTTTCATTTTTGTACATAAACTCATCAATTTCTGAACATGTAAAATTGCTAGATAGTTTTCTAGTTTTTTCACAGACCTTAGTACCAATGAAGGTCGCTACGGCGCGATAACACCCCCATTAGGGATGGGAGGAATTGGTACTAAGGTCTGTGACTCGCTTTCATGAGATTTCCTAAGATGTTTTATTTCATTAATATATGAAATAGAAGAAGCATTATATATGCTAAGCTATAGCCCTATGTTATAACTGTTGGTTATCCAGGAGTGAAATTTGGCCATTAATCCCTTTAAGTGCTGCATTCTTATTTCGCCAAAAGATAGCAAAGACAGTACGAGCTTCGGCGATTGATTATGAAAGGTATAATTCCCTTATAGGAGGTGTCATGGTACTATGTCAGATACGGAGATTGTATATACCGCTAATGAAGTGTATAAGCGTTTAGGAGGGAGTGGAAGTACGCAGATGTTTGTGTTGCAACATCTTTCCCATCTTGCGTACTCTTCCTGTTAACATGCAACATCTTTCCCATCCTGCGTACCCTTCCTGTGAAACATGCAACATCCTTCCCATGTTGCGTACTCTTCCTGTAAAACATGCAACATCTTTCCCATGTTGCGTACTCTTAGTGCAAAACAAGCAACACTTTTCCCAATTCACGTACTCTTTCACTAAAATAAGCAACATTCTTCCCGTGTTGCGTACTTATTTCTCTCAACAAGCAACACCTAATATTAAAATTATTTAATTTCATGTTAAAAAGAAGCAACATTTTTCCCAAGTCGCGTACCCATTTTTCCGAAAAAGAAGCAACATCTTTCCCAAGTTGCGTACCTAAAGTTTATTTGAATACCCATAAAGTATTGATATTAAAGGATTCCTCTTATTCTCAATTAAAAGCAGCATACAAAACGATATACAACCTTATATCTATCTATCCATTCAGACTTCTTATGTACGAAAGAATCTGGAGAAGAGCAACACAGGGATCCATTTACACCAAAAGCTACCTATGCTCGTAAAGCGAAATTTATTGAATCGGTCCTACAAGAAATGAATATCGGTGAACTGTCTTCAGACATGAATAAATTCGTTCATGTTTTAAAGCATACTTGTCATCGTCAAATTCGTGGTGTGATTCGTGGACTTCGTGACATGGTTGATCGAAAAGAAGGATATCCAACGAAAATTGTATATACATTGAAAAAATTATTGCATCAAACATCTCAATATCAAATTCTTGATACTGCGGCGAAAGAAGGCATCTACCCTCTTATTGTGCAACATGTACCAAAAGAGAGAAATAGTGACCGTGAACAAGCTGTCTTTAATTTTGGTCTACATTATTCCATGTACTCTCTTCGCAACATTAAGAAGATGTTTAAAAATGTGCATGCACTACTAAAGCAGAAGTTTGCGGTACCAGTGACGGAAGAATCTTATCACCGTAATTACCTAAAATACCAGGAAGAAACGTTATTTAGAAAATATGCATATGATCAGGGAGTGAATCTCCATGCATATATCGCTTTAGAAATTGAAATGCGTGAAAAATTAAAAGTTCGTGGCCATAAAGAACGCACGATTCCAAGTGATGTACGTGAATGGTTTATCGAGGCAATTGATAAGCTGCCACAAGAAAAACTTCGTGTTATTGAGCTACCAAAACAGTTTAATTTACTAGAGTTTATGCGGACATTCGAACGTTTAGTACGTGCTGATGTAACAATAACAGCTCCAGATCAGGTGCTAACCGCAATGGAAATAAAATAATAGCAACGAGCTCTCTATTTTTGAAAAAATCGAAAGTGGAGGGCTATTCGTGTTTGTTTCATTAACACCCCTTTTCTACTACTCTATTTATAAATACCAAATCAGAAGAACTTCATGTAAAATGGAGTCTTTTTTTATACATTTCTATACAAATCCTCTTCTACCTATAGAAGAATCTCCACACTACACATTGAATATACTTCACGTGTAGTAAAACATCCGATTTTATATCTACAATAAATCAGAGAGATATTTATAAAAATAGTGGATATGAGGACAAATATGATCTAATGTGAATAATATTTCCCCAATATCCTTGAAAATACTAGTGTCGTTGCATTTATCTAATAAAAATCATCAATAATAATGTGAGTTATGTGTAATACTGAGTAATGTTAACAAATTGTGGGTAATTCTTCGATGAATACTACATTATTTACCAAAATAAAGAAAATACTCCATATTTACAGTCTTGAATAAATATAATGTGCTTTGTATCAATTTCTTTCCGATTTCATGTAGAAACATATAATTTCTTTTCTGCTTTTTTGTAGAATTGAAAGTCTAATAATCATTGAATCTACGGAGACATTTTCTTCTATTTATGATTTTTTACGTGCTTATATCAATTTCCCCCTTGCAGGAGTTAGTCTGCCCTATATTTTTCACAACCTATAGAAGTTTTATCTTTATTTCTTTTTAATATATAAGATCTATATTTATAATAGATTTTAATATATGAAGTATTACTAAAACTTGCATATGGAATTGCTAGCCTTCATCTTTGAGAATTCTTTCTACCAATATCATTCTCATTCAATATACATATAAGATTGAATGAATCTGAAAGAAGTTCTTTATCATTTCCTCTTAATTTTTCTTCATCACAACACTCATATTTTATATAGAACGCTTCCAAAAAATTAAGACTATACATATTTTCAATAAATATACTTATTCTAATTATTCGGAATACGCATTATACTTGAAGTGAATTAATTGAAGATAGGAGGATTTAATTATGAAAAAGAACAAATTATTTTCAGTATTACTTTCTATCGCTTTAATGTTTGGTTTTGTTTTTACAGCATTTTCATTTCCAACGGGCGCTAGTGCTTGAGTAATGGAAGAAAATAGCCGTACTACAATAGCCCACCAGAAAAGTAGTGATTATATACCATTTAGTGTTACTGCAGGATACAGTCACCTTAAAGTATATGTCAAAAATCGAGGTTAATCTAATTCATATGTTTCTCTTAAACATAAGACTAGTGGAAAAGTAATAAAGAAGGTTTCCCGCAAGGCTTTAAGGCTGGTGATTTTGAACTATCATTTAGTAGTGGCGGTAAACCTGCATACCTTGACTGGGCTTACAAATCATCAGATATTATTTGAAATTAGATGAAGAAGACGGATTTTCCGTCCTCTTTCTTTGTATCTTTTTAAAAAAGGATATATTGTCATTTTCTCAATTTTTATTAAATCTATTTAAACTTTTCATTTAAATAGATTTAATAAATTTCCCTCCAAGAAAAGAGGCCAACTACCTTTTAAAGTAGTTGGTCCTCATTTACAAGTGTCATAATTAGCATTTACTTGCTATGACTTATAACACTTCACACAATTATATTTTAAAATGCTCACTTATACCTTAAACCCTCCAATCAACTCTTGAAGTTCTTCTGCCATTTGTGCCAATTGAGTTGCTGAAGAATTTATCTCTTCCATGGAAGCATGTTGTTCTTCGGATGAACCAGCTATAGTTTGCATACTTGTGGTGTTCTCTTTTACAGCTACTGCTATTTGATTAATAGATGTATCGACTTGCATTGCATCAGATGTCATCTTATTTGATAGGTCCACCATACCATGTATTTTGGAAACGATATCATTCGCTGAATTTGAAATCTCATAAAAACTTTGTTTTGTATCATTCGCTACCTTAATTCCCGACTGTACTTCTATTCCTACTTCATTCATAGCTTTAACAGTCTCATGTACATCTAATTGTATTTCCTTAATTAATTTTCCAATTTCCATTGAAGATTGTCCTGATTGTTCCGCTAATTTCCCAACTTCATCCGCAACAATTGCAAATCCACGTCCCTGTTCTCCTGCCCTAGCCGCCTCAATCGCCGCATTTAGTGCTAGTAGATTTGTTTGTTCAGCAATATTTTGAATCGCTTCTAATATAGTGCCTATTTGCTGCGATTTCTTATCTAATAATTTAATTACATTATCGGATTGGGAAACAGAATTATGTATAGACTGCATTTGTGTTACAGTTTGTTCTACTAATTGTTCCCCCTCATTTGCTTTTTGTTTTGTGTATAAAGATGAGCTCGATACTTCAGAAGCATTATCAGCTACACATTGAATATTTCGTGTTACCTCACCTATTAATTTAGCTCCAGACTCAACTTCATTATTTTGAACTTCTGCACTATGTGAGATTTCTTCCATTTCTTTTGTAATTTGTTCTGTTGCAACACTTGCTTGCTCTACACTAGCAGTTAGTTCCTCAGAAGAAGCTGCTACATGTCCTGCAGATGTGTTAATTTGTGAAATAATATTGCGTAAAGACTCTGCCATAGCATTGAAACTATAACCCAATTGACCAAGTTCATCCTTTGAACGAATATCAATTTTCTCCGTTAAATCTCCTCGACTAATTCTTTGAGCTGAAATAACTAATTGTCTTAGTGGATTAATAATAGATCTAAGAACGAAGAAAATTATTATTCCACCTAATAATAATGAAGCTCCTATTATAGCAAATGTTTTATAAAAAATAGGATTGGTAGCTTCTTCAATTTCTTTCGTAGGCATTACACCAGCTATTTTCCAACCTGTTTTTTTATTTGTCTTAAAGCTTATGTTGCGGTCCTCACCATTGAGGCTATACGTAATCTCTCCATCTTCTTTCTTATAAAGTTCATCTGCTAAAGATTTATCTAATTTTTCACCAGGTTTTAATGTTGGATGAACAACTATAGTTTTATCTTGACCCACTATAGCTACAAAACCTTGCTTTCCTATCTTTATCATTTTAGATGTTTTTACGATATCATCAATATTTAAGTCCATACCAATGACACCACTTTTATCTGCATTTTGTTTGGCAATCGCTATTACCATATTTCCTGTAGCTTTTGATTTATACGGAGATGAAACAATAATTTCTCCATTCGCTTTTACAGCATCCTTATACCAACTACTTTCTAACGGATTAAATCCTTCTGGTATTTCTCCAACAGGCGCATGAATAAATTGATTGTTACTGGATGCGGAATAAATTGTTTCTATCTCTGGATGTAACTGTATATATTGTTCAAATTTACTCTGTACATTTTGTAATTGATCAGGATTATAATTGCCTTGTATGAGTAATTTTGCAAAATAAGTTACATCTATATATTTATTTTCTAATTCATCATCAACAATCTTATCTAAAATACTTACATTATCTTTTGCTGTTTGTAGAATTGTTTCATTAAGATCTTTTTTCGCCTCATCATAAGATGTTATTCCTACGATAAGACTAGGTATAATTAATATTGCAATAAATGCCATAGACAACTTCGTTTTTAACTTTATTTGTTCCAATCTTTTTTTATATTAAACACGATTTACTTCTCCTTTTCATTCTTACAACTCATATTATTTATTTAAATGTTTACTCCTTTATCTTTTTCTACAATTATTTATGGTATCATTTGAAATGAAATTACTACTATATTCTTTTACATGCATCTTCATAGATAGCGATATAGCTTTCACAAGCGGAGTTTTATTTATCCCCCCTTACAAATATGTTATTTTTCTATTTTAAGCAAATATAAAACTAAAAATTATTCCAAATAAACCGTATTAAATATATACTTCACTCTATTAAAATGGTTTTTAGTTTTGATTGGATAAAAGGTTTAATTTAGGCCTATTTAAATTGTATGAAATCCTTAACATAAGAAATCCCCTAAAACTTAACTAAGTGAATATATCCCCTGGATAATTCTACTTAATGGCTTTTTAAACTACTCTAAATTCTTCACTTCATTAACAAATCTAGTTACTACAGCCGCTTTTTTATTGGATTACTGAACCATAAATTCTAAATAGAAGAATAAAATAAATTGGAGGACTATATTGTAACATGTATACATAAGTTTTAAATATTAAAATGAAAAAATATTTGGTAAGGGGTTTTGAAACTGAATTTGACTAGTAGATTTCTCTATTTGGATAGAAATAAATAAAGTCCCATAAACGGTCATTTTTGGCACCTGGGTGTTTACATGAATTCACTAAATATATCACCTTCCATTTGTTATGGTTTTCAAAATAACTATTTACATATAATTTACATTAGTGTACTATTTGTCTAGTACACTAATACAGAGGAGGAAAGAAATGAAAACTGAGTTTTCTCCTAATACCCCTATTTATGTTCAGGTAATGGAATACATCAAAAAAGAAATTGTAACAGGACGTTTGGCGCCAGGTGAAAAAATTCCTGCTGTACGTGAATTAGCGGGTGAATTACAAGTTAATCCAAATACAATTCAACGTACGTTTCAAGAGCTAGAACGGGAAGGTATTGCTGAGACACGTAGAGGAACAGGAAGATTTGTAACAATGAATGAAGAAAAAATTACAGAGCTACGCAAAGAAATGGCAAAAGAGTTGCTTGATAATTTTATAAATGGAATGAATAACTTAGGATTTATGGAAGAAGAGGTTCTCTCAATACTCCGTTCTTCTTTGGAAAAGAAAAAGGAGGGAAATGAATGAAAGAATTATTGAAAGTTGAAAATCTGTCGAAAAGATATGATTTAAAAACAGTGATTCAAGATGTAAGCCTAACAATCTCAGAAGGAAAAATTATCGGTCTTGTTGGTGAAAATGGTAGTGGGAAAACGACATTATTAAAAATGATTTCGGGTTTACGTTTTCCTTCTAAAGGAAGTATTACAATTAAAGATAAAAAGGTGGGATTAGAAACGAAAAAAATCGTTTCATTTATGCCTGATAGTCCTGTTTTTGAAAAATGGATGACCGTAAAAGATGCTTTGTTGTTCTATCGAGATATGTATGCTGATTTTAATCTACAACAAGCAATAGATTTAATAGCTAACTTTAAGATCCCGCTAGAGGAGAATATAAGCATCTTATCAAAAGGGAAAACAGGGATATTACAGCTAATATTAACTTTTTCAAGAAAAGCAACGGTATATGTATTAGACGAGCCATTAGGTGGAATTGATCTTGTTTCTAGAAAGCATATAGTAGATTTAATTCTTAGCTTTTATCGTGAAGATAGTACCATTCTTATTTCGACTCATTTAATAGAGGAAATTGAAAATATATTTGATGAGGTAATCTTTTTAAAAGACGGGAGCATTGTATTGCATGAAAATGTAGAAGAAATTCGTTTTCACCATGGAAAAGCAGTACATGAGTTATTTAAGGAGGTTTTTGAGAAATGAATCCACTTTTTCGCTATTTATTTAATTGTAATAGAAAAAAGATAGCCATCCTTTATTTTGGATTTATGACTATTTCATTACTTTTTTTATTTAATATGAAGGGACTATCAAAGCTAACAAATCAGCTTACAAAGGATATAACATTAGGTATATATGTATTAATTATAGGTATCACTGCATTTTTATTGCTTTTAATAGCTTTGCCTTCTTTCAATAAAATGCTAAAAAATACTATGATACGTTATACAGCCATCTCAGGAAAAAAAAATATATATGCAAACTTATTCTTTTTCACGTTAATGTTTATTCTTTTACTAGTAATAGGCTTAATTTTTCTATACTATTTCTCCCAAAGTACCTACGGAGGAAAAGTGGTCGGGGGATACCAACAAGAATTTTATAAGTTATATGCATATGGATTTCTTCATCACATACTTTCTGTTTTATTATGGGGAATCGATTTCATGAGTATATTAATCTCCTGCTATTTCACCATGGTAATTACAAAGCTGATTCCTATAAAGTCATCAATGAGTAAGATGGTTTTATCAGTTATTTTCCTTTCTTTATTCTTAATAATCCAAACATTCATACTGGACGTTTTAAGTAAATTAGAGAAATATGTAATCACCATAAAGAGTACGGGGTTCATAGATAACAATGGTTTTATTGACACATCACTGTATCCGAGTGAAGGGTTCACTATTTTAGATATTTGTTTCACTTGCTTATTCATAATTGTCCTAACAGCTATTACAGGTCGTATCATTGATAAAAAATTAGAAATATAAAGATCTGCTTCAAAGGTAGAGTGTATTTAGGAGGAAAAAATGAGAACAACTAATCCAATATTAAAAAAAGAAAAATTTCATAAAGAGAATACAAATGCTTCTACGATGACTATTGGCGGAACGATAGCAAAAACATTCATTTTGCTTATCTTACTTCTTGCAGCGTCTGTCTATTCATACGTACAGATGACACAAGGAACAATGAAAATACCTGTGTTAGTTGGAATTATAATAGTTACTCTAATTGTCGCATTTGTAGTTATATTCATTCCGCGCATATCCCCAATTTGCGCACCGATTTATGCAGTATTACAAGGGATTTTATTAGGAAGTATTTCAGCATATTATACAATGCGTTTTGGTAATTCTATCGCTTTAACTGCCGTATTACTAACGATTTCAATTTTATTTGCCATGTTAGTGTTATACGCAACTCGAATAGTAAAAGTAACTAAAAAGTTTCGCGCGGTTGTAATGGTTGCAACACTTGGAATTTTTATTATGTATTTTATTGTTTTCTTATTGAGCATCTTAGGGATGACTGTTCCATATATTCACCAAGGTGGGACAATTAGTATCATCATAAGTACAATTGTAATTGTTGTTGCTGCATTAGATTTATTACTAGATTTTGATTCAATTGAAAATGGTACTCAGAGTGGAGCGCCAAAGTATATGGAATGGTACAGCGCAGTAGGGCTTATGATGACATTAGTATGGTTATACTTGGAGATCCTTCGTCTGGTTTCTTACATTATGAAAAACAAAGACTAGAAAACATCCTGCATGCTTCAAACATGCAGGATGTTTTTGAATGCCCATCAACCTAAAATTTTGAAGTACCCCCAAAACAAAAATTGTACGTTTAGACACAACTTGGACACATTTTAAGATGTTTGCTGTACGTTAAGGAATTAGTTTGTATATTTGAGGAGATGTACAAGACAGGTGTGAATTTAGGGGAATCCAATATTTTCTATTCAAATATGATAGAATGGAAATATATCCAAAACGGAGGAACAACAAATGAACTCAAACACAAAACAGTTTATTTATGATATCCAGCAAAGAAAGAACAATTATATGGAAAATGGATTAAAGGCAATACAACACCCTAAAAAAGAGCAATCTGAACAGGTCATTCAAAATATAGTAGAGAAAATGGATATGATGATCAGTTTAGTTACTACTTACATGGCTATTGAATCAGAATCTATGAAAGAATTAAAAGAGCTTCTGGAAGAAATTATTCATGCTCAAGCATATATTCAAAAACGAAAATTTGAAGAAACACAGAGATAAAACCCTGTGTTTTTACTTGGTCGTCTATGACGCTAATCTGTTATAAATCTAATTAGATGTAATTTGATTATTGTTTTGGCATAATCCATACAATTTGTTGAATGCGTACAATATACGGTACCGTATCTTCAATGAGCAAATGATCGGGTTTCACATCCTTTAACTTTCCTCTTACATTACCTCTTACAGTTTCAATAACCACATGTTTACCAATTACCGATTGTAATGTCTGATATACGTAGGGATTAGGTACACTTACCATATTTTGTTCACTAAAGTCATTTCCCTCCAAATAACTCATTCTATAAGACTCCTTTCTAACTTACATTCTTTCTCTTAATATATGATATAAATCTTATAAATATGCTAGAAGGATAAATCATTATGTGAACGAAAATAACATTTTAATAAGGTACGTGTTCTATTTCTAAATTGCTAAAAAATTATTTATATAAGGTCACTTTTTCTAGTTAATAGGTGATGATATCGGGATACTTTGCATGTACATCCAGGTTGTTCCTTTCAAGATATGTATCATTTTAAATACGCCCTTTATTAGAATACTGCTCATACTTTTTTTGAGATTCTTTAGTAATACGTGCGTTAAGTAAAATTGCTACCAACAAAAACACTCCATATTCCCCCCCTGTAGCTCCTATGATAATCACACTACTACAAACAAGTACAATTAATAGGAGTAACGAAACTAAAGAAATACGTTCATAGTTCTTTGACATCTTCTCGTATTTTATGCGTTGTTTCCTTGCATCCATCTAAATTCCTCCTTAAAATTATCAATTTTCCTATAAAATAAATCTCGCCCTTAAAAAGAAAACAATCTATCGGTTCAAATAATTAGTTTTTTTAAGCAACTAATTTATATAACATAAAAAGAAATCCTACCAATATTAAGCTTACCACTATGATAATCCCGACCCTCTCCTTCCTTTTAACCCCAATACATTAGATAAAAGTTATGTATATCCCATATTAGCTGCAGCAAACAAAAAGGATCATCCCTTTTCGTAAAGGATCATCCTTTTCTTCATTCAACAATTTTTAGGTATTCTTGATTAATTAAAATAACAGCCGGTCCATCTACAAGAATTCCACCAACTTCAATTTTTTCATAGGACTCAATCTTAATAGAAGTAATCCCTTTCCGCTTCTTTAACTCGTTACTTAATTCGTGCGTTGGCATGTGTTTCATATCTTCACTCCTTCTTATTGTTTCATTTCATCTTATTATGTTAAATGAATTATAAAAATGGTTTCTAGTTCTAGAAATTCCATCAATTTTTATCGTTGACCATATATTTAGATGTTACCAACTCGCGTATCTCTTTTATGAAAAGAAGATAAACAATTACTATTCACTGTCTCAGTAAATGTAAAAAATTCTTAAAGATAGAGATGAGATTGATTTGTTTTTTCTTCTAGAAATAATGACTTATATATATATACCTAAAATAATGAAAGCCCTACCTCTCTTTCATCCTTACGGCTCCTTGTCCGTGCCAGTGTGAATCAGGATTGCAAAAATCAAGTGACTATTTGATCGAGTTATTTGATGAAACTTCGAACGTTCGTAAAAGAAATTTAAAAATAAAAATGGATTAGATTGAAGTAATAACAAAAGAGGTTCCTACTCTAAAAGTGAGTTGAAGAAGTTGAATGTCTTTGAAATGATTTACTTTTAATAATAATCATATTCCCGAAAAATTCAGGATATTTTCGGGGGATGTAATACATTATCTATAATGAACCTTAACAGAAACTTTTTAATTGATTTTCAGTGATCCCTTTAATTAAACCCAGTTCACTTATCAAAAATTCATGTGCGTTATCCAACATTTTTTTTTCGCTTGTATTAAGTGCCTTTTCTTTCTTCATACGCATTAAATCACGTACAACTTCAGCACCTTCTTGTATTTCACCCGTTTTTATTTTGTCCGTGTTCACTTTATACCTTTGTTTCCACGGCAATAATTTATCTGATTCTCCATGCTGAAAAATGTGTATAATGTGTTTTAATGCAAGTATATCAGTAACTGGGCGTATACTCGAACTTAATATTTTACCCATAGGAATCATGACTTGCATATTACTGATTGACATTTTTATAACAAAATACTGTTGTTTTTTCCCTGAGAATTCTTTTTCTTCTATGGCTTCAATTATACCTGCTCCGTGCATTGGATAAACAATGTTATCGCCAATTTGAAACATATAATCCACCTCCATATATGGTAACCTTCTTAACCTTAACATATATGTTATTTTTTATCAAACATTTTATAATATCACAAATTTATTTTTGGAGTCAACTACTTTTTTGTTAAAAATTAAATTAAGTAAAAAACACCCCCAAAACAATAGGGTGTGTCAGATTCTCAATAAAGGGACGGTCAATTTGCCCATATACATCCTAAAATATCGATTAATTAACATAGATCAGTTTTCCCTTGAAAACGACCAAATCGATCCCGTATTTTTTTCAATCTTATGTGGTACTCCAAAATCTCAATTCTTGCTTTTTCAGCTAGAGGTGCAATGGGTCGTAAGTCTTTTAACCCCCAATAATCAACTACTACATCAAGTACTTGATCAAAATATTGCAGCGGCCCATAGTTAGCTTCTTTTGCAATTACAGTCATTCTATTTTCAAAATCTGGCATGACAGCACCTGGCATTTTAAAATTCCTAATCACATTGGCAATATGATAGCAATAATTAGGTTCCAATTCCAAATGTGTTCGAATGACGTCTCGATAAAACGCATAATGAAGAGTTTCATCTTTGGCGAGACGACGTAATAATGTAGCAAGATCTGGATCATGCTTACTTGCAACCTTAGCTACATTATTGTAAAACACCATCGTTGCAAGTTCTTGTAGCGTCGTATATGTCATTGCTTCGATTGGTGTGTGAAAATCGGGCTCAAATCCACCCTCAACGACTGACTTTCTTAATTCATGTAATCGTTTGGGATTCACACTTCGAGTGAGTAGTAAATATGTCTCCAATAAATTCGAATGTTGATCCTCTTCTGAGGTCCAGGTATGAATAAAGTCTGTAATAACAGAAAGGGATCCTTTAAAAGTTGCAGATAAATACGTTGTAAACCATGGTAAATTCACTTCTGTTAATAAAGCTGTTTCAATGGCCGTAATTACACCAGAAGGAAGAGTAACTTGACTTTCATCCCAAGGAACTCTTTTAAAGTCCATTCCCTTATCCCATGGTAAAAACTCATGATAACCCCAGTCTATCTTCTGCGCTCTTATTTTATGTTGTTCATACAATTCTTTTAAACGTGGTTCTAATCGGAAATCTAAATCATTTGTTAGCATATATAAGTGCCCCCCTTTTCTTATCATAAATAGTCATTCTATTTTCACATTCATTTGTATCCTTAAAAATTTTCTACAAATAAATATTACTTTCCTTTTTTTAAGTCAAACATAACAAATTTGTAACAAAACTCTTTAATAACGCTTTATTTCTATATGGGGTACAGACCCATGCCCATCAAGCTAAGATTTTGGAGTAACCCCAAAACGAAAATTTTATCTCTCCACACTTGTGTCTATGAGGATTCAACTCATTTTTTTCGTTTTGGGGAACAATGAATTTCTTAACTTGATGGCAATGTGACAGGATTCTAGGAATAAATTTGTTGGTTAAACGGGCATAATTCTGTCATTCTACAGATGACATCAACAAAGTTTTTATATCTATAATACGGTAGTTATTGTTGATGAGCATGTAGTTGAAATGATTCTTTTTTAGTTTCCATCTTTCTATGAATAAGGTGGAATAATATAAAGGCAAGAATTCCTATTAAAAAATAAATAAACCACGCCCAATATGTATGATTAAATTTATTTAACCATGCACCAAAATAATTCCCTATAGATCCTCCCAATGCCCAGGAGGTTTGAAACATTCCAAAAAATAATCCAGCAGGCCTATTGGTACTAAATTGAGCTACCACCATTTCTCCACCTGGTAAAGCCAGGGTTTCCCCCAATGTATAAAGGAAGATGCAACATAGCATCCAATATATAGACGGAATAAAAGGTATCATAGCTATAGATGTTCCCATAATTAAAACCCCTACTTTAACCATTATTATGGGATTCAACTTGATAAATAATTTTCGTAAGAAAAACATGAATATTAGCCCCGAGATTCCATTTACGATAAAAATAGAACTTACTAATTCTTTATTTCTAGATAAAGCATAGGCTTTAATCGGAAATGAAATATTTAATTGAGCGAACATAATCCAAAATAGAATCATAACACCTATGAAAGTTAAGAATAGTGTGTTAGAAAATGCATACTTTACACTTTCAGATATATTTTTATTGTCCTTAATAGTTTCTGGGTATTGTTTACGATATACAAAAACAGCAAATGCTAATATCATCATAGAAATACCAGCTATGGCAAAGGGGTATACGGGATTCATCTTGACTAGTAATGCTCCAATTGCTGGTCCTATAATAACTCCTGCATTCAGCATTTGATTAAAATAAGTAAACGTTTTTTTTCTCAATTCTTCCTTTTGGGAAGCAAAAAAGGCTGTTACTGAGGGATCAAATAGCGCTCCTCCGAGGCCAATACAAAAAGAAGATAAAACTATAAACCAAAAATCCTCCGCATAGACAAATAACCAAAAACCTAATCCCCTTACGATAACACCTAACAATACATGTATGGTATGACTTCCTCGATCACCGATAAATCCTGTAATGACTGATAACCCACGTTGTGAAATTAAAATTGTAGTCAATACCGTTCCTAATTCTAAAGGAGAAAAATGTAGACTATCTGTTAAATAAATAGCGAAAAAGGGCATTATCATGAAACTTCCCGTATTCATGAATAGAACAGCTGCAAGCAATATCCTGATGGAGACAGGAATTTTGAGAGTAGTCATGGTAAGAATCCTCCTTTTGTTAACTGTTAAAAACTTTAAATGGTTACATGTTGTGTTATAATCGTATCAGTACGAAGAAAAAACGTCAATTATTAAAATAGTTAGGTGGTTAACATGGAACATAATCAATTAGCGCCAGGAAGGTTGGAGATTATACGTACCTTTTTAAATACTTGGGAAATATCTAATGATACAAGACAACCGACAGATCATTTAAAAAACGAAAAAAACTTAGAAGCATTTATTAAGAAAAATTTTTCTAATGTTGATGTTAGTGAGAACTTAGATAACCTATATCAATTTCGTTATGACATTCGAAAATCAGTTAAAAATCATGATATAAGTTATTTAAGCGAATGGTTACTTAGAAATCCTATTCAGGTTGCCCTTATAGATCAAAATACAATTCAATACTCTCCAATGAAAAAACACGACTTCCTTTATGAAATGCTAACAATTATTGTAGAAAGCATTGCATTAAATCAGTGGCAACGTCTTAAAGCTTGTCCTGATTGTCAATGGGTTTTTTATGATTATTCAAAGAACGGAAGTAAACGTTGGTGTAGCATGTATGCGGGTGGGCCAAAAGGTAGGGCCTGTGGGACGATTGCTAAGGTGAAAAGATACCGGGGAAAAAATAAATAAGATGAATCCTATCATTTCAAATGAACTAAATCTTTTCGCGCAAGAGCTACAATACTTTTTATCTCCAGTAATCCTACAAGACATCGCCAAACAAGTTGGTTTTGTACAACGATCTAGTAAGTATCAAGCAAACGAACTCATTGCCCTTTGCGTATGGCTCAGTCAGGAAATAGCTAGCAACACAATTGTGTAGTCGATTAGAAGCTTCCACTGGGGTACTGATGAGCCCATAAGGACTGAATCAACGCTTTAATACAGCAGCTGTCGCATTTCTTCGAGAAGTCTTTACTTCTCTTCTCACACGAAAACTCTGTTCAAATCAATCGCTTTCTGCACACATAATTTCTACTTTCAATCGTATCCGTATTTTAGATGCGACAGTGTTTCAACTGCCTGATCATTTCGCCACTGACTATCAAGGTTCAGGTGGAAGTAGTAATACGGCAGGCGTGAAAATCCAATTGGAATATGATTTACTGAGTGGTCAATTTCTTAACGTACAGCTTGGACCAGGAAAGAATAATGATAAAACATACGGTACCATCTGCCTTGAAACCGTAGAGGTGGGCGATTTATGTTTGCGTGATCTTGGTTACTTTGATTTAGGAGACTTACAATCCATTCATGATAAAGAGGCTTACTATATCTCGCGGTTGAAGCTGAATACACGTATTTATATCAAGAACCTTGAGCCAAAACACTTCAAAAATGGGACATTAAAAAAGCAAACAGAATACATCCAGCTTGATATGACACAAATTATGTTTGGTCTAACCCCTGGTGAAACGATGGAAATCCCCGAGGCATACATTGGCCAAAATCAGAAGCTTCCAACACGTGTCATTATCCATCGTTTAACCGATGATCAAACGCAAACACGCCTGAAAAACCAAGCGATACGTGAAAAGAAGAAAGGCATTGTCATGAAGGATAAAAGTAAAAGTTTAATGGGTATGAATGTATATATCACGAACACGTCGCTAGAAGAATTACCGACGAACTACGTGCATTCATTGTATTCACTTCGTTGGCAGGTTGAGATTTTGTTTAAAACGTGGAAGTCATTCTTTGAAATTGATGAATGTAAAAATATTAAAAGAGAACGCCTAGAGTGTCATTTATATGGACAACTCATCGGCATTCTCCTCTGTTCTTCTACGATGTTTCAAATGCGACAGCTTCTGCTTGAAAAGAAAAAGCAGGAGCTGAGTGAATACAAAGCGATTTATATGATTAAAGATTACTTTCCGTTACTGTTTCAAGCGATAGCCGTTGGCGCAGAAGAACTTTTGAAAATTCTGCATCGCCTTTATCAGCTGCTCAAAAAGAACGGTCGTAAATGTCATCGGTATAAGAAGATGACCGTCTTTGATATTCTAGGGGTTGTGTATGAAACAACGATGAAGCATAGACAAGCTGCCTAGTGAAAAAATTGCGTTTTAGTAGGCTTCTTTGGCATGCCTATTCTTCCATCACTCACTAGTTTTGAAACAAGAATCATTTCGTATCTAGTAATTTACGTTGTTAGCTTGATGGCAATGGGGTACAGACCGCAAATGGGAAAAAAAACACGTGAAGCAAATTTCAGCATAAAATGATGTGAATTTTGTCCCGTTAAGAGTATTTCAATGCAACACAACATCATTTAAACAGACTATAATAAAAAGAGGATACTATGTTCAATACGAGAGCATATTTCCTCTTTTTTTATACATAATGGAATTATTAATCAGATATTAATAGGATGGTATATGATTTACACAATGTTTACAGAGGTTTATAAAAAAAGCTAAGGGAACACCGTTCCACTCCCTTTTTAACTAAAGGGCAGTAGAGTTTAACAAGGGGGTACTTATGAGTTGTGAAAGTGTATTACACCAAATTGAAGTAGCTGTAAAAACAGTAATCGAAATAATAGGCAATTTAGAGGAAAACGATTTACAAAAAAGACCAACACCTAATAAGCATTCTATCGGGGAACTATTAGAACATATGGCAGTGATTTGTGAAGCTGATTGGCGTATTTCAAAAGAAGCAACGCAAGAAGAAATGGAAAATTTTTATTCAGGAGTAGCATATAAAACCTTAGACTCAATAAAAGATGGTTTCCTTACCAATTTTGAATCATTAAAAAATAAATATATGAATTTATCCGAGGCAGAACTCCTATCTCAAACTACTTCATATTGGGATTTGACTTATACAAGATATGAATGGCTGTTAGAGATATTAGCACACGTTTATCATCATCGGGGACAATTACACGCTATGCTTGTTCACTGTTATGATAAAGACCATAAAATCTTAATGTTTGAATGATATTTCTTCCATTAACGTGCGCTTTAGTTGAATTGCGTGTTACCTAGTAGGCTGTTTGACATATTGTACATGACCAGTATGCAAAATAGCTTATTTTCACAAGTTTTTTTGATATTAGGTCTTGATAAATGATGTTGTGTTGTATTGTATTACAGGGGTAGTGACAGGGTTATTGCTATGAACCGCAAAGTAAATTCTTTAAATCATATAAAATAATAAGGCTCGTTTTCATACGTTTTCACTACTTTCTAATTTTGTTATTGGTAGTAAAAAACTTAAAAGATTAATGGTATTTTAAACACACTAACAACTTATTTAGATGTAAGATGTTAGATTAAGCGCTTGAAAATATATACAGTTGATGAGATAGCCTTAAAGGACAATTCCCAACAAGATCACTGTACATTGGCTATGATGGGGTTATTTAAACGGTTAGACTGTGCACAAAGGGAAGAGGCGATAAACATGCAGTCAACGGAAGCGCATATGAAGGAAAAGCAACGTAGAGAAAAAATAGAAATAATATTTAGTCACAGGGTAAAAGGAGAAAGTTATTTTCACGGTTCCTCCTATCAATGGAAAAATATTGTATACCAAAATTATAATAGGATACAACAAAAAGAGTTGAAAATTGAACAACTCATTTCCGAAATGGAAAAAGAAGGGATTCGTTTTACGCAGCATCGTTCACTCATACACTATCCCGTCATTGATTTTGTCAAATATATAGCTAAGGTTTATAAGGAAACCCTCGAAAAACAATAACCATGATTATATTTTTAAAATAAATAATTATATTCAAAGAAAACCTTTACAAAAAGTTTATTTGTGAACATTGTTAACAAAAAGCTCAAAAACCATAACGTATTCTAGTCGTTTGTATATCTTCAGATTTTGTAAAATTTATTACACAAAAAGACAACTCTTAATTAGAGTTGTCTTTTATTTTTTCTCGATATACATCATACTATTCTGGTGCAAAAACTCCAAGATTCCTACACCTGGAGAAAAAGTAGGACCTCTCATAGGAAAGATGCTATTTTTTTCTCTCATATTCCTTCATTATTTTATAAAACGCATTTTTCTTTCGCTCTAACATTTCCATAAATATAATAGCTGTTATTTCCTCACTTTTCCATTTAGAATAAGTTTCTTCTATATTAATTATGATAATAGATGGTTTTAATGCTACTGTTGGTTCAACCTTACTTATTTTGCGGTCTATGACAACTACCCTGTCACTACCCCATTTAGTAAGAAAGAAGATTTAGAGAAAGCTAAGAAGTACTATGATGAGCTAGGAAACTCAGCTCCAATACTATTCTTTCCTATATAGGCTAAAGGCGATTTCCTTTCACAGATAAATGGTGATATAAAAAATAAAGAGTTTAATACATATAAAGAAGTTATGGATAAAACCATTAAGCAGACTAATGAATGCACTTTCATTTTGCGGAAAATATGATAAAATTGTATTTGGATAGAAGTCCAATACATATTATTAAAAGTAAAGTGGTTTAAGTCGGAGGAAGGCACCTTAAGGTGTCTTTTCTTTATGAAAAAATCCCCACACAAGGTGCAGGGATTTTTATGCTACGAATATATAAAACTGACTATTTAATATATAGTGAAGTACGCCACGTATCTCTTGGATAGTTTATTGAAGTCTTTTGATATTCAAAAGTCCCTTCTTGATGATTTGATGCATCCCATTTATATTCCCAACCTACAATAGGATTACCCCCAATTATTTGTGAACCAATACTTTTCACATCAAATCCATTCATTTTCGCAAAAGGAAACTGGCCATACCCTATTTCTTTTGTGTAAACATATAAGTAACTTCCCCCATGATCTTTAGTTGTACTAAAACTATTAGGATTAATGTATTCAACCCCACCCAATTGTGACTCTACTTTCACTACACTTAAAGAAGTTAGAGGTGCCGCTGGTCCTGCAGATGCCTCCGATGCCATTCCTAAACCAACTACCGATGCCATTGCTAATGATGATATCCCTAATGTAACTTTTTTAAACATATAAACATCCCCTTCTTTTATATAAGTACAATTTTAATATTAACAGAATTGTATAAGAATAGCCCTTATTTTGAAAATGTTAACAAATTATACTTTTTTAGACATGTGATTTAGCATATTGATTGACATGTATGATAATATATCCGTTGCTTTCAAGATAAAAAACTCCTTAATGGGGTAACGTCCCATCGTCATCAAGCTAAGGTTTTGAAGTATCCCCTAAATGAAAATTCTCTTTCTCTACAGTTAGTTATCTTGAGAAATTAGCTCATTTTTTTGTTTTGGGGGTGTATACATTTCTTAAGTTGATGGGCATGTATGGTGAGGCCTTATATAGGATTTTTAATCAAACTTTTTACAAACGGTACAACTTACTTCTAAAATCACACTAATATAAATCAAAAGTAAACTGTCTAAAAAAGGAAAAATTTTTAAGGAGTTGATGTTTAAAGGATTAAATAAAAAACTTTGCGATATTTTTCGCAAAGTTTTTGTAATAATACGTATTATAATAGTAATTTTCGTATTTCTTCTGTACGTAGACCAGTGAATTTCGCAATGTCTTCTAATGGCATACCATTTTTATGCATACCACGAATTAATTGAATTTTCCCTTTTTCAATACCTTCTTCTAATCCTTCTTCTCGAGCATGAGCTAACTTAGCTTGTTCATCTAGAAGTAACTTTTCACGAGCTTCATAAGCTGTTCGGAAAGAAGAGTCATGGCTCATATTTTCCCACTTATTCATTGCTTTTTGTAAAATTGGATCTTGATTCATTGCAATCTCCTCCAATGTTTGAGTTAAATGTTCATCTTCATGTGCTGGTAGTAATAACATCCAGCGAACAAATGCATTTTCCCATGGATTTACTTTTTCTTCACGCCATTGTTTGACCAATTTTGGAATTTCTATAAAATGAATTTCAATATCATCACTTAGTATCTGTTGCTTTTGGGGATTCCATAATTGTCCTATGGTGTGAAATGAATCATCCTGGGAGAATAATATAAAATCTAATAAGTTAATGGTAATTGTTTTCCGAAGTGAACGATACGGCATCCCCTCTTGCATTTGGGATGTATAGAGTTTACTCCAGTAATATAAAGATCGCTTCACCATATCATGTGTATTGCGAAGTTGTATCTCTATATTCACTTGCGTTCCGTTGTCTAATGTTGCTAATAAGTCTAATATGGATAACTTATCATCTTCATAAGATTTATGAAGATGTGGATCTTCTAGTTGTAGAGAGGCAATAGGTGCATCTAAAGATTCTTCTAGGACAGCGTTTAGAAATCCAGTTAAAATTTCTTCGTTTCCCTTCGTTCCGAATAACTGTTTAAAAGCGAAATCAATTCGTAAATTTACTAATTTTGTGGACATGGATTTCCTCTCCCTGTCTTTCTTTTCTTCTTATTATTTTATAATGTAATTCTATATATAAGCAAATGCTACTTTTACCATTGTAGCTCCAATTCATCACAGTACACATCCAACTCAGTAAAACAGTTTTGTAAATTCGCTTCAAAACCAATTTCACGAATTATGCTATCTACCTTTTTTTCTAAATCTGAAAGTGTGTTGTAAGGAACATAAAATATATATTCTCCTGAACGTTGTTCCATATAGTATTGTGATATGAGAAAGGATTCGATATTCTTTCGAACTTTCCCCTTTCCTTGTACAAATTTATTATTATTTTCTACACGTAACAACATACGAATAGTGGCTGTTTGTTCTTTAGTTTGTTCGCTTTTTTCAGTTTGCTTATTTTTTCGTATATATCGGTAGAGTGTAGCTTGACTAATACCTGTCATGTTTACAATTTCTTGGATGCTATATTCTTTAGAATCATATAACTTCAATGCTCTCTGAAGGAAACTATCCTTAACACGAGGGCGTCCACCTACTCTTCCCCTTGCTCTTGCACTTTCAAGCCCCTCTTGTGTTCGTTGAGCAATTAAATCTCTTTCAAACTGGCTAAATGCTTGAAAGACAGTTAGCATTAGTTTTCCTTGAGGAGTATTCGTATCAAACTGTTCTTTAATACTAATCAATTTAACGAATTAAATCTTGCTGCTTTGTACTTACCCTGGCATAACCATAAAATGTATGAACTCATAAAACCACCTACCCTTTACACAATGATTTTATCATAAAGGGTAGTTAAAGTTAATTTGGTTTTGACAATAGTTTTGATAACGAAGTTAAGCGATTTATAAAGATTAAATTTTGCTCATTTTATATTTATCAAAAACCATCGTTTTTGAAACACTTATAAATAATAAATCTAATAATTATGTACTTTGTAATAGGTAAGAGTTTATGATAAAAATAGGAAATATCCAAAAAAACACACGAGGGGCGTTGATTAAGATTTTTTTTAAAGACTTTAACTACAAAAATGAAGGTGATTATTTATATCCAGTTGAGTATTATCAATTTCGCCAAGCAAGCACACATAATACATTCAAAGTTGAACTATTATGTTTTGATGATCGTTATGATTTCCATTTAACAATTGATAATGAAGCTATCCCTTCAAAGTATAGACTTGTAACAAGCATCTCCTTTGAAATTTATGAAGAATTTGGATTTGAGCCTTATGATTTTAGTTCTAAACACGCTACTCTACAAAGGGCAATTGATATGGCAAGTGCAATTGCAAAGAAATATTGTGAAAATCCAGTTAATCAATAATAAGTAAAGACCAGATATGGTCTTATCCCTGTCAAGTAGACAATATTAAAAAGACTAAGCAGCCATCGAGATTCGATATTCTATCGGAGCTCGGTGGTTGAGTCGTTTTTGGAACCGTTTATAGTTATAAAAATAAATATACTCTTCAATTGCTTGTATTAAATCTGCTTCTGTTTTAAAATGATTCAAATACAACATTTCCGATTTAAAATGGGAGAAAAATGACTCAATACAGGCATTATCATGGCAGTTTCCTTTGCGAGAGTGGCTGCCAATGATACCTAAACCTAAAAGTCGTTTGTTGTAGGCGTGAGATGTGTACTGGAATCCCTGATCTGAATGGAGAATGGTTCCACGCACATCTCTTTTTTGTGCCAACATTTCAATTGTATCTAATACAAGTTCATTATCGTTGCGCTTGGATATTTTCCAAGAAACAACTTCGTTATTATAAATATCTTGTACAACAGAAAGATACCGAAATCCCTCTTGGAATCGTAGGTAAGTAATATCTGTAACAAGCGCTTCATTTTGTTGGCGATCTTTGAATTCACGGTTTAAAACATTCGGAAAAACATTGGAATAGTTCCCTTTAAAGAAGCGACGCTTCTTTCGAATAATAGATTGAATGTTGAGCTCGCTCATTAAGCGATATACTTTTTTGTGATTTATAAAGTATCCCTCTTCCTGTAAAGCGATTTTCATACGTGGATAACCATATTCCTTGTGCCTTACGTGAATAGATTGTATTACTTTTTTTAATCGTTTCTCGGATTCTAGTCGTATGTTTTTCATACTTTTTGTATGAATCCACTTATAGTAACTTGAACGATGTACACCCGCAAATTTCGTAAGCCATATAACTGGATATTTCCCCTTTAATGATTCAATGATATGATATCTCACCGTATATTTTAGTGCACCTCCATTTACAGATTCGGATACTGCTTTTTTAAATATTCAACCTGTGCCTTATAGTAGTCAAGTTCCTCTTCAATCGTCTTAAAATGAACGCGTTTGCCTTTTAGAGGATTTGATATACCTTTCATTCCACCATTTTTTCCACGAGTATCTGTAATTTCACCAGATTCTTTATATTTTTTCACCCAATTTTTTAGTTGTGTAGAGCTTCTAATCTGATATTTTTCCTTTATCATATTATAACTTCCTTCTCCGTTTAAATAACTTTGAACAGCCGCTAACTTTAATTCTTCTGAATATGTAATAAATGTTGAACCTTTTTTAGTCATGAAAAATCCCCTCCAAGTAATAGTGTAAAAAGACCATGTATGTACATGGTCTTTTTACACTGTCTACTTAAAGGGGATAATATCAATATTATATCCGGTCTTTTTAGTATTTGCTGTATGTTAAGGTGATTTTTCTGTTAAATTATCACAATTATTAATGCGTCTTTTAAATTTGAGGTTAAGGACTCAAATTTAAAAGAAAAAGAGAACCCAAATGGATTCTCTTTTCTTGGCATATTTACAACATGGAGAATACTGAGACAACTCTTTCAAAACTTTATTAGGGGAAAGTTTTAAAAAATGCTCTTATAACAATACTTACATAAATGTAATATATAGTAAATTGATAGAATTAAGACTGACTATTCTTAACTTTTAAAAAACTAAACCCTCACCATACTAATGTGGTTAGATATCCAGTACTTCATGAAACATTAATAGAAATTGAAATTACTCTTCGTCTATCTCGTATTCATTAAGATATTAATAATTGGATGTATCTGTTCATGAATATGGTAATCTGATTAAGATTCTCACTACACAAGTCCTACCTACCATAAATTAGTAAAAAAGAGGAAACTGTTGGGATAAAGCACCACAAGAATCGTTTTTGGGCTATCTGAAAGATAAAGCATATATAAAATCTTACGAGTGTTTTACTGAGTTGAAACAAGAGATAAAGAAATATATGACATACCTTAATCATGATAGATATCACTGGAATTAAAAAGGATTGGAGATGCTACAATAAATTGCACACTAAGTTAAAAGATAAAGGTGATTCAGTTTATGAGTAGAAAAGTCTATAATCGTCAATTTAAATTGGCTGCAGTCCAATTACTATTGGAAGAGAATATGTTTGTGAAAGAGGTTTCAAAAGAATTATCTATCCATTCGAATACTCTTTATCATTGGATAAGTGAATATGGAGAAAGTGCGTTACCATTTGGAATTTGTTTTACCCACATTTTCAATGGAGTAACAATTGGCATTCTTAGTTCTTTAGCAATCGCATCATAGCTCCGTCCATCATTTTTATACAAATGTACAGCTTTCAATTTAAATGTCTCTGCATATTTTTGAAATGTTGTTCTTTTTTTGCCATTAAAATATCCCTTCAAGTATAGTGTAACATTCCACATTAAGAATGTAGTCTTTTTACACTGTCTACTTAAAAGGGATAATACCAACTAATATTACCTTACTTGCACCAGCTTTAAGCAATAAATTTCTCGCGGTTTCAAACGATAACTTTTAGTATGTACATTATAATTATTTTTTATGAAAACCTTGTGTAATTCGATCTAATATAATTGCAATTACTACAATTGCAAGGCCTGCTTCAAAGCCCATACCTATATTAACTTGTGTAACCGACCGATAAACGTCTACGCCAAGACCTGGTGCACCGACAAGAGATGCAGTGACAACCATTGATAGAGAAAGCATAATACTCTGATTTACACCAGCCATGATTGTTCCAGTTGCAAGTGGAAGCTGTACTTTGAATAGTTTCTGTGACGATGTTGAACCAAAGGCGTTAGCTGCTTCAATTAAATCTTCTGGTACTTGCCTAATCCCTAACTCAGTAAAGCGAATAGTAGGTGGCATTGCAAAAATAACAGATGCAATAATACCTGGTACTACTCCAACACCAAAGAATGTAATTGCCGGAATAAGATAAACAAATGCAGGCATTGTTTGCATAAAATCAAGAGTTGGTTTTAAAAATTTGGAAAACCTTTCGTTCTGAGATGCCAAAATCCCAATTGGTATACCTATAATGATAGAGATAATAACAGACGTCAAGACAAGCGCTAGTGTTTGCATAGTCTGTTCCCAATAGTTAACGTTAAGGATAAACAGAAATCCAATTAAAGAAAATACTATAAGTGAAATTTTACGGGAGGTGTACCAAACTAATAAGCATGTGAGTGCAATAAAAATAATGGCTGGGATAAATATTAATAGATTTGTTAATAAATCAACAAATCCTCCGATAATAAAAGAAAAGCCTTTGAAAAACCCTTCGAAATGCTGATACAAACTTGTAACAAGTGTATCAACCCATTCTCCTAAAGGAATACGTGGAATACTATTCATTATCATTCACCTCTTCCTCTACATTTCCTGCTAAAGCTTGAATAATACTTTCACGCTTTATTATCCCTCGTAATCTATGTTTATCATCTAGAACAGGAAGAGGTAACTTTGCCTTAACCATTTTTATATACATTTCTTCTAATAGAGTATCTAAATAAACAGGAGGAATGTCTGTTACTAATAAATCCGCTATCGGAACCTGTCTTTTAACAGCTTTACTAGCATTATCAGCAGTTAAGACACCTAAAAACTCATGTTTCTTATTCACTACATATACGCTAGAAACACTAGCATTTTTCATGATTTGGAGTGCAACACGTGGACCGCGATCAATTAATAAGGTTTCCGGTCTTTTCATAATGGATTCAGAGGTTAAAACTTTTCCTAAATTTACATCAGCAACAAATTGCTCTACAAATTCATTTGCAGGGCTCACCATAATTTCTTCTGGTGTTCCAATTTGAACAATTTCTCCGTCTTTCATTAAAGCAATACGATCACCAATTCGGAGTGCTTCATCTAGATCGTGTGTAATAAAAATAATCGTTTTTTTCATTTTATCTTGCAGTTCTAATAATTCATTTTGCATTTCTTTTCGAATAATCGGATCTAACGCACTAAATGATTCATCCATCAGTAGGACATCTGGATTATTTGTTAGTGCTCTTGCGATACCAACACGCTGCTGCATACCACCGCTAAGTTGTTCCGGATAACTATCTTTATTGTTTTCTAAACCTACTAATTTTAGAGATTCTAACGCTTTTGTTTCTCGTTCTTCTTTTGATACTTTTTGTATTTCTAAACCATATGCAACATTTTGTAAAACCGTTCGATGAGGGAATAAGGCGAATTTTTGAAATACCATACTCATTTTGTTTCTTCTTACTTTTCGAAGAGATTCTTTTCCCATTGTTGCGATATCTTCACCATCAATATATATATGGCCAGAAGTCGGTTTGATTAACTGATTTAACATACGAACAAGTGTAGATTTCCCACTACCGGATAATCCCATAATGACAAATATTTCACCAGCATAAACATCGAATTTTGCCTGCTTCACGCCAATATTCATACCAGTTTCTTTTAATATAGCAGCTTTGCTTTTTCCCTCTTTTAGTAAAGCGATTCCTTTAGAAGGATTCTTTCCAAATACTTTTGTAACGTTTTCAACACGTAATTTCGTTTCTTTCATTCTTTCACTCCTTTTCTTTGACTCTAAACAAATACTGTAACTATTTCTAAACCAAATAGTACATTACAATAGTTCATCAAAGACTTTTTTTATTTTTTTGTTAAGCTATTAATAGTTAGTTTATATTATTCATAGTTATAATTATAAAATATTTATTTATAATTATAAAGTATTTAGCTTTACTGAAATAATTTTCTACGTTAGTTAAAGAAGAAATATCTAATCATAGAGACTAGGAGGAGCTTGATGAAGAAAAAAATATGGCTTCTGTGCATACTATTATTAATTAGCATAATTACTACATCTTGTAGTGGCGTGAACAGTAATGCAAAGGGAAAAATTAAAATTGGTGTAACGAGTTGGAAAGAAAACATAGCTACCGCGAATATGTGGAAAGTATTACTTGAGGAACAAGGTTATAAAGTTGAATTGTTATATTTAGAAAAGGCAGCCGTATGGACCGGGGTAGCACGAGGAGATGTGGACGCCAACTTAGAGGTCTGGCTACCAATTACTGATAAGCCATTATATGAAAAATATAAGGATGATGTTGTAATAAAATCAGCGTGGTATAAAGGTACTGGTCTTGGTTTAGTTGTTCCTTCATACATGACAGATATCAATAGTATTGAGGATTTGAATGCGAATAAGGATAAATTTAATAATAAAATCATTGGTATTGAACCTGGCAGCAGTTTAATGGGCTTAACAGATAAGGCGATACACAAATATGGGATAGAGCTAAATCTTGTTCAATCTTCAGAAGCCGCTATGATGAGTGAATTAAAAAAAGCATATAATCAAAAGAAACCCATTGCAGTAACATTATGGAATCCACATTGGGCTTTTTCAGAGTTTGATCTTAAATATTTAAAAGATCCTAAAAAGGTGTATGGAGAAAAAGATGATATTTATTACTCTGTTCGTAAAGGATTTGAAAAAGATTATCCAGAGCTTATAAAGTATTTTGATAACTGGAACATGACCGATGAGCAACTCGGAACGTTGATGACCATGATTAATGAATCGAATGACCCTGAACAGGCCGCTGAAAAATGGATAAAAAAGAATAAAAAATTAGTAAATACATGGATGAAAAAGTAATCATTTATGGGGTACGGCAACCATCCCTTCTTTTTGGAGCCACTCGTAAATAAAAAGAAAGAGAAGTGATGTTTAAAATGTACCCTATAGAATAGACACTGAAAAAAAAGTCTATTCTATAGGGTATTTCTTGTATAATGAGAGAAAATTGGGATCGGAGAAAGTTCAAAATGACAAAAAAGCTATTTACAGAAAGAGACATTCAAATTCTATCAAATAACCCCTACATAAAATCTGTAAGTCAGAAAGGTATCACTTATACAGATGAATTTAAGCGTATTTTTATTGAGGAAAATGAGAAAGGAAAACTACCTCGAAATATTTTTGAAGAATGTGGTTTTGATATAGATATGATTGGAATGAAACGAATTATGTCATCAGGAAGTAGATGGCGTGCTGCTTACAGAAAAAATGGTGTATTTGGTTTGCGAGATACACGCCAAAACGCGGGAAGAACTCTTGAGAGAGAGCTTACGTTAGAAGAGAAGTATGCTCGTTTAGAAGCCGAACGGAACTTACTAAAGGCAGAAAATGAATTGTTAAAAAAGATCAAACTTATGGAAGGGAGGATGAGAAGGAAATAACTTTATCACCTAGTCAGAAATATATCCTGATTCGTTCTGTCATCATAAAATATAACTTAAGAAATATGGTGAGTTATTTGTGTAAAGTAGCTGGTGTATCCCGTTCGGGATACTATAATTATTTTTCCATTTCATCTCTAGAACAACGGAAACAAAAGAACAATCAAGATGAAATCGTGAAAGAAATCATATTAAAAGCACTTCGATTTAGAAATCGAAAGAAAGGGGCTCGTCAAATAAAAATGACATTGGTGGGTCATTTTCAAGTTGTCTACAATTTAAAGCGTATCCGTAGAATCATGAAAAAATATGAGATTGTCTGTCCGATTCGGAAAGCAAATCCTTATAAAAGAATGCTGAAAGCTTCAAAAGAACATCGAGTAGTGCCGAATCAATTAAATCGAGAATTTAAACAAAACACCCCAGGAAAAACGCTTCTTACAGATATCACTTATTTAGTTTACGGTAAGAATAAAAGAGCTTATTTATCTACAATTTTAGACGGCTCAACCAATGAAATTTTAGCTTACCATGTTTCAGAACAGATGACATTAGACCTCGTAACAACAACTCTTCATAAACTAAAACGGAATAAGAGGATTCGATTGACTGAAGGTGCATATATTCATTCAGATCAAGGAGCCCACTACACAAGCCCTACCTACCAAAAATTAGTCAAAAAGCTAAAGCTCGGACAATCTATGTCAAGAAGAGGGAACTGTTGGGATAACGCTCCACAAGAATCATTTTTTGGTCATCTGAAAGATGAAGCACATATAAAACCTTGCGAGTCTTTTACTGAGTTGAAACAAGAGATTAAGAAATATATGACGTACTATAATCACTATAGATATCAATGGAATTTAAAAAAGATGACTCCTGTTGGATACAGAAATCATCTTCTTGATGTTGCCTAACTTTTTTCAAAATGTCCTTTACAAAGGGTACAGATTAGTTTTCATATAATCATTTCTCTTTCTTTTTATTAGCTTGATAGCGATGAGGTTCCTTCAACAAAGCGCGAATTTCGTACACTAAGAAAATTCAAATAAATAAAGTCCATTTCTTTTAGTGTATAAGAAATGGACTTTATTGTCTTTTGTCTAACTTTCTGGATACTTACTTTTCTTAAATTACTTATAAAACTATTTTTTTCCATTTAAGAATTTTAGTTCTGAAATTCTTAAATGGAGCAACTGTATTGATATGCACCCATTTCCAAACAGGCCACATTGCTTTTGTTGTGGCCCATTTTCTTTGTTCTGATTGGAATAATTCTTTTTCAGAAAGATCATTTATCCAATCGACTAACTTTCGAACTAACTTTGTCAATTCTTCCTCCTGCTGTTTTAAAGTTAAAACACCGTACTGCTCATAAAAAGATTGATAAAGTTTACCTAAGTTATTCCATTTGTAGTCTGGAGTGGGCGTTTGTACGTCAAGTCCACATTGTTCGTCTTTTTCCCACGATAACAACAAGTTGATCCACCCCAATTGATAAGAAAGTATTTCAGAAGGAGATTTATCCACTTCAGAGATATGTTTATCTCTCAACTCTTCAGGAATCACCTTAAATTCTTCAATAAATTTCTTATAGGCTTTATCGATTGATTCAATTAATTCTTCAGCATTAGAGTACTGTTTCATAATACTTTCACACCTTTATTTTTGATACCTTCAGTATATGATAGAATGGTATCAAAACATGATACCATTAGGAGCTTTTTATGAAAAAAGACGAGCGACTCATTCAAGAAATGATCTATATCAATTCAAAAAAGAATTTTAACCTTAACGACTTGATTGGAGAATTCGATATTTCTAGAAGTACCGCCTTACGAGACATTTCTTCCTTAGAAGAACTAGGTGTTCCTCTTTATTCTGAAAAGGGAAGTCATGGTGGATATCACGTGTTAGAAAATCAACTTCTACCACCAATTTATTTTAGTAATAATGAATTACATTCTATATTCTTTTCGCTACAACTATTAAAAACATTGCTAAAAACTCCATTTGATAAAGACTACAAAGAAATTAAAGAAAAACTATTAGCTATACTGCCAAAGAAGCAAAAAGAAATGGTTCAACAGGCGGATCAAGTCATCCAATTTGTAGGAACAAATCAAAAAAAGAGTCTCCCTTTTTAGGAGAACTTTTCTCTGCAATATTCAATAAAAAGGTAATAGAAATCAGTTATTGTCGCTATGGCAACAATCAAAGAGTCATTCAACACCTAAGATTATTAATCACGGATGGAAATTGGTATTGCTTTAGTTGGGATTTAGACAAAAACGAATTTCGAAATTTTCGTTGTGACTATATTCAATCCGTAAAGTATAAAGATAAAGAAAGCATTCCTTTTACTGAAGAGACAATTAGTTCTTTATTTAGAAAACAATTCAATACACAACGCCCTTTTTCTTTTAAAGTCAAAGTTAGTGATAAAGGGGTCGAACAGTTCTATAAACGCATTTACGATAACATATCTCTTCAAGAAGAAGAACAAAATAAATACATTATTGGGACTTTTGGAGAAAAAGAGATAGATTTTCTAGTTCAGTATTTTTTGTATTTCGGTAAAGAAATTAAAATCATTTCTCCAGAAATGCTACGCTCCAAATATAAGGAATATTTAAAAGATATATTGGCGGATTGTTATAAGATAGAAAGTAGATCACATACAAAATAGTAGGTCAAACTCGCACAAAATAAAATAACATTCCTTATTTAATTTCAATTAGGTTTTTGATGCCATTTTAATAGATATATTTAGACGGAAGTGAAATGACTTGATTTTTGATGAAGAACTATTAAAACATATTTCTTCATTAGGATGGAAACATAGTAATTTCCTAGGAGAATACCGATTTAATTAGAAAGAAATTGCACCTTCAACTTAAGAATATTCACTAGTCCAACGTTATCAAGTTAATATTTATAATGCCCCCAGAACGAATTTTTTTTGTCTTTTATAGCAACAAGATTCATTTTTATCGTTTTGGGGGTACTTTTTATTTTTAACTTGATGGGCATGTATGGTGACCCCTAATAAGATCATTTGCTGATATAAGTAATCTTTTAAGCTCTTGCAGTTGTTTTCTACCGCTCTTCTACGGTCTGCTAATCGTTTTTCTTCTAACTTGATAGCTTCTGTATCTGCTTCAAGGTTGCGGATTAATAGAGCGATATTTTGCGCCTTATCTTGAATGCTTTCTTCAATTGCTTGTAATGTATCTTCCAATGCTGATGGATCTACGCCATCCTCAATCATCATTTGTAGTTCGCGGTAATTATTTGTTAAGTCATAAAGTTTCATAGTTTATTTCCTCCTAGAACGGCATTTCGCCATGTGGTTTATTTGTTAAAACTGTGATTACATAGTCAAGATCTATCTTTTTCACACTGTCTTGTTCTTTATCAGACATTTGCTTTAAAGTTTCGATTGCACGTTCTACATGTTTATCTTTAATTTCAACCACATCTTTCACCCCATCCGATTGTTTTCCCGCAATCTACACAATAGTCATACTGCGGTTCCATAACTGCTTCACCAGGGATGTATCCATAATGCGTATCTATGTTTTTGTGCTTGCATTTAGCTTGTTTTTCTTTTTTTTCCTTTCTAGAACCACTGAGCAATATTGTTCTTCATGGACTTTTGCGCCGTTTTTTGTAAGTAGGCGTTTTCCGCAATGATCACATTGATACAAGGTTTGATTTGTTAAAACTTTCATTTCCACATTCCTCCTTATTTACTACGAAAAGTCGATGTGATATAATGAAGGCATCTTAATCTTTCGACTTTTCGAAAAACGCCCTGTCTCCCAACTGGGCGTTTTTTCATTTTTAATATCCAAACCGTCTTAGGGGTAAGTCGTTTTTTTATTTTGTTTTGATAATTTCTAACTATTCTGTTAAAATGTAATTACCGTTGTGTTACAACCGGCCTGTGCTTCTGTACGGGCTTTTTATTATGCTAGTTTTTAGCTAGCGGATACATTATTCTCACTCCTTTCTGATGCTTCGCGCATCGGAATATCCAGGAATCCATTTGCTAGGTGGGAGATACCGTTAGATTACTGAATATTCAGACGAGCGAAGGCTTGTCTATATTTGTGAATTTGTGGTATTATAAGTTTGTAAGGTCGCCAATTCGACCTTACCCTTATAAAATGAGCCGTTGAGTTTCACACTCATGGCTCATTTTTTATTTAGCTTTAGACTCTTTTTTTAGTTCTAAAAGCGTATGGAACGTATTTCTTTTAATCGTTTCTAACAGTTGAAATGCTTCATGTGGCGTATAATCTTCTTCCTCAACTAATCTCGCAAGACCAGTAATTATTAGCTGTTGACCAAAACTCTCTAGATTCAATTCATCTTTATTCAATTCCCATTCCCCTCTCTATTTAGCTAGAGTGATATACTCTTCTAAGGACTTTTCAATTGGACACATTTACCACTTTTTATTTTTGAAAATTATGATAATATAACTTTACCGAGTCCCTTCATTCTCGGTACAACTCATATTAGAGAGCCCCGAATCCCTCAACATCCCTTTGCTCGGGGCTCTTCTATTTAATTAACTCCGCTAAAACGATGTATCCATGATGATTTACAATAGCTTCCGCACTGTTATGTACTCCTCTAGCCTTTAAATCTCGTATCATTTTGATGATGTTTTCTCGTTCTTCTTTATCTCGCTGCTGTTTATCCATTGCCTTATCACCTTATTTATCTATTAGGGGTCACCATACATGCCCATCAACCTAACAGAACAAGTTGCCCCTAAAATGAAAAAATGCGCTATTCTTTCTGTAGAATCATAGGAAAGGATGGCGTTTTTCATGTCTGTTTCTGTGTCTGACGAATTACAACTATTTGCTCAAGAGATTCAAAGTTTTTTATCTCCAAATACCTTACGGGATCTTGCTAGAGATGTTGGTTTTGTACAACGAACCAGTAAGTATCAAGCAAAAGATTTAGTCGCTTTATGTGTATGGGTGAGCCAAAATGTAGCTATGACTTCTTTAACTCAGTTATCTAGCTGTTTAGAAGCATCAACAGCAGTACTTATCAGTCCTGAAGGACTGAATCAACGATTTAATAAGGCGGCCGTCCAACTTTTACAACACATACTAGCTGAACTACTAAACCAAAAACTGATCTCATCTATGCCGATTTCTTCTCCATATACTTCTGTTTTCAAGCGTATTCGTATTTTAGATTCAACTGCATTTCAACTCCCGGATGTATTTTCATCGGTTTATCCAGGTGCAGGAGGATGCAGCCATACAGCTGGGATAAAAATTCAACTTGAGTATGATTTGTTAAGTGGACAGTTCCTACATATTCATACAGGTCCAGGTAAACAACATGATCGCACTTACGGCTCTCTGTGTGCCCCAACTGTGACAGCGAATGATTTATGTATCCGAGATTTAGGTTATTTTCATTTAAAAGACCTTCAATATATACAAGATAAAGAGGCCTACTATATCTCTCGTATCAAGTCAAATACACGTATTTATCAAAAAAATCCTAACCCTGATTATTTTCAAGATGGAAGAATTAAGAAAGGTACAGAGTATATACAGATAGATATGGAGACGGTAATGAACTCCCTTCAACCAGGACAAACATGTGAAATAGCTGATGCTTATGTAGGAATGATTGATAAAGTGCCAGCTCGTGTAATTGTTCATCGATTAACAAAACAACAGCAACAAAAACGATTACAAGATCAAGCTGTAAGAGAAAAAAAGAAAGGAATGAAGTATTCTCCTCGTAGTAAACGACTCAGTGGTATCAATGTATACATGACAAACACTCCTACAGATAGTGTCCCGATGGGACAGGTACATGACTGGTATTCTTTGCGTTGGCAAATCGAAATTTTATTTAAAACGTGGAAGTCATTCTTTCAAATTCATCATTGTAAAAAGATAAAACCAGAACGATTGGAGTGCCATTTATATGGTCAATTGATTGCCATTCTACTCTGTTCTTCTATCATGTTTCAAATGCGCCAATTGCTCCTCGTGAAGAAAAAACGAGAGCTTAGTGAGTATAAAGCTATATATATGATTAAAGACTATTTTCTTCTTCTATTCCAAACTATACAAAACATACTAAGATTAGTAGTGTAGACCAAGGCATTGGTTCGCACTACTATTTTTTTATATAGTAGAAGTGAAGAAAAGGTCGTGGGTGTTTTGGGATCCTGAATCCGTATACAAAACTGACCTTCTTCACTTACCTTATTTCAATCAGTTTTTAGTATGTTGGTCTTCGAGATCGTGTATAAGAAATGAGAATAGATAAGTGTAAGTTGAAGACTTCAATTCCACCTGAGGAGGAGCTATATGAAACACGTTATTGCATTTGATATCAGTATGGGTAAAAGCTATATGGTAATTTATAATGTACAAAAACAATGCGTATTCGAAAGTGAAATCAAGCATACTAAGCCTGATTTTAAAAAGCTACAAGAAAAGATACATAAGCTTACAGATGAAAACGGCGAATCACCTGAAATTGTTTTCGAATCGACAGGCATCTATTCCAGGCAGCTAGAACGTTTTATGCAAGATAATCAGTATACATATTGTTTATTAAACCCATTAGAAGCCAAGCTACAATGTGATTCCTTACGGATTCATAAGACGGACCGAAGTGATGCACACCGATTAGCTCTCACTCATTTCACAGTTACCCGAAGGGTATCTAATGGAACTAATAATTTATTCCATCAGTTAAAATCTCTTTCTAGATTGTATAGCGAACTGGATAGTGAATTATCGATAATTCGTGGTCGTATGCATAAAGTAATCCAATTAACATTTCCTGAGTTGGAGAGAATGTTTACCAGTAAATCGGATTTGTTTTTAAATTTTGTTCAACTATTCCCCCACCCAGATTGTATTTTAGGTCTTTCAAAAACCATTATAAAAAATCGTATTCGTGCCAACACCAATAAAAAAATATCAAATATTACAGCGGAGAAAAAAGCGATTCAAATACTTGAAATAGCGAAAACTTCCTATCCTGCTGTTTCTCAGAACGATGTTCTGTGTGATCAACTCAAATTATACGCAAGGCGCTATCAAGAGCTTCTTCACCAAAAAGAATGCTGTATTAACAAGATGGTATATATAGCCGAGCAACGTGCAGAATACGATATCATTCTCAGCCTTCCTGGGATTGGACCGAATACTGCAGTACGCTTGATGGCTGAAATAGGAGATATTACTCGTTTTAACAATAACAAGCAACTCAATGCATTTGCTGGTATTGATATACGCCGTTTTCAATCAGGTAAAACCTTTTTTAAAGATAAAATCAATAAACGTGGAAATAAACATTTGCGGAAGCTCCTTTTCCTCATCATCCAGAATATGATTAAACAACGACGTTACGGACAAAATCACGTTGTTGAGTATTACGATAAATTAAAAACGCAACCCTATAACAAATGTCATAAAGTTGCGTCCATTGCATGTGTAAACAAGTTCTTGAAACTCCTCTTTCACCTTATTACACATGATATACACTATGATTATCGGTTAACGGCCTAACATCATAGTTTCTTTCATCATATCTCACCCCTAGTAAAAAAACGAGTATATATTAGGGGTCTTTGGTATGCATGATAACAAGTACTTGTTCATTCTGATATTCACTCCAGTAAAACTTTAAAAATACAGGTTGACTAATCGTAAGAAAAACACCCAAGAGCTATCGAAGGTGTTACTTCGCCTGTTCAATCTCCTACAGCAAAACGGGCGGAAATCTCATCGATATGAGAAAAAAACGGTCTTTGATATATTAGGTGTCGTTTACAATTGTACCCTGTCTTATAATCAAGCCGCTTAATTCAAAAAAGTGAAACCCGCTAGGGTTTATTTCGTATGCAAATCTTTCAATCAACTACACTTGCCCTTTAGAAAAAAGAAACAATCTCGTCTAAAATTGACTTTGCATAAGCTTAGCTTGATAGCGATGGGGTACCGCCAGCATTTCGGAAAAAAACCACGCTAAGAGTATGCAAGATTTTATGCGTAAAATAGGGAGACATAGGGAAATCAAAAGGCGCTCCAGAATAGGAATGTATAAAAAATGCATAGGGTCATAGAAAAAGAAAAAGGCGAATCCCTTGTGAGAGTAAGGGGACGCGTTTTTATTTGCTACCGATAATGAGACGTTATGTTAACCTAGCATGTATAGAGTATACATGAAATTTATAGATGAATTCGTTAAGGTGCCGTTCGGAAAAATTCGTCTATAAATTCCATAGTTAGAGCATAAACAAAAAAACTTATAGGCAATAAATTTACAATTAAAGCAAAAATTCTTTTAGCTAAATTTTCTTTACTGAACAATGAAACGATGCTTAAAGGAATACCAATCAAAGAAGCAAAAAACGCAAGTGATGTAAAGACCCTTAGGATAGATTCCATGCTTTCAGCCGAAGTTTTTAATGATATGTATAAGGAAGTTGGTATAACAATAATTGTAACAAGTGCTGTAAAGAACGAAATTTCAGTGAATATCTTCAGATTTCTTCTTTTCAAAAAATTCATCTCTCTTCACAAAAATTATTTGAGTTTTGTTGACTTAATCGGGATTTCAGATAATTATTTATCAATATTGAATATATTGATTATTAACATATTTTAAACCGATTTGTTTCTGTTTATGTTAATATTTATATGGTAATTAAAATACATTATTTAGGAGGATTTAAACTATGAAAAAAGTTTTAGTAAGCATTATGAGTTTATTGTTATGTTTCTCTATTTTTGGTTTCACACCCGCATCCGCAGCAGGTTATACACATTTTGATTATGAAGAAGATGGAGTAAGAGCAGGACGTACTTTGGAATTTCCTAAAGAAATGACCTTAAGTGGAACAGTAGAAATAGTAGCTGTGCAACATTCACCTAAAACAAAAGATGTAAATATAAAGTATACACTAGTAAATGTTGATACTGGAAAAACAGTATCTGAAACTATAGATGGAACTTATGATGGTAAATCTAAGACAATTAAATTTACTAATGTCAAAGAAGGAACATATACAATAAAAATTAAAAATAACTCAGAAGAAAAAGTATACGGTAACTTTTACGTATATGACTAATACAAATCTAAAAATAATATAATAAAAGTAACAATTTAATTATTAAATGACTATATTGTTGATTTAATAGTTAAAGAAAGCGCTGCATCACATTTGTTGTTCTAAAAACAGTTGGTACGTTTCACTAATACTTGTACATGCTAACAGCAAATGATAACAGATTGTAAGAGCCAAAACCTATCTCGTGATAGGTTTGTCCTTTTTTATTATATGGGGTACCGTCAGGAAAATGCGGATTTACAACGTTAAGGAAATTTCAATATTAAAAAGCCTAATTTCTCAGCATAAAAATGAAAAATTAGGCTTTTCATTGCTCCATTAAAGCGCCCTATTGTGGTATTAGTGCTCTTACAATGTAGTAATAATCGGTCCTTCCTTGGTAAGGATAATCGTATGTTCGTATTGAGCCACAAAGCTTTCATCGGTTAGGCAGGTCCATCCATCTTCGGATTGGAAAACTTCCTCTTCAAATGTAGAGATCATAGGCTCAAAGGCAATTACCATACCATCCTTTAAAATTTCGTCATCACAGTGAGAGAAGTAATTGAAAATGTGTTTTGGTTCTTCATGAATCGAACGCCCAACACCGTGTCCAGTAAGATTTTTTATGACTGTTAAGCCATGCTGTTTTGCTACATTGTGTGCAGCTTTTCCGAGCGCGCTTTTTTTTGAACCTGGCTTTGCCTTCTTAAGTCCAGCATCGAATGCTTCTTTAGCAACGTCACATATTTTCTGTAAAATTGTCTCTCCTTCCCCTACTACAAAGGAAATTCCGGTATCTGCGAAATATCCGTTTTTTGAACCTGAAACATCAATATTTACAATGTCCCCTTCTTGAATGGTCCGTCTCCCTGGAATCCCGTGCGCTACTTCTTCATTTATGCTAATGCACGTATATCCAGGAAAATCGTATTCACTTTTTGGGGCAGATTGAGCTCCTGCTTTTTCAAACATCTCTCTCGCAATTTCATCGAGTTCTTTTGTGGTAATTCCAGGTTTCGTACTATGGACTAATTCATCTCGAATCGCGCCACAAATTTCACCAATTACTTTTAATCCATTAAAATCCTCTTCAGTCTTTGCAACCATTGTATATCCTCCCTTTTTAAAGTATTTTATGATTAGTATACCATTTAGTTTCTAGCAGGAACGGGGGTTTTCTTCAACAATCTGGCCCTTTAATGAGGGAAGAAAACACTATTTGTTCTTTTCCGATAGCTTTCTATATAATGAGGCTCTGGATACATTTGTAATTTAACAAATTTAACGTTGTTAGAAACAGGGGAATCGTCTTGAAAATGGGCTTAGCGTTGTAAATCCGCATTTTCCTGACGCTACCCCATCGCTATCAAGCTAATAAAACAAAATCCCCCCTAAATTGAAAAAACAAGCTATTTCGTTATAAGTTAGCACAAAATTTCGTTCTGGGGGTACTATAAAATTTTAGCTTGATGGCTATGGGGTCACCATACATGCCCATCAACTTAAGAACGGAAACAAAATGAACTTTCGTTCAAATAAACTAAAAAACTCTTAAAACACTTTTTCTCCTTAAAAATGAGCATGCCAAATAAACCTAGGTAGGTATTATTTTTAAAGATTATGCAGCTTTCTTTTGTTTTCTAAATCCACTATACTCATAGATAACACCCATAATATCAAAGACTGTTTTCTTCTCATATCGATGAGATTTCCGCCCGTTTTTCTGTAGTAGGTGGAATAGGCGGATTAGAATCTTTGTTACTTCTTGGGTGTTTTTCTTACGATTAGTCAAATGTTTTTTAGAGTTATAATTGATTAAATGCCAGAGATTTTAAGCCAATTAGAATGCAAGCCAAATACCCCTAATATGTGTCCATTTTTTACTAGGGGGAAGATATGGTACGATGGATGAAACTATGGTTTTAGGCGGCTAACCGATAATCATAGTGCATATTATGTGTAATGAGATAGAAGAGAAGCTTCAATAATTTATTTACACATGCAATGGACGCAACTTTATGACACTTGTTATAAGGTTGCGTTTTTAATTTATCGTAATACTCAACAATATGATTTTGTCCGTAACGTCGTTGTTTAATCATGTTCTGGATGATGAGGAAAAGGAGCTTCCGCAAATGTTTATTTCCACGTTTATTGATTTTATCTTTAAAAAAGGTTTTACCTGATTGAAAACGGCGTATATCAATACCAGCAAATGCATTGAGTTGCTTGTTATTGTTAAAACGAGTAATATCTCCTATTTCAGCCATCAAGCGTACGGCAGTATTCGGTCCAATCCCAGGGAGACTGCGAATGATATCGTATTCTGCGCGTTGCTCAGCTACATACACCATCTTGCTAATACAGATTTCTTTTTGGTGAAGAAGCTCTTGATAGCGCCTTGCGTATAATTTGAGCTGGTCACACAGAACATCGTTCTGAGAAACAGCAGGATAGCAAATTTTCGCTATTTCAAGTATCTGAATCGCTTTTTTCTCCGCCGTAATATTTGATATTTTTTTATTGGTATTGGCACGAATACGATTTTTTATAATGGTTTTAGAAAGACCTAAAACACAATCTGGGTGGGGAAATAGTTGAACAAAATTTAAAAACAAATCAGATTTACTAGTAAATATTCTTTCCAATTCTGGAAATGTTAATTGGATTACTTTATGCATACGGCCGCGAATTATTGATAATTCATCATCCAGTTCACTATATAATCTAGAAAGAGATTTTAACTGATAGAATAAATTATCAGTTCCGGTAGATACCCTTCGGGTAACTGTAAAATGAGTGAGAGCTAATCGGTGTGCGTCGCTTCGGTCTGTCTTATGAATCCGCAAGGAATCACATTGTATTTTGGCTTCTAATGGGTTTAATAAACAATATGTATACTGGTTATTTTGCATAAATCGTTCTAGCTGTCTGGAATAGATCCCTGTTGCTTCGAACACAATTTCAGGTGATTCGCCGGTTTCATCTGTAAGCTTATGTATCTTTTCTTGTAGCTTTTTAAAATCAGGCTTAGAATGCTTGATTTCACTTTCGAATACGCATTGTTTTTGTGCATTATAAATTACCATATAACTTTTACCCATACTGATATCAAATGCAATAACGTGTTTCATATAGCGCCTCCTCAGGTGGAATTGAAGTCTTCAACTTACACTTATCGATTCTCATTTCTTATACACGATCTCGAAGACCAACATACTAAAAACTGATTCAAATAAGGTAAGTGAAGAAGGTCAGTTTTGTATACGGATTCAGGATCCCAAAACACCCACGACCTCCTCTTCACTTCTACTATATAAAAAATAGTAGTGCGAACCAATGCCTTGGTCTGCACTACTAATCTTAGTATGTTTTGTATAGCTTGATACAGAAGATATAAATAATCTTGGATCATCCCTATTGCCTTATATTCGCTTAATTCTCTTTTCTTCTTTTGTAAAAGAAGTTGACGCATTTTAAACATAGTAGAGGTGCACAGGAAAATAGCGATTAGCTTTCCATATAGTTGGCACTCTAATCGTTCTTGTTTTACATTACGATAATGATCTATTTTGAAGAGTGATTTCCACGTTTTAAAGACAATCTCTATTTGCCAACGCAAAGTATATAACTCATGTACCTGTTCCATCGGAACCCATTCCCAAGGTGTATTCGTCACGTACACGTTTAATTCCGCTACAACTTTACTTTTCTCTGAGTACGTTCTATTTTTGGATTTTTCTTTTTCCGCGATCTTCGCTCGTCGTTTTTGAAGTTGTTTTTCTGTTAATCGATTAAAAATAACACGCGCAAACAGTTGTTGTTTATCACCAATATAGGCATGTTTTAATTCAAATGTTTCTCCGGGCTGTAGTTGGTTTAGAAGCTGTTTCACATCGATTTGTATGTATTCCGATTGTTTCTTAATAGCACCATTTTTAAAGTATTCTGGATCTGGATTTTTCACATATACATTCGTATTTAATTTTAAACGAGAAATATAGTATGTACCTCGTTGGTCCATTTGATCTAAGTCTTCCAATGAAAAATAACCCAAATCACGAATACATAAATCTCCTGGTCGTAAGGTATCTAAGCACTCCGTACCAAATGTTTTGTCATTATTTTTCCCTGGTCCAACTTGAAAGTTAAGAAATTCCCCACTGTGCAGATCATATTCTAATTGAATTTTGATTCCGGCTGTTTGGGCACATCCTCCAGAGCCTGGATATGTATTCTCTAAAGCATTTGGCACTTGAAATATGGTGGCATCTAGGATACGAATTCGTTGAAAATAAGAGAAAAGATGGTTAGAAATTTGTGTTTGTTCACAGACTTTTTGTTGTAACAGTAAAGAAAAAATATGTTGTAAAAATAAAACTGCCTTTGTATTTAAGCGTTTATTTAAGCCCTCAGGGCTGAGTAAAGTACCAGTGGCTGCATGAAGCCTACTACATAATCGGACTAAGGGATCACTTGCGACTCGTTGACTAACCCAGATACAAATGGTAGCTAAGTCTGAGCCAGAAAACTTACGTTTTCGCTTTACAAACCCAAGTTCTCTTGCAAGTTCTTCTAAAAATACAGGTGTCACATATCGTTGTAATTCCTCTGCAAATGGTTGTAGTTCATCTTGAATCGAGAGATTCATCAAAAAACGTCATCCTTTCTAATCTAGCTTATTTAGAAAGGATAACGTTTTTTGATACTTGAGGGTATTAAAATCTCTTAAGTTGATGGGCATGTATGGTGACCCCTATAAGTAGTTAAAACTTTGTATTCTTCCCCTACTAATTTATAAATTTTAGTTAGGAACTGTTCATGTGTAATTGAATTTCCGTTCCTTTTCTTTATACTTTCGGACATTATCAAAAATTCCCTCATGTGTATTTCAATAATGATTTATAAAGAAAAGTCCTGTATTAACAGGACTCAATTTCTATTATTTCTTTACAGATTTTCGCTATATACTTTATAAAATCAATTATCGGATATGTTATTAAAGAAGGATGTTATGTAAATGATATTCCTTCTTTTTGTATTATTGAAACGAGTTGTTCTATACTCATTTCTTTTCGTTTAATTTTATTGTAATGTTTAAATACGATATTTTTCCACCTGAAAGAATCGCATTGGAAATAACTTTCCCCTTTTATTGTACGGTTGGAAAATTGTTCTAACTTTTCTCTTCAATGTTTTTCTTTCAGATAGTTCTCCATAATACATACCCCCTCCTAATCATTAGCTATGCAAAGTTTTCTTCCGTATTTGCTATAACCAGTCTCTAAAGTTAAGATCCATTCGTGTAAATCTTCCCAGGAGTAACCTAGCTCAGATAAAATTACAGGAAATAAATCGAAATTATCACGCCAATTATACATATTATTGAGAGCATCCTCTAATCGACCAAATGAAAACAAGGGGATATTTTTCTTCTTTTGATTTTTATAAGTAGCACGTACTAAGTAAACATAAGTCCTCCCATGTTTCTTACTAAATACAAAAAAGCCTTTCGTTCCCTCTTTCCCTTTCATTTCTCTCACCCTTTACGTTTTTCCCACCATATTATTGAAAAAAGAAAATACGGTGGGAAAGATTTGTTTAAATGTGATCTTATTTAACTAGTTACTAGTACATTATCTTTTACGAATTTTTCAGCTTGTATATAGAGCAGAAACAAATCTGCACTAAGCGTTATAGTAGTTGAGTCTTTCATTCTTTTTAGGTTAATAAAGTCGTGTTCTTTATTACCGAACATTTTTGCGTAACCTAAAACTAAGTATACAGTGTTATCTTTTGAAAAGTGGAAAAATTCACCGCGTTTTGGCTTCATATTATATCCTCCTAAAAGTAATTAGTTATAAGGGAAAATTAGTGCACCAAGAGCAAATGTTGTTTTCAAATTTTTTTAAACTGACCAAACTTTACTAGTTGCCGATTTTCTAGTCCAGGGATCTTATTTGAAGAATCGGAGACATCCACAACAATGGTATTAGTTAATACATTAACTACCGAACCAATTAGTGTTACTGAAGAATCATGACGATGACGGAATCGCACAGAATCACCAATTTTTACATTTACAGATTTTTTATTCATAAAATAGTTCCTCCTTAATTATATAGGTTGAAAGATATTAGAATTAAAACCCAAAATATACTCCAGAGATCATATATGTAGCTACAACCATAAAAATAGATATTCCAAATGTACCGAAGAAGCAAATTTGGGAGGTAATACAATTATCTATACGAAACCATTTACAAGTGACATTATATCGCTTATTTAAATTGGTTTTTATAATAATTTTCATTTTTTCTTTTTTAGTTAAATGTGATAAAATATTCTTGCTGTGATGAGTTTTTAGGTATATATTTGCCTTCTAGAATCAGCCTTTCTTTTATAATGTATCTGGAAAAGCCCTTACTTACTTGGCGGTGGTGGGGGCTTTTTCGTGTCTATTTTTAATGGGTAATCCCTAATTCTTTTGAGATCCGTAAACTTTAGTCATAACCTCTTTAGTTAGAAGGCATGTATTTCCTGACTTCTTGACTAATCCTAATTCCACGTGATTTTTTAATTTACCACGTACACATGACGATCTCACGGTACCTTTTTCTAATCCCCACTTCTGTTCGGCTTCACTTGCTGTAAAAACATTGGAAAGTGGGGAGTTTAAAAAATTTTTTCTACAGAACTCTTCTTATCAGTCATTATATTCCCCCTCTCTAATCACGAAATCGTGATGTTCTATGTTTTTTATTTCATCACGTTTTCGTGATTATTCAATAATATTCCGAAAATTCTATCTGTTAATTTCGACAAAAAAGCACATAACCTAAATAGATTATGTGCGTAATAAAAATTTTCTTTTTAAAAGAATCCAATATTTCCTATTCAAATATGGCGGAATGGAAATATATGAAAAATGGAGGAACAACAAATGAACTCAAACACAAAACAGTTTATTTATGATATCCAGCAAAGAAAGAACAATTATATGGAAAATGTATTAATAGCAATACAACACCCTAAAAAAGAGCAATCTGAACAAGTCATTCAAAATATAGTAGAGAAGATGGATATGATGATCAGTTTAGTTACTACTTACATGGCTATTGAATCAGAATCTATGAAAGAATTAAAAGAGCTTCAGGAAGAAATTATTCATGCTCAAGCATATATTCAAAAACGGAAATTTGAAGAAACACAGAGATAAAACCCTGTGTTTTTATTTGTTCGTCTATGACGCCAATCTGTTATTAATAGGCAATGATATAGGGGTATTTTGAATGTACATCCAGGTTGTTCCTTTCAAGACATGTATCATTTTAAATACGCCCTTTATTAGAATACTGCTCATATTTTTTTTGAGATTCTTTATTAATACGTGCGTTAAGTAAAATCGCTACCAACAAAAACACTCCATATTCCCCCCCTGTAGCTCCTATGATAATCACACTACTACAAACAAGTACAATTAATAGGAGTAACGAAACTAAAGAAATACGTTCATAGTTCTTTGACATCTTCTCGTATTTTATGCGTTGTTTCCTTGCATCCATCTAAATTCCTCCTTAAAATTATCAATTTTCCTATAAAATAAATCTCGCCCTTAAAAAGAAAACAATCTATCGGTTCAAATAATTAGTTTTTTAAGCAACTAATTTATATAACATAAAAAGAAATCCTACCAATATTAAGCTTACCACTATGATAATCCCGACCCTCTCCTTCCTTTTAACCCCAATACATTAGATAAAAGTTATGTATATCCCATATTAGCTGCAGCAAACAAAAAGGATCTTCCCTTCTCGTAAAGGCTGATCCTTTTCTTCGTTCATACAACTATTTTTAGCTATTCTTGATTAATTAGAATAACAGCTGGTCCATCTACACGAATTCCACCAACTTCGATTTTTTCATAAGGCTCAACTGTAATAGAAATGATTCCTTCTCGCTTCTTTAATTCATTACTTAATTCTTTTGTTAACATTTTTTTCATGTGTGCACTCCTTCTTACTGCTTAATTTACTATTGTTATGTAAATAAAATTAAAAATGGTTTCCTGGTCTGGAAACCATTTTTTGTAGTTGACCATATGGTGTTACCAGTTCGTTTATCAATTTTACGTAAAGAAGATAAACAATTACTATTCACTGTCTCAGTAGATGTAAGGAACTCTGAAAGATAGCGGTGAGATTGATTGTATTTTCTTCTAGAAATAATGACTTAGATAGTATATTACCTAAAACAATGAAAGCCCTACCTCTCTTTCATCCTTACGGCTCCTTGTCCGTGCCAGTGTGAATCAGGATTGCAAAAATCAAGTGACTATTTGATCGAGTTATTTGATGAAACTTCGAACGTTCGTAAAAGAAATTTAAAAATAAAAATGGATTAGATTGAAGTAATAACAAAAGAGGTTCCTACTCTAAAAGTGAGTTGAAGAAGTTGAATGTCTTTGAAATGATTTACTTTTAATAATAATCATATTCCCGAAAAATTCAGGATATTTTCGGGGGATGTAATACATTATCTATAATGAACCTTAACAGAAACTTTTTAATTGATTTTCAGTGATCCCTTTAATTAAACCCAGTTCACTTATCAAAAATTCATGTGCGTTATCCAACATTTTTTTTTCGCTTGTATTAAGTGCCTTTTCTTTCTTCATACGCATTAAATCACGTACAACTTCAGCACCTTCTTGTATTTCACCCGTTTTTATTTTGTCCGTGTTCACTTTATACCTTTGTTTCCACGGCAATAATTTATCTGATTCTCCATGCTGAAAAATGTGTATAATGTGTTTTAATGCAAGTATATCAGTAACTGGGCGTATACTCGAACTTAATATTTTACCCATAGGAATCATGACTTGCATATTACTGATTGACATTTTTATAACAAAATACTGTTGTTTTTTCCCTGAGAATTCTTTTTCTTCTATGGCTTCAATTATACCTGCTCCGTGCATTGGATAAACAATGTTATCGCCAATTTGAAACATATAATCCACCTCCATATATGGTAACCTTCTTAACCTTAACATATATGTTATTTTTTATCAAACATTTTATAATATCACAAATTTATTTTTGGAGTCAACTACTTTTTTGTTAAAAATTAAATTAAGTAAAAAACACCCCCAAAACAATAGGGTGTGTCAGATTCTCAATAAAGGGACGGTCAATTTGCCCATATACATCCTAAAATATCGATTAATTAACATAGATCAGTTTTCCCTTGAAAACGACCAAATCGATCCCGTATTTTTTTCAATCTTATGTGGTACTCCAAAATCTCAATTCTTGCTTTTTCAGCTAGAGGTGCAATGGGTCGTAAGTCTTTTAACCCCCAATAATCAACTACTACATCAAGTACTTGATCAAAATATTGCAGCGGCCCATAGTTAGCTTCTTTTGCAATTACAGTCATTCTATTTTCAAAATCTGGCATGACAGCACCTGGCATTTTAAAATTCCTAATCACATTGGCAATATGATAGCAATAATTAGGTTCCAATTCCAAATGTGTTCGAATGACGTCTCGATAAAACGCATAATGAAGAGTTTCATCTTTGGCGAGACGACGTAATAATGTAGCAAGATCTGGATCATGCTTACTTGCAACCTTAGCTACATTATTGTAAAACACCATCGTTGCAAGTTCTTGTAGCGTCGTATATGTCATTGCTTCGATTGGTGTGTGAAAATCGGGCTCAAATCCACCCTCAACGACTGACTTTCTTAATTCATGTAATCGTTTGGGATTCACACTTCGAGTGAGTAGTAAATATGTCTCCAATAAATTCGAATGTTGATCCTCTTCTGAGGTCCAGGTATGAATAAAGTCTGTAATAACAGAAAGGGATCCTTTAAAAGTTGCAGATAAATACGTTGTAAACCATGGTAAATTCACTTCTGTTAATAAAGCTGTTTCAATGGCTGTAATTACACCAGAAGGAAGAGTAACTTGACTTTCATCCCAAGGAACTCTTTTAAAGTCCATTCCCTTATCCCATGGTAAAAACTCATGATAACCTCAGTCTATCTTCTGCGCTCTTATTTTATGTTGTTCATACAATTCTTTTAAACGTGGTTCTAATCGAAAATCTAAATCATTTGTTAGCATATATAAGTGACCCCCTTTTCTTATCATAAATAGTCATTCTATTTTCACATTCATTTTTACCCTTAAAAATTTTCTACAAATAAATATTACTTTCCTTTTTTTAAGTCAAACATAACAAATTTGTAACAAAACTTTTTAAGAGCGCTATATTTTTATATGATTTTATAATATAAAAAGGGGTTCTGAGGCATGCGATATGTTACTTAGCCTAAATAAAAAAACTATCTTCAATAAATAGAGAATAACATTCATAGATGAAGATACTCGTCATGTTGTAAATCTTGTTGATTGTAAAAAGGTGCATGCCCATAAAGAATCGTTTTATAATAAAGATTGATAATAGATTAAGCGCTTGAAAAAATATATACAGTTGATGAGATAGCCTTAAACGACAATTCCCAACAAGATCACTGTACATTGGCTATGATGGGGTTATTTACACGGTTAGACTGTGCACAAAGGGAAGAGGCGATAAACATGCAGTCAACGGAAGCGCATATGAAGGAAAAGCAACGTAGAGAAAAAATAGAAATAATATTTAGTCACAGGGTAAAAGGAGAAAGTTATTTTCACGGTTCCTCCTATCAATGGAAAAACATTGTATATCAAAATTATAATAGAATACAACAAAAAGAGTTGAAAATTGAACAACTCATTTCCAAAATGGAAAAAGAAGGGATTCGTTTTACGCAGCATCGTTCACTCATACACTATCCCGTCATTGATTTTGTCAAATATATAGCTAAGGTTTATAAGGAAACCCTCGAAAAACAATAACCATGATTATATTTTTAAAATAAATAATTATATTCAAAGAAAACCTTTACAAAAAGTTTATTTGTGAACATTGTTAACAAAAAGCTCAAAAACGAATATTTTTTTATTCAAAATAATATTCGTTTTTGTTATAATAAATAACATAACGTATTCTAGTCGTTTGTATATCTTCAGATTTTGTAAAATTTATTACACAAAAAGACAACTCTTAATTAGAGTTGTCTTTTATTTTTTCTCGATATACATCATACTATTCTGGTGCAAAAACTCCAAGATTCTTACACCTGGAGAAAAAGTAGGACCTCTCATAGGAAAGATGCTATTTTTTTCTCTCATATTCCTTCATTATTTTATAAAACGCATTTTTCTTTCGCTCTAACATTTCCATAAATATAATAGCTGTTATTTCCTCACTTTTCCATTTAGAATAAGTTTCTTCTATATTAATTATGATAATAGATGGTTTTAATGCTACTGTTGGTTCAACCTTACTTATTTTGCGGTCTATGACAACTACCCTGTCACTACCCCATTTAGTAAGAAAGAAGATTTAGAGAAAGCTAAGAAGTACTATGATGAGCTAGGAAACTCAGCTCCAATACTATTCTTTCCTATATAGGCTAAAGGCGATTTCCTTTCACAGATAAATGGTGATATAAAAAATAAAGAGTTTAATACATATAAAGAAGTTATGGATAAAACCATTAAGCAGACTAATGAATGCACTTTCATTTTGCGGAAAATATGATAAAATTGTATTTGGATAGAAGTCCAATACATATTATTAAAAGTAAAGTGGTTTAAGTCGGAGGAAGGCACCTTAAGGTGTCTTTTCTTTATGAAAAAATCCCCACACAAGGTGCAGGGATTTTTATGCTACGAATATATAAAACTGACTATTTAATATATAGTGAAGTACGCCACGTATCTCTTGGATAGTTTATTGAAGTCTTTTGATATTCAAAAGTCCCTTCTTGATGATTTGATGCATCCCATTTATATTCCCAACCTACAATAGGATTACCCCCAATTATTTGTGAACCAATACTTTTCACATCAAATCCATTCATTTTCGCAAAAGGAAACTGGCCATACCCTATTTCTTTTGTGTAAACATATAAGTAACTTCCCCCATGATCTTTAGTTGTACTAAAACTATTAGGGTTAATGTATTCAACTCCACCCAATTGTGACTCTACTTTTACTACACTTAAAGAAGTTAGAGGTGCCGCTGGCCCTGCAGATGCCTCCGATGCCATTCCTAAACCAACTACCGCTGCCATTGCTAATGATGATATCCCTAATATCACTTTTTTAAACATATAAACATCCCCTTCTTTTATATAGGTACAAGTTTGATATTAACAGAATTTTATAAGGATAATCATTATTTTGAAAATGTTAACAAATTATACTTTTTTAGATATGCAATTTAGCATATCGATGGACATACAGGATAATCAATCCACTACTTTCGATATAAAAACTATTAACCCACTATATTCTCATAAAAAGACTGGCTGTCTATACAATATTTTGCTGAAATGTAGGTATCACTTAAGAAGGTAAAGCTAATATAAATCAACTAAATAACGTAAAGAGAATATTTTATTGCATAAAAAAAGGCTCCATTGCTGGAGCATTCAAAAAATAATATAAGTAAATGAATTAAAACAAATAACAGACAATTAAAATATACAGATAGATTATAAATTAATCTATCTATATGCAATATTACATATAAAATCCCTATTTATTGCTGCTATAATAAGCTTACTCGATGATTGTTATATTTTTCATAGGTTTTAAAGCAATAAATTACCTTCTTAACACCAATTGTACAAGTAAAAGAAGACATCTTAATGGATGTCTTCTTTTCTTATTTAATAACCCAAAATATAGATTTGAATCATATTTCTCAATGAACAAAATAACTTAACATGGTAAAATAATATTTGGATGAGAGTCCGATACATATTATTAAAATTAAGATGGTTCAAGTCAGGGGAAGGCACCTTATGGTGTCTTTTCTTTATGAAATTTACATTAAATTAACTAAACTTTATAAGTAGATGTAGTAAAATATAGATTGGGTGGAAACCCAGATATATTTGTACTGTAAGAAAAGGCTTATGTAGATCAAGTAGGGAGAGGCACTCATGAGAGTGTCTTTTTTTATACATTAAAAAGCTCACCTATTTCCGTAGGTGGGCCTTATCTTTATTACACAATACCAAATTATACTCTCATTTTTTCATAAACTTTATGCAATTATACATATTTGTAAAAATTACACTAAATAAATATTACATGTAGTAAAATATAAATCGTGGACACGTTCTATAAAGCAGATTCTTTTGAAAGACGTAACATATCGACCATTATAAAAGATATGGCGTCACTCTAATACTGATCTCAAATCTCTTGCATTTTGTGAACTAACAATCTGGTGTATATAGACGATTCTGTTTTATAGGATGTGTTTACACGTATAACAAAGGGATAATACGGATAAGTTTATACTAAATGAACGTGGTTCAAGTCGGAGGAAGGCACCTTAGGGTGTCTTTTCTTTATAAAACATATAATGTATTATTAAAATAAAACAATTTTTTTATTGGGAAGGAAAATAATATGTATTTTCAAATAAATATACCCAATCCATTCGAAGGAGTACCTGAGATTATAGGGATTGGTTTATTGATTTTTATCGTGTTATGTGCTGGACTTGCGATTTTCTCAGACTGGATTCGAAGTGTAATTCCTAATCAAACTAGACAATATGTTAAAATTGTTTCCTTAACGCTAATACTTACATTTATCGTTTTAGCAATTTTAAAAAACTGAATGTATTACAGTATTATTTTAAGATCACTTGCGAAGGTGCTCTTTCCTCATAAAAAAATCCCCACATAATGTGCAGGGATTTTTTTATCTAATAGGGGTCACCATACATGCCTATCAACTTAAGAGCGGAAACAAAATGAACTTTTGTTCATATGGACTAAAAAACGCTTAAAATATTTGATGTCCTTAAAAGTAAGCACACCGAATAAACCCTAACGGGTTTCATTTTTAAAAAATCACGCAACTTTCTTTTGTTTTCTCAATCCACTATACTCATAGACAACACCCATAATATCAAAGACAGTTTTCTTCTCATATCTGTGGGATTTCCGTCCATTCCTCTGTAAAAGATTGAACAGGCGGGTTAGGATCTTTGTTATCTCTTGGGTGTTTTGCTGTATTGCTTGATACAACAGAAATAGATGATCTTGGATCATCCCAATCGCTTTATATTCGCTTAATTCTCTTTTCTTCTTTTGTAAAAGCAATTGACGCATTTTAAACATAGTAGAGGAACATAGGAAAATAGCGATTAGCTTTCCATATAATTGGCACTCTAATCGTTCCTGTTTTACATTACGATAATGGTCTATCTTGAAGAGTGATTTCCACGTTTTAAAGACAATCTCTATTTGCCAACGTAAAGTATATAATTCATGTACCTGTTCCATCGGAACCCATTCCCAAGGTGTATTCGTCACGTACACGTTTAATCCAGCTACCATTTTACTTTTCTCTGAGTACGCTCTATTTTTAGACTTTTCTTTTTCCGCAATCTTTGCTCGCCGTTTTTGAAGTTGCTTTTCTGTTAATCGATTAAAAATAACACGTGCAAATAGTTGTTGTTTATCACCGATATAGGGGTACGGAAACGATTCGAGGTATGAGGGGCCACTATGAAAGAAAATCAAATTGATACAATAAAAAGCGTAGAAATTAATTATTTCTACGCTTTTTAAATGCTATTAAATTATTTTACTTTAATGAAAAAATTTCCTGGCATTTCATTTTGGGCATCTTGAAATGTTTCTAAAATCAAATCTGCTTCTTGTCCTAACATATTCTGGCTTTCTTTGAAAAATTCCCATTCTATTGTTAAAGGAAGAGTAACCCATGCAGTTAAGCAATCCCACAACGCATTAGCATTTTCACCATAGTAATCTGGAAGATCTAATTTGTTCTTTAATGTTTTATGCAGTGCATCTTTACTTGTAAACATCCGTCCATCTAAATATATTTTTTCCATAACTAAATTCCTTTCTACTTTATTTCAGTAAACGTTTTGTAATGATCTGAAGTCTTATACACCAATCCATCACTAGAATAAAGAATTCTATCATTACCTCGATACCCTGATAAATAATTAATATCAGCTTCATACCAAACTCTACCTGGAGCATTTGGTAAGGGGTTTCCTTTATTTTGAAATATATTACCACCCATACTTTTTCCAGGGGCTACTTTATGAAGGTTCCCATCCTTACTAACCCAACCAAGTGCTTGTGCTTGTTCTTTCGTAATATAATTATCCGGTAATTTTTTATGTTCTTTTACATATTTAGCAACTTCATCAAAACCAGTAGGATATTTTGTGAAATTAGTTGTTTTTGCAGCCTTCTCAAGGTTTTTCGCTTTCTTTTCAATATCTTCAACAGTACCAACTACTTTTCCGATAGTTTTTACTGTTTTTATGGTTCCACCAGAAAATACTGTTGCGATACCCATGACATAATCTGACGGCTTATATTTTTCTTCCTCAGCTATTTCATGTCCTTGTACCATTTGGATTATTTCTTTAGGGATATTAATAATTGGCACAAGATCTAATGTTACATTCATGAATTTAGTTGTATCTCGATCGGATTGTGCAACCTCTTCCAATTTTACTGGTGTAACACCAAAATCACGGAACGCATTACCTAATTCAATATTCCCAATATTTCTTGCCGCAGCAGGTATATCAATCTTATGACTTGCTATTCTATTAGCGGAGTCCATAAATGTATTTGCAAGATCTATTCCCATATTGAAATCTGTGAAGAATCCTGGGACTTTGGCATCCAATGCTTGTAAATCTTTCGCAATGATTGGAGCGTTTTCTCTTGTTACTTGTACAAGTTCCTCCAATTGAGGTTTCGCTTCATCTACAGAATGTTTTAGGCGAATGGAACTATTTACAACTGGTCCTAAGTCTTTAACGACACCAGAAAGTCCTTCTGCTAACTTACGATGATTTTCCTCAATTTGAAGAATATTTTTATTAATTTCATTTTGGGTTTCAAGTGCTTTACCCGCAACCACATCTAATGTTTGATAATACCAAGCGTAGGTTTGATAAAGGGATGTATAGGATTGCAGGATAGATACATATACATCAGCACTAAATCCCATCCACTCTTTTCCATACGCTAGAGCATCTTCTCTCGTATTTCCAAGCAGTCTGAATAGTTCTTTTCTTTGGGTGACTGTTAAATTTTTTATGTCACCTTTCATTGCATTCACTAATTCTTGCAATTTATCATGTGATTCTTTCATCACTTGCATTTTATACTGTACATCTTGCTTTGCATTGTTTATATTTCTGGAAATACTTTCCCAGTTTTCTGTAGCATCTAACAAACCTTGTTCTGATTCTTCTAAAATTTTGATCGTGTTATTTATGACTGGTTCGTCACTTTTTAAATAATCTAATACACCTTCAAATATTTTTATTTTCCCATCGAGAAGAGTAAGTGGATTTTTGGCTTCCTGATCAAAAATAATTGCATCATGAATACTTACATATCCTTTTTCTTCTTGATAATTCACCTCATACCAAGAACCAACTTTCCCCGTTACTTCTATCACTTCACCATTATTCACACGTTTTGCACGCAATACTTTTTTCAAATCTGGCTCTGGATATACTTTTTTAACAAGGGATTCTAATGTAACCCACCCTTTAACCATTTCTCCGTCTTGATTAAAGGAGAATTTCTTGTCTTTATATGTAAAATCTCCTGTTTGTAATGCACCTGAAGGTTGCAGTAAATACCAATTAAACTCTTGCTTTATCCAACCATTTTTGGATTCATGAGAAGCATCAAAATAATACGGTTTCCCATCAACATGTGTAAATCCTGATTGCACAGGACCTAACGGACCAAAGTAATAGATTTTCCCGTCAATATGTTGGATTCCAGTTTGCATCACACCATCTGTTCCCAGATAATAATCTGACCCATTTGTGTGTACCCATCCCGTTTGCATAAAACCATCGGTACCAAAATAATAACGTTTCCCATCAATTGCTTGGAAACCAGTTATTCTTTGCCCATCTTTTTTATAGTACGTCCATTTTCCTTCTTCTTGTACCCACCCTTGTTTATTATCTAAATAGAGTGCTTCTTTTAATTGATCAATCCATTGTAATCCATTCGCAAGAAGAGTTAAATCACTATCTAATTGTTTATCAAATTTCTTGTGAATATTAGGAGGAAAGTACTTTTCAGGATCTTTATGATACTCAGTTATCATAAAATGAGACAAATTCGTTGCTTCTTTTGCTACATCCCATGAACGAACTGGTGATTCACCAATCACAACGGACTCAAATATCCGAACATAACCGACTTCTCCTTGATATTTGACCTGGTACCATAAGCCCTGCTTTGAGATGACTTCTAAAACATCGCCATCCTTTACAGATTTAGACTTTAATAGAAATTTTGTTTCTGGCTTTGGATAGATTCTTTTAACAGTGGTACGAAGGGTGATCCATCCCTTTTCCATATCTCCGTACTTATTAATTTCAAATGGTTTTCCTTGATAGGTAAATGGTCCTGTCACATACTTCCCATCTTTTAAATAGCTCCATGAAGTTGCAGAAAAACTCCAGCCGGTCTTTAATTTACCAGGCTCACTATAATATAAATTGTCTTTCCCAGTCTGCTTTCTCCCTTCGACTAGTCTTCCATCTTTAAAAAAGGAATACTCTATTCCATCTAAAGTAATGTTATCTCTGCGTTTACTTCCATCTTTTTCGTAATAGTACCAATTCTCTTTCTCCTTCACCCAACCAACGGATTCATTCTTTTTCATATCTGTTACTGTCATAATCGTCCTATATAAGAACATAGAAAATTGCTCTCTTGTGACAAATCCATTTGGATTAAAATTGCCGTCACCAGTACCGCTTGCTATCTGGTTTCCAGCTAGAATTTTCACATATTCATTGGCCCAATGACTTTTCATATCCGTAAATTCAACATTTCCTTGCGGTTTTAAATCAAATGCCTTTACAAGCACGACAGCAAGTTCTGCACGGGTCATGTTATTCTTCGGATTGAATTTTTTTTCTGCATTTACACTGAAAATACCACGTGCTGTTAGTGCCAAAATTTCCTTTTTGAAATTGCTCTCACTAATATCTACAAATGGGTTATTGGCACTGTCTTGCGGTTTTAGGTACCTCTATATAAAAAGGCTGCAAGATGTTCGCGTGTGATTTGATCTGTGGCACCAAAATATCCATTTCCATAACCAGTAATGATTTTATTTTCAGCCATGTACATCATTTCTTTATACGCCCAATGTGTTTTTGGCACATCGATAAAGGATAATGTAGTTTCTTGATTATTTTGTTCTGCATAAGCTGTTCCTACTGTACTGAATAGTAAAATACATACTATAGAACTTAGGAATAATTTCTTAATGTTGTTCACGTTAGACCTCCTATTCAATTGTTAAAGATATAATTGCAAAATCAGCACTTATTTAAAACTTCGGTTTCCTCTGTAAGCATTGGTACATAGGTAGAAAATAATGATAATATAAGTCCTATGATTTTCTTCATACTCGCATCTCCTTATCAATTCGTAAAAAACCTTTTAATTATATATTAGATTTAATTGCTATTAAAATAAAAAATACAAATATGCATAATTGCATATTCTAACTTCTCAAAAAAGAGGGATAAAAATGGTCTATGGATACGCTCGTGTAAGTGCACAAGATCAAAATCTAGATACACAGATTGAACAGCTCATGAAATATGGAGTAGATGAAATTGTTAAAGAGAAAATAAGTGGAGTAACAAAACAAAAGCCAGAGTTAGACACTATACTGTCAAAACTAACTACTGGGGATACTTTGGTCGTAACTAGAATGGATCGTTTAGGTCGAAATACCATTCAGCTACTACAGTTAGTAGAACAACTTCGGGAAAAGGATGTTCATTTTGCGATTTTAAATTTAGGAATAGATACTAGAACTCCAACAGGAAAATTCTTTTTAACTGTCATGGCTGCCTTTAGTGAAATTGATCGAGAAATGATTAAAGAAAAGCAACGTGCGGGAATAAAGTTAGCGAAACAAAAAGGAGTGTATAGAGGAAGATTGAAGAAATACACGGATAAACACCCAGGTATGAATCATGCGATTGAATTACGGGAGCACACCACTAAAACAGTGAAAGAAATATGCCAAATTACGGGTGTGAGTCAGGCCGCCCTGTATCGTAGATTAAAAGAACTTGAATAAAGTTCTTTTTTAATTTGTAATTAAATCCCAGAGTGGCCCCTCATACCCAGAATCGTTTCCGTACCCCGATATAAGCATGTTTTAATTCAAATGTTTCTCCAGGCTGTAGTTGGTTTAAAAGCCGTTTCACATCGATCTGTATGTATTCCGATTGCTTCTTAATAGCACCATTTTTAAAGTATTCTGGATCTGGATTTTTCATATATACATTCGTATTTAATTTTAAACGAGACACATAGTATGTACCTGGTTGTTCCATTTGGTCCAAGTCTTCCAATGAAAAATAACCTAGATCACGAATACATAAATCTCCTGGTCGTAAGGTATCTAAGCACTCCGTGCCAAATGTTTTGTCATTATTTTTTCCTGGTCCAACTTGAAAGTTCAGAAATTCCCCACTGTGCAGATCATATTCTAATTGAATTTTGATTCCGGCTGTTTGAGCACAGCCTCCAGAGCCTGGATATACATTATCTAAAGCATTTGGCACCTGAAATACGGTGGCATCTAGGATACGGATTCGTCCAAAACAAGTGAAGAGATGGTTAGAAATTTGTGTTTGTTCACATATTTTTTGTTGTAACAGTAAAGAAAAAATATGTTGTAAAAACAAAACTGCTTTAGCGTTTAAACGTTTATTTAAGCCCTCAGGGCTGAGTAAAGTACCAGTTGCTGCATGAAGCCTACTACATAATCGTACTAAGGGATCACTTGCTACTCGTTGACTAATCCAAATACAAATCGTAGCTAAGTCTGAGCCGGAAAACTTACGTTTTCGCTTTATAAATCCGATCTCTCTTGCGAGTTCGTCTAAAAATACAGGTGTAATATATCGTTGTAATTCTTCCACAAATGGTTGTAGTTCATCTTGTATCGGGAGATTCATAAGAACATGTCATCCTTTCTAATCTAGCTTCTTTAGAAAGAATAACGTTGTTTTGATACTTGGGGCTAGTAAAGTTTTTTAGTTGATGGGCATTTATGGTGAAGCCTATTAAGCATACTTCTGCGGACAAAAAACAACTTCAAAGCAATAAAGCAATCTTTAAGACTATTTTTACATTTTCATAGTTACCGATAATAGGTATTATGTAGATTTTATCAATACCTAAATACCTCTAAAAATTATATATTTAAGTAAATGATGCTTATTGAAAAAGGGGCTATGTAAATGAAGATAAATAGGAGACAATTGGTAACAACTATATATCCAGGTCAGTTATTTAGCACTGCAATTTTACCCGAAGGCACAAAGTTTTTGAAATGGGAACTAGCGGGTGGTGGCGATTTAGACGATATTCTTTTTGATGTAATGGAAGATAAATTTGGGGACATGGATGACCTTATTTTTAGTGATGTTTTACACGAAAATCGAACTGAAGTGGTACAAAAAGAAGAAATGTACATTGATAATGTTAGGCATGCTACATCATTAGTTGGAATAAAAATATATGCTGTAATTTATGAATAAATAATTTGAATTAATAAAGAAGTCTCAATATTTCTCAATACCCATTTTTTTCTACAAATTGTATATTTTAGTTAGGTTGCTGTAGTAACCTAACTAAAATATACATTTATTATGAAAAGGGGAATGGATATGGAAACCAAAGCGACAGTAGAGATTGCAAGAGTAAGATCAAGTAAAGGACCACAACCAGGACAGAAAAATCGTTCAAGTGGTAACTTTAGTACTGAAAATCTCCCTGCAGGAACAAAATATTTAAAATGGGAGATTGAAGGTGGCGGGGACCCGGATTTTATTAGTTTTAATGTAATGGAAGATAAGTCTGCTGCAACAGACCCTACTCATTTCTCTGGTGTATTAAGTGGCAATCGAACAAGTGTCGTATCTAAAAGATCTCTTTATATTGCCAATCCTAAGAATGCTACATCTGAATTTACTGTAATCGTATCTGCTATGGTTCAATAAGTAAGATTGAGAAAAAAGAGCCTAAGAAATATTTCTTAGGCTCTTTTTTGTAGATTACCTTGGTGATCCTTTCTGTTTAGCTTGTTTAGAAAGAATAACGTTTTTGGATACTTGGGGGTAATAAAGTTTCTTAAGTTGTTGGGCATGTATGGTGACCCCTAATACATTTTATAACCGTTATGTTTATCTTCCATCATACTTTTTGATACATCGCTAATTATATCCTTAATAGCTAGAAAATTGGATTTAATTAAAATAATATCTTGTGGTCTTTGTTCAATATTATATTTCTTATAGATCCTCTTCCTAGCAACCTGTTTTGCGTAAACTTCTGCAGAAAGTTCTCCTATTACTCTAACAGGTACCGGTAACGAGGAAATACAATAACCGAAAGTTTTTAGCCCCTATTTAATCCCTTCATTTAAAACACTTTTATATGTAGCTGACACTGTCATTTTCAGTACAAGAAACGGGAGTAAAAAAAGCTTAATTCTTATCTTTTTCATTGCAAATCTGTAGATATATAAAAATTACATATTAAGAGATTGTTTCTAATCTGTATTAGCTGTAGTTTTCTTATAGTAATTGTAATATCTTTTTAAGGATAAGTGAGATTTAAATCCAATCTGCCGCATGATTTGTTCAGGGGTGTTTTTCTGTTTGATTTCCCTTAAAACAAAGGAGTTCCGAAAGTGTTGGGCAGAAATTCCCTTTCGAAGATTAGCACGTTTCACTTCTAAACGAATCATTTTTTGTACCGAGATTTCAGTTAGTAAATTTGGTGCATTATCGTCATAGCTCCAATGGTATGTCCCACGAGTAAAGTCAAAAGCAATAAATAATGGATCGCTGCTGTGGTATTTAGGACGTACAGGTTCAGGAATAGTTTTATAGTAATTATATAAATGTAATTTGTCCTCTTCGTTCAAATGGATTGTACGATATATTTTTGAGTCTTCAGCAATAGATAACGTATTACTTTCGAAATGAACGTGTTGCATTCGCAAAGAAACAAGCTCTTTTAAAGATAATCCATAGTCCAGGAGCAACGTAACGATAGAAATGTTCCGTTCTAAGATCATTGGGCGTGTTGATGGTTGTTTTTCAGTCAGTCCTTCTAATGAAGAGATAACTTCTTTAAGACGATTCTCTTCTTGGAAAGAAACGAAATCTTGACTACGTAATGCCCGATCAGGTGGATTTATATGAATAATCCCTTCAATCGGATTTGGTAAATCTAAGTATTTGTACAATCTATTTAAGACAATATATATGCGGTGTATAGTTTTATCAGAGTATTGACGAACTTCTTTTAAATAATTAAAAAAAGCTTCGAAATCTTTTTTATGAAGTGATTCAAAAAGATTATTTTCAGTAAACCTTTTTGATTGGTGCAGCCATTGAATAAAACTTTCTACATCATATATATAGCGCTTGATTGTAGAGGGTTTTCTTCCTTTGTTAAATAAATAAGCAGAAAAGCCTTGTATTGTATTTTGGAGTTCTCTTGTAATGATATTGATTTTTATACCTCCCTATTTTCATATCTTTTGACCACTCTGTAAAATGTAGGACTAGTCATATTGCAGCTTTTCATGGCGTATAGCGCTGTGATCTGCCCTTCTTTCCATTGATTATAAGAATGAATGAATTCTTGAGTTATCTCGGTTTTAGGTCTCCCTAAATGCTTTCTTTTTTTCTTTGCAGCTTCAATGCCTTCACGTTGGCGAGTTTTTATTTTTGTCCGTTCTTCTTCAGCAAGCCACGATAAGATTTGAAGTACCAAATCAGTAATAAGAGTTCCTAAACTATCTTTATATTGAGTTGTATCTAAAAGTGGCATATCTAATACGACAATATGAGCTTGTATATTTTGGGTAATATCTTTCCATTCCTGAAGGATAGCTTCTTTATTTCTTCCGAAACGATCTAAGGAGTGAATATATAAAATATCATCTTTTCTTAACATGCGTTTTACAAGTTGGTATTGTTCACGGTTAAAGTCTCTTCCGCTCTGCTTATCGACAAAAATATCTCGTTCGTCAGTGATGAGTTGTTTCATTGCTTCAATCTGGCGATCTTCATTTTGATCTTTGCTACTGACTCTTATATATCCGAATTTTCTTGTATTCAAAAAATAGACATCCCTTCAAAATTGTTTCTATTGAAATTATAACAAAAAACACTTCAAAAGGTCTCATTAATTATTTAGTACTTCAAAAATATGTTTTTAAACCTTTTGAAGTACTGAATTTAATAGAGTTTACTGTACTTCAAAAGGTGTACCTTTTGATACACTTTTTTGATATAGGGAGTTTAATTAATTAACATTACACACAAGGAGATATATGAAGAAAAAAACAAACACCAGTACCCAAAAGCGATTAACCATTTTAAATACTCCTTTTTATCTCACTTTAACATTTCTTACAACCATGAGTAAGAACGGTCACACACCAGAACCTAAAAAAGAACTGAGCGGTGTTTGCCCAGTTCTTTTTTTGTTAATTTTGTAATGTATAAAATTTCACTTTAAATGTACCACCAGGTGAAGGCGCCCCACTAAGGCTTGGATTAGCAATATACAGGTTATTTTTATTTGCACCTATAGGAATCCCTACGATAGAACCATGTTTAACATCTGACCAAATTGTAGGGTCTGTATCACCTGTTTTATCACGCATCACTCTGAAGTTAAGCACTGTTTCACCACCACCTTCTATTGAAACTCGAACTCTTGTACCTTCAGCAAGATGTCCCAATGAGAAATTACCACTAGATCTATTTTTTTGACCAGGTTGTGGGTTGTACAAAGAATCAATTTGTCCCTCTAATTTTTCTTTTCGTTCAACCACCTTAAATTTTTGATTAAGGTTTGCAGTCCAACCCCAGATAATTATATTTGTGTTATTGGAAGGATCGCTATAACTAACATCTAACATTTGCTCATTTTTTAAATTTTCTAGATACACATATCCATTTAGAGCACGTTTTATCTTCCAATACTGTTCATTTCTTCCTACATCAAGTCCCATACCAAATACATTATGTGAAGCTCCATCCCAGCCTAAAGCTCTAGTTGGATCCCATCGATTTATTATACGATATGCTTTTTTATTCTCATCGTATTTAAGAACAAATTCAGCATTCAGTTGATTTTGGTAACTATATAACTGAACATTGCGATCTGTCTTGGTCATGTCAAGAGCGCTCGTATTATTTAAGGCGGTTTTAATAATATATGGGCCGTCAGCTACTCTAATTTCTTCTCCTTCCTGTTCATCTATGGCTAGCGTTTGACTTTTAAGTAGTGTTTGATTGCTGCCATTCTTTACATAAACGTCAATCTTATCTCCCGTAAATAGAGGTAAACCTTCAAATCTAAGATCGTGTCCCACATCCGTTTGATCCCAATAACTATAATAAGGATTTCCGTTAACGACTTCACCAATATAGTTCCCGTTTCGATACACTACATAATGATTACGTAAATATACATCCCCACCGAATCCAATTCGTAAGCCTGAAGACCCTTTTGGCGTTATATAGCGAATATCTCCACTAAGGTGTCTGTCATTCAACCGAATGACACGATCAATTAACCCTTTACCAGGGAAATCCGCGGCGATGATTCCCACATTCCTCAACCCGAGTTTAGAAATAAACTCAACCGCTAATAGATTTGTTCCCCCATAAAATACCTGACCATAGACTCCACGGGGATAATCAGTCCATTTATCTGTTCTATGTTCTGTAATCATTTGCATACTCGAATTCGTACCACTACCTCTATACCCACTTGCTACAAAATAAGGTGCAGCTCCCCTTGTGATAAAATACCATGCTCCGTTCCCACTTAAATAATTTAAATACATGGCTTGGCCATTATTTGCATTTGCAACTTGTAAATGTTGTTTTACTGCAGTCCATTTCGCATACATCGCATCAGGCGTATTATCTACATCAAATTGATCTTGCCTAGTTATACTACTATATGGAATACCAAATCTTTTTCCATCTGTCGGAAAATCTGACAATACTACAATTTTGCCTTTCACTTCATTTAGCGTCGGATTATTGGATGTACCTTTCCAAAAATAATTACTATAGCTAGCATTATTATAATAGCTATCTTCAAAAACTTGAGCCCACGTTTTTATTGTGCTAGCGTCTGTACATTTTCCTGTACCAGGTCCATTACATTCATTTTTCACTCGCATCAATACTGTTTCTCCTGGATTTGTTCTTAAAAATGCAGTGATTTTATCTAAAATATCAATGCCAAAAATTGCACGTTGATTAGCAGATCCATGATAAGCGCTAAGCTGAGTATTCGAGTCTTTTCGTAAACGAATATCCAAATAACGACTCCCTGAGTTCAATTGTGTGATTAAATTCATTGTTTGCGTGATGACATAATCATCTGGATATGGGGTACCATCACCAAAACGTGCCATTGAGTTATGCGTCCCAGGTATAGACAGTGCGCTTATTTTTGTATCCCCCGGCATTTTACCCATCCAATTGGGATTCGAATAACCAATCTCAGAATCATGAGCATATCCTTTTTCATTATTCGTGATGACAATGTCTTTATTTAATTTCATATCACACAACCTTCCTCTATCTAATTTTTTATTCATTTTCCTAATCCTGTTGGTACTTAATAATTATAGATTAATAATTTTATATTTAGAACATTCAAAATAAAAATAATCCTAATATCCATATTGAGAAAAACTTTTCAAATATGAAACTCGAATACAAAATTTAGATAGAAAATTAACAAGTAGATGTCTGTAAAAGTATACCTTTATAAACTGTTATTTACTTTTCCTATTGGTGAGAGAAATATTCCAATTGACATTTTCAAAAATATTGATTTTCCAGTGCCAAATAATCCTTATTTAACGGGAAAATTGTCTTAATGTACAATTTTCTTTTTTTGATATGGTGACCCCTCGATGGGCATGGGGTGTACCCCAACATTCGTTAGAATAGAAAAGAGGCATCTTTCCGAAGCAGGAGAGATGCCCTATTTTACAACAATTGAAATTCAAGATGAAATTTTTTTGCACCAGAATCTTATAATTTAATATAGTCTCTGTAATTTAAATTTTTGATTATTACTAGCTGTAAATGGATATACTATAACATTTGTTCCATTTTTAGTACCAGAACCAGTTACATCTAAAACCCTAGAGTTTTTCTTGTTTTTTAAATAAAAATATCCATTTCCTGCATCTTCAACTAACCAATAATGCTCTTCATAGTATTGGTTAGGTGTAGCAAAAACATTGTCAGAACCTTGATAGTCATTCCAAGCTAATATTAAATTTTCATTTGTTACACTTTTAATTTGATAGGCCTTTTTATTTGAATCATATACTAACTTCCATTTTTGATTATTACTGCCGTTATTGCTCCATAAGGTAACATTATTCGTTGATTGATTCAGATCTATAACGCTACTATTATTTAACGCAGAAAATAATTGATAGGTACCATTCAAATTAGCTCCAGGAATGTTTTCTCCTACTTCTTTATATACGACATACTCCATTCCATTGACCGTTGCTATTACCGCATATTGATCTTTTAAGTTTAATGGAAGACGGTCAACCCACATGCTTGTATTTGGTCCTCCGCTCCACATATTATGCGTAGTCCGTTTTGTTAAATTCACAACTTTATAAGACGCATTTGGTGCATTTGCTCCCGTTTTTATTTCAAATGTACAAGCATTGTCTATCGGTCTGTAGAAATATTGAACACTTGACGGACGAAGTCGCTCCATAAGATCCTGTTCTTCTTTCTCCGCAATTTTTACCGCTTCATATAATTTATCAGCATAATTCTTAAGATCTTGCCAGCTATCTTTTGCTGTATTAAGATCTGCTTTTATAAAAGCAAATTCTTCTGGGGTAATAAATGTGATATTTTTTACTAAATTATTATATTTTGCTGCTACAGTATCCCAACTATTAGACATTTTCTGTATAGAATTAATAGCTGTGTCAATTGTTTCCGCCATATTCGTAGTCTTATCTTTTGCATCAGTTATAATAGCTATTTCTGCTTGTGCCCCAGAAATTTGTGCTTTTAAAATTTCTATTTCTCGCTCAGCAGATGCAATATTACTTTTTGCTGTTGCAATCAGCGGTCCACCAATGATACACGTTATTAACGTCGCGCAAAGTACTGAACCTGCAATAATTTGATCATTGCTTTTTTTGATAGACTCATTATACCCATTAATTCGCTGTTCTAAATATGGAATACCTGCAGTTGTACTAGCTAAAATAGTCGTTAATTGATTTGTATCTTGTTTAAAGTTTTGTGTATCTGCTGTCATTTTATTTCGGAATGTTTTCAGCTGTTCCAATAGCTCGTTAACTTCACTTTTATTAGTCAATATACTTTGATACAATTTTTCGAGCTCAGTTTTCAATTTTTCAGTATCTTTTTGATCTATTGCAGCTAGTAAAACACTATAGTGTGTTTGAAATGTATCATTATAATTTACAATGTTTTGATTCGTATTCATAATACGTGGTTTAAGATTATCTAACCAATAGGTCGCGTTTTTTTTTGCATCGTCCTGGTGCTTCAACATGTTTGCTCGTAAATAACTATTAAGAGAACTTATACCACTAAGGTCTGTCTCTTGTTGATTACGTATTGTTTTGGCATATGAATCCATAACAAGTACATTAGACATTGCTGGTGCTAGTACATCTTGAAAGCCCTCAGGACCAAGTGAATAATTATGACTGGTTTCTTGCGATATAGTTGTATGGACTTTTTGTTCTGCCGCGAAAGTATGAAGTGGTACTATATTACTTGTTACCATTCCAGCAATCATCATTGATAATAAGAATTTCTTGTACAATTTCTTATTCATATTATCCCACCTACGCTTTTTAAGAATTCGTATCTTTTAGTGAGCATTGAGGAAGTTCCCTGCTCAAGTTTGAACAGGGAACCCTTATCACATAAAATCAATTGATTATTTTGTATCTACTAATTTAATATCAGTTTCATAAAGATTTGCAGCAGTATCTCTAACTTCTTTCCAACTATCTTTAGCCACATCGAGATCCTCTTTTATGAAAAATAGATCGTTAGGGTCCATAACTGCAATATTTTTAAGTAAAGATTTATATTTTGATCCAACTACATCCCATTTGGTTGAAAGATTTTGTAGTGCAGTAATTGCTATATCAATAGTCTCTGTTAAGGATTCAGTTTGCTCTTTTAGATTGGTTAAACCAGCTACTTCTAATTGAGCCTGGGTTATTTGTCCTGTTATATTCTTAATCTCTTCCTGAGCCTTATCCATCTCTTGCTTTGCTATAACAATTCCCGCTATACCTCCTGCTGTTGCTCCTAAACCACCTACAATGAACACCACTCCTAGTTTAGCTCCTAAACCAGTACCAATTAGAACTGCTCCGCCTATAATAGCAAGTGGGCCTAGAGCTGTTGCAACTGCTGAGGCAATAAGCAGTTTATTATATTCAGCAATTGTAGCATGATACGTTGTGAGTTGATTTTGCAACAGCGGAATTCCAGCATCTTGACTTGCTAAAATAGACGTTATTTGAGTAGCATCTTGTTTAAAGTTTTGCGTATCTGTTGCCATTTTCTTTCGGAATTCTCGCAGTTCTCCTAATAATTCGTCAACTTCCGCCTTATTTGCTACAACATCATTATTTAGCCTTGTAAGTCCATTTGATAATGTTTCCTTGTCCTTATTGTTTACAGCTGCTATTAACGTATCATAGTAATTTTGAAATTTAGTATTATAATTAATAATATTTTGATTCGTTGAAATCATTTGCGGTTTAAGTTTATCTAACCATTGCCCTGCATTTATTCTGGCAATATTTTGATCATTAATTATTTTCGTTCGTAAAGATGTATCAATTGAATTGAGCCCATTGAAATCAGCATTTGCTTGTTTAATGATTGTTAAAGCATAAAGGTCCATTACTAAAGCATTTGACCCTGTATTTGTTATTGCCTCTTTAAGACCCTCTGGTCCTAATGAATAATCCGGGTAATCGTCCGTTGTACCTGTTTTAGCGTGAATAGGAGTTGATTTTGCCATGCTTTCCGCTGCAGAAGCATATGTTGGCATGATACTACCTGCTGCCATTACCGTTATTAATGCGGATAAAGCCATTACTTTATAAGGCTTTTTTGCCATTTTTGTCTTCTCCTTTAACTTTCAGTATAGTCATATTCCACTCTTTGCTTAAACTTAATTTATTGTTACATTTGTAATGAAATTTTCATACTTTTTTGTTTGCAAATACAGTTCATCACTGAATTCTTTGAGCTGAATTAATTGATTTTGCAATCCAACACTATCCATGTGTGCCCCTGCACTCAGATTGAGTTGGATTTGGATCATTGTATCATTTAGCGCTTTCCAATCATTCATCAAATATTCAAAAGTTGTAATTTGCCTCTTAATCATCTCAGTAAACCCATTCATTTGATCCTCAATAAAAGTCATTTCAGTCACTTGAATTTGGGTTTCTGCTAACTGCTGAATTAGTGGTAGTAATTCTTTTTGTTTCTGCTCAATGATCCTAGCAGAAGCAGCTGTTTGGCTGTCGAAAAGATCTAAAATTCCACCACCAAGAGATGAAATAGAGATAAAATCTATAGTTTGAGTCTGAGCTGCTCCGCCCGCAATCGTAAAGACTTGCTTCCCAATATTTATAACGCCGTTACGAACTTCATTTGGTCTATTTAAAATTTTTGCGAGTTCTACCAGTATCTCTTCTTGAAGTCTTTTAATATCAGCTCTTAGCTGTGTAACAGTTCCATCTGACCCCTCTAAGGATTGAATTGCTATTTTTGCTTTTTCAGAAAACCCTTTGTTATCTTGAAGCAATAAATCATTAAAACGATTTAGCTGCAATAAGGTTTGGTTCATATTATCTTGGATAGTTTGTACGTCCTGTTGTAGTCTATTAAAAGCATTTACAAAACTCACTTTTGTTTCCGCATCTGTATTTACCGTTTCCGCTAAATCATATAATGTACCATAATAACCATTGAATCTTGTACTAAAACGCTGCATATCTTGATTTAAATCAACTAACTTAGGATTATATTCATCTAACCATTCGCGAACATGATTTTTTACAAATTCTTGGTGATTCGTTAAACTGCTCATACCAGTCCCTTTAATGGTTGGTTGCTGTAAAATAATTAATCCATATGCTTGCGCTAAAGGTGATTGTGAACCTAACGTTCTAATCGAATGTGATAATGTATTCGCATTTTTGACATTTTGTACATATGTTGACTCTGATTTAGACTGCACCCTCTCCGCGTAAGCACTTACATAGTTGGAAGGACTTGCTAATATTGCTGTAACCAATAATCCTGTAACTAAAGTTTTTTTCACTTGAACTCCTCCTTTTCTTATTTTTTAAAGAGAGATTCTAAAATAAGTCTGTTACAATTACTATTTTTATAAAGGAAATAGCAATAGATATTGACTAGATTCTTTCTTATTCTCCTTTTTGGAGGGATGGAAAAAGATACCCCCTATTAGAATATATAAACATCAGAAAATACGCAATATTACGATTAATCACCCACTATAAGATAATAGTGACTAGTTTTTTTTATGTTTTGTTATATATATACCAAAAATATATATATATTTTTTTGGTAATGTCATATTTAAAATAAAAAGATATATACGAATTAAGAAATCCATCGTTAATTGTCATAAATTCTACAATATTTTTGAATGTGGGTGTTTTAGTCCATTCCCTGAAAAAGGGAGATAATACAAAATATAACAAATGGATAAATGTGTCTAAACGAGATACCTGTAAAAATGAGTCATAATATTCATTTCATACCCATGTATTGTTTTTTATTAAATAACTAACTTACAATAAACAAAAAACAATTACCTATGCAGATAATTGGTTTTTGTTTCAGTTTATATTAACTCGAAAAAATATTTACAAATTTACCTATAATTGGATGAATTATGCCAATATCCTAATTAGATGTAAAAAAACATTTTATTAAAAAAATCTTTAAATTTACATAGACTCTAGATACACTACATATCAACTTCAGATACTTGTTCTATGATACAAGAAATTCTTTTTATTACTATATATTTGTTCTTTCCTGTTGCAGAATCCTTATTATAAGGATTCTTTTTTTGTATCAAAAATCTACAAAGAAAAAAGATAAGATCGGGAACACAATCTTATCTTTAGCACAAGGAGTAAACAAAAGGATAACTATCATATTGTTATTATAAATTATTTTTTGTTAATTTTTAATATTAAAACCATAATTGATAATTATATCTATATTGAGAAATTTATTACAAAATTAGCTATAAATGATTCAAAAATCGAAAGTAAACTTTTACCCAAAAGTTTACTTTCATTCCTAATTACAATAAGAAAGGCAAAAAGAACTTGTAGGAATCACTACAAGTTCTTTTTAGTTAAGGTGAATATACGGGACAAACAAACTATCTTACAGATTCATTATAAAACTACAGGGGTAATGCTTTGATAAGTATATTATATAACAAATATTAACATCCATAGATTTTAATTTTGAAAATTATGTGAATTAAGTAAACAGAATGGTATATCATTTTCTCTACCTAAAAAATCCATTTATTTGTTTTGTATAAATAACTTTAAATTAATATCTATATCATAATTAATTAGTGAAATTATAAGTATAGGTAAATAGAGAAGAATGTAGCATTCTTACAGATAAACCTTTATATATATTCGATACATATTAATTATAATAATATGTATCGATAGGTATAGATAGATATAATACGTCAATATGTTTGAATTGCATATATTTCCACGGCGGATTTCACAAGAAATGAAAATGTATATTTTTTACAAAGTGTGAGGTATAATTTTTGTTGAAGAGCAATCTGTAAGTCCCATTAAAATATGTGGTAAATTTACATGGGATATGCATTACATATTCGAAAAGAGATAGTGCATTTAATAAAAGTGTTCTTATCTCTTTTTTTGGTTCTGGTGCAAAAAATCATTTGATAGAGACATAGAACCTACACAGTGTTTTCGATTCTAGATTAGGGTGGTAACAAATCACATTTAGAATCTAATGGTATAAAGGTTATCATACCAAATGATCCTGAAAGAGATGTTGTAAACAAGATTATTTATGAGGAGGATCAATTTGAACAAAAAAATTATAAATTTTTCTGTATATTGTACTTTGAATGTCTTTATGTATCTAATGGCATATTTCTTTGCCATAAAACCTGCTATTATTACAGCAACAACTGTGGACTATAATAGGATGAAATTTTTAACTATACTATTTGTACTTACAGTAATTTCAATCCTATATGGCTTTATAATGAAAAAAATTATTCGTCATAATTCCAAGCTCTCGCATTCAATTACAAATGAAAGCATACTGTTTACGTTTAGCCATATTTTTACTGTTTTTATTTTCTTGGCTATAATGTTCATTTAACTCATATATAATGTGTGTTATAAGTGAATTTGGTACGTTACAAGACTATTTGCTTGCCCCTAATTGGTGTTATGTAACCTTATATAAATAGCTTATTTACAACACGAAAAAACAGAAAATTCATGATGTAATAGACCTAATAATATCCATAATTAGGAAAATCAATACTTTTGCACGCAATACTTTTCCTAAATCTGGCTCAGGATATACTTTTTTAACAAGGGATTCTAATGTAACCCACCCTGTAACCATTTCCCCGTCTTGATTAAAGGAGAATTTCTTATCTTTATACGTAAAGTCACCTGTTTTTGTTAACTTTATCCATGGTGGATTAATCGTTGTTTAATTTTTAAAATGGTATGATGTGCACGAGTGCGCAATCACAAAAGGGCCACCTATTTTCATAGGTGACCCTTTTGTGTTGGGTAATCTTCTTTCGTGGAGAGTGAATCAATAAGATGTTAGCTTTCCAATCTAAAAACGATAAGGGTAATAACCTTGATTTAATTATACATCAGTATATAATTTCTGTTCATTGAGAAAGTAATTTCCTAATAATCCTAAAAATTAACAAGAAAAGACACTCATTACCATGAAACTCTTCTATTGTCCAATGTGTTCTTTCTAAAATACTATTAATATCTTCCTGAGTAATTGTATTTTTCATTATTACTTCCTCCTCTATTTTCGTTCGTTGTGTTCGTTTGTTTTGTTAGGGAAAAATAAAAAAACAATTAAATAGATTAATTGTTTTTCCAATGCATAATCTTTATTTTTATTTTTCTGAAGTAACCTAATATATTTAAAAAAACAAATCCTCCAAATGCAAGTGGTATATAGATGAACCCTATCTTTAATATTGCCTTTGTTTCTCTGTGATCAGAATTCCCCATTCAAATCAACCATCCCTTTATTTGTATGTATTTTCTTTTTAATTCCAATAATAAGGGAATTATACCATCAGAAGAGATTAAAATCTTTATTTTCAAAAATTATTAACCTTATCTTTCCTTAACAACAAACAAGACACCGCCAAGATCACGGCAGCGCCTACGATAATTGCTATTGGTTTAACCATTATTCCACTGATAATCCTAACTCACGTTGAACTCCTGAAAACGAATAGCCATATGCATATCCTACAATACGGATTCCTGGAGCGTATCTATGCTCTAAATCTTCATTGTAAGTTTTCTTGTAATACTCTAATTTAGAAACAATATTATGTTTATCGTTAATAATTACCTCGTCGCTAGGGAATCCATCCATTTCAATCTGTACAGCTACATAGTTAGCCCCTTCACTTGCTGCTCTTTTATATTAATCAGCTTGTCACCATTTGAAAGGGCAAGCATATATTACGGATATGGCAGCTATTCACTCATAGGGCCTCCTTTTTAAGAGCACTTGTATACAGCGCTCTTTTTTGTGCGAAAATTTTTCTGCAAAATGAAATTTTTATAAAGTTTTTTCGAAAATCATATATATCCATAATTCCTAACATTACATATAAATAATGTGTTATTATTAATTATGAAGATATTTACCAACTAACTTTTATGCCCTAGTCATGCACCGCACTAGGGCATATTCTCATTTTTTTAAATACATACAAATAATTTTTTACATCAATATATTGCATTATTAATTAAAATGATATATTATATTCAGAGAAGAGTAAGGTAAGAGTTACTCTTTGCCGTTTTAGGAAAGGTTCTGTTGGAAACAGCAGAGCCTTTTTTCGTGGTTTAAAAATATTAAGACAAAGTGAAATTTTTATACTAATCCTCATCTAACGCCGTAACAGTTAAATAATTACGAGCCTTCTTTTTGCTGGCCACTCTCTTTATATAAGATGGTGTCTTATAAAAGAGTATTGTCTTAGGAAGTACGCCCAAATATTGAGCGCACTCCTGTACAGTTCCAATACATATTAGCGATTCACCCTTGTAAATAGCATACTCCTTTAACCCCATTACCCAACTCCCCTTACTCTAAAATGAAGTTTTTATCATGAAACAAACCTTGAATGTTTATGTCGCTTCTTGACATCCTAAAAATAGGAGGTGATATATATGAATAACTCTAAAAAAGAAAAAGATGATGTGACAAATAATAATGTGCTTGGTCTTGATTTAGATGAGCAGACTATGAACGGATTATACGGAATGCCTGAAACTGATATTGAAGACAAAGATCACCGTAAAAAAAGCAATTCACCAAAAACCTAGTACATATTTACACATAACATCTTTCTAATTAAGAGCACATTGCAAAAGTGCTCTTATTTTTCGAAGATTAGACCAAATAGCGTTTTTGTTAAGAAATTTGTTTATCCTCAACAAGGGGTAGCACCAACAATATCTTTTATTGCTTTATGAACTGCAGCAATATCTCCCAATGTAGATAAATACACTAGTGTATCAAAATATGTTTCAGTCAAATTAATAATTTCTTTTCCGTTTCGAGTTAAATGTTCAACTTGTTTATCGCTAATACGTTCCCATTCTTTAATGGTTTTATTTGCATCCTCCTGCAGTAGTTCCAACGCCTTATGATGTTCCTGTTCAGTTTTCACTAAAGTTCTTGTGAGCTTGTAGTGACTTTGTTTCAATTTCTTCTTCCGCTCTTTGCAAAACAGTTAATATATCAACTATGTCCGAATCATCCATTCGCGTTACCATTTCATTTCTAAGACAATCTTTTAATTCCTCAATTTCCTTCATTACTCATTCCCCTTTCAAATAACGATTTTGTCTAAATCCATATACTTGTACATACTAGATGTGCTTACTGGGCGCACTGACGCTATTGATGATGAAAGGCTACATAATACTCTAATTGGTGTTCAAAAAAAGTATGGGGTGTTATCTGAAAGCCAAAGAGAGAACTTCTGCAAGCAGCTTGATCATTATGTAAGGTTCTTAGGTGAGAATAATGAAATATTGTGATTTAATTTCATAATAAAAGAAATCTTTTTCAAAGGTAATAGGTAAAATTTTACATAATTTTACCGAATTAACCAATGAGGGCTACGGCTCTCTTTTTTATTTTCATTCGACATAATATGACAATATACGAATTGATAGTTTGCTATTATTATCTAGAAATCTTACATTTATCTACAAATTATTATTGTATTGTTAATTTTTAAAATGTAAAATATTTCAATGTAAATACATAACATTTAGGGAGATGGAGAAATTTATGAAAAAACTATTAGCTTCAGCAACAGCAGTTACATTATTAACAGTGGGGTACAGTTCTGCTGCATTTGCAGCCAAGAGTCCTAATGATACAAAAAATTGTGGACATTTTAAAAGCCAACAAGATGCTCAAGCATTCTGGGATCAGAACGGATATGGCGTTGGAAATGATCCACATCGTTTAGATAATGATAAAGATGGCATTCCATGTGAAGATTATAAGTATCCAACAAGCACAAATACTACAACAGAAAATAAAGAAACTACTAAACCTCAAGAACAAACTAAACAAGAAAATACTAAGCAGGAAAACACTAAGCAAGAACCTGCTATACAAGAAAATACTAAGCAAGAGAATTCAAAACAAAACAACCAAACAACAAATACTAATCCTCAAACAACTGCAAAAGAAACAAAGAAAAATACTAATACAGTTGTGAAAAAAGAAACTAAAAAACAAGGTGAAAAATTACCTAATACAGCATCAAACGGTGTTACAATGATGTTAGCAAGCTTAGGCTTAGCATTGGCTGGATCTGTATTAATGTTCCGTCGTAAAAAGACAAACGCATAAAATAGTTCCTTAAAACGGCAGGAGAAATCCTGTCGTTTTCAAATGGAGTGATAAAAATGAATAAAAAACAATGGTTAGGCTTATTTTTAATTGTTATTGGATTTACTATCTTTTCCTATTATTTTCTAGAATGGTATGGTGCTAGACAATCAGCAGAGTCGCTAACGACTAACGAAGCGAAACACTATGAGATCTCCACACCTTCTAAAGAAAATGAAACAACAGACATCAATCAAACAGAGACTGAGACTTCATTACAACCTGAAGAACCTGTACAAATTCCAGCTTCAACGGTAAACCATCAATTAGGAGATAAAGTGGCATATTTAATTATCCCTAAAATACAAAAGAAATACTCTGTATATTGGGGAGCTGACGATAAAGTACTGAAAAAAGGTGTAGGTATGTTTGTTAGTGATTTAACTACTACACCATCTGGAAATGGACATACAGTTTTAAGTGGGCATAGAGATACTGTTTTTACCGAGCTTGATCAACTAAAGGAAAATGACCAACTTATCGTGGAATATGAAAATAAAACATATACATATAGAATTAACAAGCATTGGATAACGGATTCAGAAGATCGAACAGTTATTGTAGACAAAAGTGAGCCAACATTAACATTAACAACTTGCTATCCTTTTGACTATATAGGAGACGCTCCAGATCGATACATAATTGAATCATCTCTACTCTCCACTCGTTGAAGATGGGAGCTTCGGCTCTCTTTTTTTATTTTCAGTGGTAAAATAATATTTGGATGGAAATCCAACACTCATATTAGTATTATTAAAATTAAAGTGGTTCAAGTCGGAGGAAGGCACCTTTGGGTGTCTTTTCTTTTATCTTTCGACAGAATATGACAAATTAAGAAGGTATAATTTGTTATTATCATCTTATTATCAATATAAACTGTTATAAAAAAAGGAGATATACATGCTAGAATTTAAAGGGCAACTAAGTACACTAGTAGTCACACCAACTAAAATTACTATTAAATACTCTCGTTTAATCGGTAAGGGATCTAAAGAAATCCAAATCAAAAGTCTTACGGGTATACAATTCAAACCACCAGGCTTCCTTTCACATGGTTATATCCAATTCGTTTTCCCTGGAAGCTCTGAAGTAAAAACTAGATCCACCTCTGACTTGGCAAAAGATGAAAATACTGTCATGTTTAATAAACACGAATATAACAATTTCTTAAAAGCAAAAGAGTTAATAGAAGGGTATATGAACGAACAAGAAAAAAATACTTTCGCTTCTAATGAGCATTCTTCTACAACAAATCCTGTAAATAACTATTCTGTCGCTGACGAAATCACTAAACTAGCTGCATTGAAAGATCAAGGAATTCTAACAGAAGAAGAATTTACAGCAAAAAAGAAACAACTATTAGGAATATAATAAGTGGGCATCCGCTCTCTTTTTTTATTCCTATTCGACACAATATGACAAAATACAAATAACTTATTTGCTACCATGGGATAAGAAATCTTACATTTTAGCTTATATAACCAATACATACTGGGGGTAACACAATGAAACGCAAATTACTTACAGCATTAACATGTAGCGCATTACTTATGGGTATGGCTGCTTGTAGCTCGAACGAAAAGACTACAACTGAGTCAAAGTCATCTGAGCCTGCTTATAAAAAAGAAGAGACAAAATCTAAAGAAAAATTAGCCTTTCAAGATATGACTACAGATCAATACCTAAAAAACTACAATAAAATTAAAGATGAGTTAGCTGGTCAAGGTATTCAAATACTACCTTTTAATCTTGAACTTGAAGAAAGCACTAAAACCCATCGATTTTATTACACAAAAGAAGAAAACTATGGTAACACAGATACTAAGTGGGTTAGTGTGAGTTTAAGAAGAGATGGCAAGACAATTGACAGTATGTTATATAATGGAGCGCCGGATCTTAACACTATTAAAGCTATGATAAAAGCTACAGGATTAACATGGTCAGATAAACTAGACAAAATGGTTGAAGGAAAAGAATCTAGTAAAGATAGTGAGAACATAATGGTGGACGGAGTAAGAATCTCCATTTTCGGAAGTCCTACTGACATCAACGTTTCAATCGATGCACCACCAAGTATTTAATATGGGTATTAAGTGGCCCTCGAAAGAGTGTCTTTTCTTTGTTGAATTCGCTGAAAAATATGATAATATATTATATGAAAGATTAAAGATATATTCGTTGTTTTAAAAGTTATATTATTAAAATTAAAGTGGTTCAAGTCGGAGGAAGGCACCTTAGGGTGTCTTTTCTTTATTAGACAAAATAATATCAATTGTATTATAAATATAAAAGAATAAAAGAAAGGTAAGTGAATATCATAATTAATTTTGAAGCGTTTAATCCAACTATAAACGACTTAGCGATCAAGCTGGCTATGATACTGTTTATACCGTTATTCTTAGCATTGATTGTCAAAGTGGTACTTATGAAGTTTATGACGGAATCAATTGCTAGCAGATTAGCAAGTCTATCTTTGTTACTTTTCATGTATTATGTATTTAAATTTGTTACAGAGTAGGAAGGCAACTTTGGGTGTCTTTTCTTTATTTTCAAAAGGACCTGCTCAATTAATGCGTAAAACCATAAAGTAAAGTGAACCCGTTAAAATACATGAGTGACCTTGAATTTCCCCTCCTACTCAAAGGAGAGATTAAAATGGGATTTGGTGGTAGTTGCGGTAGTTGTGGCGGCGGCGGTTTCGCTGGAGGATTTGCTTTATTAGTTGTACTATTTATTTTATTAATCATAGTTGGAGCTAGCTGCTTCTGCTAAACAAACTATCGGAAAAGACACTCTTATATGGGTGTCTTTTCTTTATGTATATTATTTATTATCCGATTCATCAGTTTTATTATAAACACATTTGGCTTCTCCAAAAAGACCACCTGTGTCCCATTCTCCACCATAATACGCATACTTCCCAGGTGAACCATTGTCTCTTATACTTGGATATGATTTTAGTTTATATTCATAAACCGAAACCATAAAAATATAAATAGATTACCACGATTATAATTCCCATAAGAGTAATTAATAGGAGTTTACCATCAGCACCCGTAATAACCTCTTTTAGATTTTCTTTTGCTTGTTGTTTCTTTTCTCCACTTGAAAAGAGATAAATAATGAAATACGTAACCACTAAGAACAATGAGAATATTATATCTATCATTACTTATGTACCTCCCTACTATATATGTACTATTAATTTCCTTATACGTTTTAAGCTAAGATATCTGAAATCATACTGATAATAAATATATCCCCCCGATTAAAAGTGCCGCAGCAACGATTAATATTATTACTCCATCCGGACTATTAACAATTTCTTTTATATGATTTTTTGCTATTTGCTTAGTTTCTCCACTTGAAAAGAGATAAACAATAGAATGGAAAATTAGTAAGAAAAATGCCGTAATTACATCTAACATGGCTTATGTGCCTCCCTAATATATGTGAACCATTAATTAACCAATAATTACCTTGTAAATTATATCAGCCCGAGTAACTGGAATGTTTATTTCAATAAAAGCCAAATGACAAAAATTACTCCTGTAACTGCCGCACCTCCAAAAAATCCTAACAACATTTTCCCCTCATTATCAGTAACAATTTCTTTTAAATCTGCTTTTGCTTTTTTCTTGCCTTCTCCTGTTGAAAAGAGATAACTAATAAAATGTACGACTAGTGAAATTAATGCCGCGATTATCTCTATCATTACTTATGTCCCCCCTAATATATATGTCCCTTTAATTATCCAGTAATTTTCTTGCACCTTGTATCAGCCTGAGTAACTAGAATGCTTACTTCAATAAAAGCCAAATGACAAAAATTACTCCTGTAACTGCTGCTGATCCAAAAAAACCTACCAACATTTTCCCCTCAGGACCATTAATAAGCTCTTTTAAAACTTCTTTTGCTATTCGCTGACCTTTACCACTTAAAACTATCGAAAGAATAAGGAATATTACCACTAATACAAATGAAGAAATTATTAACTCCATGACTCATGTACCTCCCTAATATATGTGCGCTATTAATTAACCAATAATTGCCTTATACATTATATCAGCTAGGGAACATGGAAGTATAACAAATTATTTATATAACTTATTTTATTAATAGACACGACATTAATACAGGATAGTCCAAGTCGGAGGAAGGCACCTAAGAGTGTTTTTTCTTTATTTCTCAATATAAGAACTTTAAGGATATGCTATTATTTAAATACAAATTCCCTTTTGTGCACTGAGATAGTAATACCCAATAAAAAAGCCCACCTATTTCCGTAGGTGGACTTTATCTTTATTACACAATACCAAATTATACTCTCATTTTTTCATAAACTTTATGCAATTATACATGTTTGTAAAAATTACACTAAATAAATATTACATGTAGTAAAATATAAATTGTGGACACGTTCTATAAAGCAGATTCTCCGATTAGAAGGCGTAACACATCTCAACCATATAGATGTGGCGTTGCTTTAATCTAGCCAAACAAACGATCTCGATTCTCTTGTATTTGTACACTAACAATCTGGTAAAAATAAATGATTCTGTTTTATAGGACGTGTTTACTTAATTTCCAGTAAAGTGGTTCAAGTCGCAGGAAGACACCTTTGGGTGTTTTTTTATTATAACTACTTACTAAAAACATCCCATATTATGTATAATAAAACCATTAATATTTCTATATTTATCTCTTAATGGGGTACGGAAACGATTCTGGGTATGAGGGGCCACTCTGGGAAAGTATTCAAATTGATACAATAAAAAACGTAGAAAATAATTATTTCTACGTTTTTTCAGAGTGTTGGGAAACCCTTTAGGGTTCCCAACACTCTGGAATCTTTTTTGATTTTAGCGAAAGAAAACAACAAAAAATAGTAGAATTTAGAAAAATAGCCCTCCACCAACCCCTTTTTGGTTAGATGGAGGGCTATTTTTTTCATGTTTTGACAAGCGGCGGTGAGGTAAGCCTGCATTTGGACAGATTTCAGCCCTCGAAACCGAGCATATCGATAGCCATGTAGTTCTTTTGCATCCGCAAAGCTTCGCTCTATAGTTGAACATCGTACTTTATACAACTTTTTCCCTGTAGCTGTTAGTTTGTTTTTTCTAGCGATATCTTTATATTTCTCCCATATATGATGGGTGATAACTTTTTGTTTTTGTTTCTTTGAAAAGCATACCTCACGTAGCGGACAAACAGCGCAGTCTTCTGGATTCGATTTATATTGACGATATCCTTCGCGATCCGTTGTCGCATATTCTAAAATACATCCCATCGGACAAGCAAATGCATTCATTTCTTCTACATATTTAAATTGGCTTTTCGGTACTTCTTTATTTCTCTTTCCAAATCGGCGATACCCCATCACCATAAATATATTTCTTTCTGATAACTTCTTACAGATATATCCTGTAAAATAGCCTGCATCAAGAGCTACAGCTTCCACTTCAAATCCGAATTTATCAACTTGAGCTTGTAGACGTGCTAAATACGGCTCGGAATCTGCCATATTTCCAGCCGTTATATAGGTATCTGTAATAATATTGTACTTCGCATCAGTCGTACGATGATCTAAAAAATGAAAACCGTTCGGTTTTCCATCTCTCATTAAAAATCCACTATCTGGATCCGTTGTACTTATCCGAGTTTTTTTAGTAGGGGTATCACTTTCCTTTCTAGGTTTTAATTCTTTTTTCCGTGCGCCTCACGATCTTCGATTACCGCAGCTTCTAGTTCATCTATATAGAACTTTGCCTTTTCTTTTTTATATTTATGTACAAATTTATTTTTATTGGCATTGGCCTTAATGTGTGTGGAATCTGTCATCAACGCACGTCCTCCTACCATACGGCGCTCCGTCGCTTGTCTCACAATCTCATCAAAAATTTCTTCGAAAATATTTGTATGAACGAAACGAGTACGGCGATTCCAACTGATTGTAGAATGATCTGGAATTGTATCTGATAGAGAGAACCCTAAAAACCAACGGTAGGCAATGTTCGTTTTAATCTCCTTTTCCAATTGACGCTCAGAACGAATACCATAAAAATATCCAATAAACATCATCTTAAATAAAACGATAGGATGGATTGACGGACGGCCATTGTTTTCACAATAATAAGGGCGTAACTTCTCCTCAATAAAATCAAAACTAATTGTCGCTTCAATCGCACGAAGGAAATGATCTTGTGGAACCAATTCTTCTACAGAAACAGATACACGCTCGTCGCGATGATTTTTTAAAGCACCCATCATAAGAAATCTCTCCTTTTCCTCTTTTTTATCAGTGTTGACACATAAAAAGAGGTTCAGACACAAAAATAGGCTGTGGAGAAGGCTTTCTCCACAGCCTGAACAAAAGACATCGTTATACGATGTCTTTTGTTACTTTTATATTTTTAAGATTCAACCCATGCCACCAGGATCAGATACAAGATACTGAATTTTATTAGACAATGACATATCCTTCTCTTCATTGTCTAATAAACTAATTCCAGCAAACAATATAAATGTTGTTATACATAATATGGCTATTTTTTTCATTTCACGCCTCCATATTCTAACATTTCTTTATATTCACAATATACTCGTGCTGCATATTGAGCAAAGAAGTAATCGCCATTTTCAATAAACATTTGTTTGGAATCAGCAATCATTTTTAAATCCATCTTTGCTTGTCCTAAGTAACAATATTGAATAGGACTAAGCTTTTTATTTTCATCTAAAATTTCTAATAAGATATCAATTGCTCTCTTTTTCTCGTTATTTATTATAAAATATAGTGCTAACTCTGCTGGATGGAGTGTATCTAAGTCAATGGTTTCAACTGCTTCTTTATTTACAAGTTTTAAAAAATTAATATTGTTTAATGCTATTTTATATTTTATAACACTCTGGTTCTTAAATATATTCATTGCTCTTAAAGAATGTTTATATGATTGCTTATAATCTGTAAATATTAAACTTTCTCCTTTACGTAAATCGATTGTAGCCTCCATAACAGGAAAATATTTCAAATAACCATATGACCTTAGCTGGCTATTATACTCATTAAATTCATCAATTCTTAACCTTCTTAACAAGGAATAACTCCATATGTCATCTATCCAATATTTATATAGCCATTTTAAATCTTGGTTTTTATGTACAGAAATGTTCTGATAAATACGGTTTCTATAAGTATCAAACATTCCAAAGTCTCCAATATCCCCAACAGACAACAAATAGAGAATATCAGAAATGATCTCCATATCTAAAGTTTCTTTTTCTGGAATGCTCTTCCGAATTTCTTCTACCATTAGGATATGTTTTTTAGGGTTTCCTCCCTTTGATCTCTCATAAAACAAACTTATCAATGGTGAATATTTTTTAACATAACTATTCTTATGCTTACTCGTCATGTTGATTAAATATTCTAGAATTGAATTATATCCATTTAAATACGATAAAACAAACAGTCTCTTCATGTTAATTTTTATATTTCTTTCATATTTCGAAAAAACTTCTATACAACATTTCTCATTTATTACTCTATCCTCATTAAAGAGCGTATTAGCCATTTTATATACACTAAGCATTGAAATTTCTTTATGATAGCGAAAAAAATCTGTTAATGTTGATTTAGGCATGTCAAGTTCTCTTGCAAAACTATCATATGATCTATTTGTCTTATTCATTTGATCTTGCATCTTTTCAACCCACTCACTCATATATCCACACCTCTTTACACATCTTGTTAGAAAATTCAGATACATATATATGGATTATAACAAACAAGTGGTAATAAATTATCTATTACTACAAAAACCTAAGCAATTACGCATATTTCTCAACAATTGTTTTACAATTATACCTTTCTGAAAATGATGCGTACATAATTGTTTTGAGATTGCCACCTGATATCGATCGCTACACAAGATGGGGTTTTAAAGATCGTGTACAATGGTTCCAGTTTAATAAATTTTAAGTGAATTCCTTTATTTATATAATTCAATTTGGAATGATTCTGGTGTAAAAATTTTAGTTAAAACATGGCATAGCAATTTTCTGTACATTTCTATCTAAGATTAGTTTCGGCTGATAATGCTTCCATTTGAACAAATTTTCCTTTTCATACTGATCACACACCTTTTCTAGAGTAATACTATCAGTATGTCCAAGTTTAAGGTTTTCTTTTGTGATGTTAAACTAAAATTTATTTCTTACCTATTGTTAGATTATTAATTTTTACAGGCTTAAATAAGGAGAAGTCTTTCGGATAGTACTTTAAAACCTAATATAATATATATCTTTTATATAAAAAGAATATAAAGATAAAACTATTATACTTATGAAAAATGGCCTACAAACTCAGTAATAACAGTGTCTGCAAAGTTATAGAACCATAAAAAATCGAAAAAAACACTTATTGGAAATGTATTTATTGCGTTTTACGTCGCTCTAAATATACAAAATATCATAAAGTTGAATTGCTTAACCTACATATAATCAGCATCATTTTGATGCGTAAAAGTGTATATAAGATTAATGGTAGTCTAGCTTAAATTAATAACATGATTTCCACATAAGCTATAAAATAACCCACATTTTATTAACATTTAGAAGTAAGTTATAGACATAATTCAGTAAATCAACATTATTAACAAAAAACATTCTGATTTTAAGTAGATTTATATATAAAATATTTATAAATAAAGCTTTGAGCTATTTTATTGTACACATTTGGACAAAATTATTAAGATATCCACTGAATTAATATATATATTTACGATTTTTAGTAGATTAAATGCCAGCAAGAGAACGAATATTCAGAAAAAAGTAAAGTATAATTGTGAATTACTGATTATATTTTAGGAATTTTGTATAGAAGTGTATAAAAAAAGAGAGGTATTCTAACTCAAATTTAAGAATCTCTCTCTTTTATGTTTGGATAGTACGAATATAATTTCTAATTTCAACACGAATAGCCCCCCTTCTTTGATTTTTCAAAAAAGGAGAGCATGTAATTTTATATTGCAGGAAGCAGCTGATCTACCGTGTATGGTATTTCACTATTTTTACGGTAATAAGCTTCTAAGGAATGAAGAAAATCGATTAAATTAAAGTCTTTAGGAACTTCAATTACGCGGATTTTTTCCTTAGGCAATCTATCTATTTTTTCAATGAACAGTTCGCGAATATCACTTGGAATATGATGTTCTTTAGGGCCATTAGATTTTAATAATTCACGAATTTTAATTTCTAATGCAGTATATGCGTTAACATTTACTCCTTGCTCAAAAGCATACTTCCTAAATAGTGTTTCTTCTTGATACTGCATATAATTACGATGGTATGCTTCTTCAGTCACAGGAACCGCATATGTAGCATGAAGAAGGTCATGCGCTTTACAGAATAACTTCTTAACATTTTGTAATGAATATATAGCGAAGTGAGTACCAAATTTAAATACCGCATCTTCTTGTTTCTCTCTCGGCACATTATGTGTAATCAGAGAATAAATACCTGTTTTAGCAGCCGTATCTAATACGCGATATTGAGAAGACTGCTTTAATAATTTGCTTAGTGTATAAACAAGGTTTTTAGGGAAACCCTCTTGTCTATCAATCATTTCACGTAATCCACGAATCACTTGGCGGATTTGACGATGACAGGAATGTTTTAAGACATTTACAAATTGGTTTATATCTTTTGTAAATTCTGCAATATTCATTTCAACTAATGATTCTTCAATGAACTTAGCTTTACGTTTATATGTAAGTCTTGGTGTAAATGGATCGCGATACTCTTCCCCTATTTCCTTATTACACAGGAAATCAGGGTGTACAGATAAATGCAGTGTTGTATACTGCTTTTTATTCTTTTTCCCTTTTTCTAATTTGCAAATTTTAAACAAAGAAGATCCAGTAGCAGTAGATTTAGTTGTTAATTCAGCCATTACAGAACGTATCTGATGTGGGTATTTCTTATGTAAGAAGCGATACATACCGCCAAAATGAGTCTGTTGTCCTTGTTCATCAAATTTGTATAGTGAACGTTTCAAAGTAGTTTCTCGTTTTTGCTGCATTGCGATATCAATAAATAGCTTTTTAGCAGCAATGGATAAATCGAAGAACTCTTTTGTAAATACAATTGGGCTGATAAACGTGTAAGGATTCGCTTTATTCGTTTCCTTGTTCATAAAATCAGTTAATGTAATTTTATATTTACCACTGTACTCATTCTCAATTTCAATGATGTTGTGTAAGCTTAGCTTTTTCAACGCAACATAGAATTGTGAATGATGAATATGTGAAAATGCTTCTTTATAGTTTTTGTAGTCCTCCCAAAGCATGTGAATGGAAACATGAGAAAGTTCACCATAGGTATTACATTTTTTATGTAGAAATAGAAATACTTCTAGATCTGCATTAGTAATACCATATAGCTTATGCTTTCTACCATTTGCTTTAGTGAAGAGATTTTTCATTTGAAGTGAAAAAGATGGTTTGGCTTTTTCAACAAACCCTTCTTCATCTGCAATTCGTTCCTCGTAAGACATTGAATTTACGATATCTTCTAGATATGTATCTTTAAAGCTATAGTATTTGCCTTCTAAAGCTTCCACTAATTTTTGCCATGCTTTAATTGTTACTAATACTGGAGTTGTTGTTTCACCATTTAAACTACGTTTGTTCTTTATAACGAAAGGTTTAGCCATCTTTTTCACCTCCTCTTATTATGAGTTTCAGTTTTTACCTAAATAGGATATAAAAATTCAATTTTGATTATATCAAATCGAATCTTGGTGAAATGTGTCTCTTTAAGAGGAAAATCAAAAATGTGAAACGCAGCCTCAGCCTTAGAGGCACAAGGGATTCAACGTTTCACAAAAAAAAACTTTTGGCCACCATAAAGCTATAAGGTATTTTGAATATGAAACGTATCTGAAATGAATGAAACAGCACATAAACCTTGATATGATAGGTTTTTTAGTACTTTTGTCTAAAAGTTGTTGCCATCATATAGCTATAACGTTTCATATTTTGAAATGACTAAATAATGTGTAGAATTCATTCATAAATGTTGTGGTATAGCGTTTTCATGTTAATTTACGTCAAGGGACTATTGCCATCATATAGCTATATACGTTTCATCTTTTTTTTAGATTGTTGCCATCATAAAGCTATGGCGTTTCATGTTTGAAATCAATGTTTCATTGCGCTTGAAATGTACCTAAACCCTTGTTACATATGGATTCATAGGTTTTTTTAAAAAAAAGTTGTTGCCATCATATAGCTATAGCATTTCATTGGGATTTTTTAGTTTTTTTAAAGAATGGCTTTATATCAATGTTTAGCACTAATTTAAATGAAAAATATTTTTTTTTATATGAACAGATTTTAGTGCGTTTATGTTTCAGATTTAAAGAGTTGTTGCCACCATATAGCTATAACGTTTCAAGTTTTTAATAGTAACTGCCACAATGTAGCTATGATGTTTCATAAAAGTAAAGGTATTCGTGCCGATATATGGAATAACGTTAATTCTTGTTAAATGAAATCCAAAAATTCATTGGTATTTCTTGTTCAGAATATACTTGCCATCATAAAGCTAAAGCGTTTCAAGTTTTCAATAGTAACTGCCACTATAATGTTTCATAAAAGTAGAGGTATCTGTGTCGAAGTATGAAATAACGTTAATGCTTGTGAAGTGGAAATCAACAGTTTATCGGTATTTTTTGTTTCGAATATACTTGCCACTATAAAGCTAAAACGTTTCAAGTTCTAAGGAGTACTTGCCACAATGTAGCTATGACGTTTCATAAAAGTAAGGGTATTTGTATCATTGTATAGAATGATACAAATAATTTTTTAGATGAAACCAGCAAATCATCGATGTTTCTTGGTAAGAAAGTAATTGTTATCATAACGCTATAATGTTTTATTTCATTTGTAAGAAAAGGGACAATTACGTTTCACTTTAAAAGTATGATTTACACTATTTAATACCAAATGGGTTTCCCGCATGGAGATTGTAGTGTAAAGTAGTAATTTTACAAATAAGTACAGTCTTATATAATACAAGTACAAGAATGTTTACTTGATAGGACAAATACTGTTCGATAAATCATTTCTCGATATAGATTATTCTGATAACGTTTCAACTTATATGCTATGTTGCCACCATATAGCTATAACGTCTCAAGTTCTATAATTTATAATTCTAATTGGTGGGAACTTAGTAAGGAGGTTTTTGAATATGGAGAAAGTATTAGTGTTGTTTAGCGATGCCCTTTTACTTGCTGCACCAATGTATGAAAAGAACACGCAGCTATGGGAAAAGTGGAATAGATATTATGAGGAAGTACAGGGAAATCATGACAAAGTAGTAACTTCAGCTAATATATCCCCTTCATTTTCAGCTCTTGTCTCTTGGTTAGGCCAGAAACAAGAACAAGGGATTTCATTATTGCATATATACGCAAATCTAGATAAATATAAAATTGAGATTCGAAATGTACTCGATAAAATAATAGAGCAAGAATTTGGAGGTACGTCTGAAGAAGTTGAAACGTCTAGAATATCTAATACAACCGATGAAAAGTTAAAAGAGCATTCAATTGATCTACAAGAGGATTACTATCCTGTAAGTAATGATGCGGTATATTATCAACTACGAGATGGTATAGCCAAGAATCACTTTGAAGAAGATGAAGTAGGAGCAGTATCTGTTTTACCATTAGAAACTAAAAATACAAGCGGAGTTGCTCAGCTGTCGTCACATAAGGATGAAGATTTAAGGCTAGTAAATACTAATGAAGCAGAAAGATGGTCAATACTAGTCGATGGTGTTATTAGTAATATGGATGATCTTACCGCAGACTGTTTAGATACAATTACAATACAGTGGTTGAATCAAGCGAAATCTCAAGATGATTTTATTGATTTCAGCTATGAAAATGTACTAGATATGTGTAATATACCAAAAGCATCAGCAAACGGTATTGAGTATTATCGCGCAGAAGATAAAATAAAAATTGCACAGCGTATAGCTGCCTTGGCAAGTATCTTTATTTATTTAAATGATGATAATGAGGTCGTAGTTTTAAATGATCGTGCAGAAACTGGTGAGCAATTTGAAATGAAGCGTGAAATAATTAAAAGACTTTTCGTTTTAGATTCTGTAGTTCTTTGGAGAGATAAAAATACCAATGATTACGTAGGTATTGAATCTTGTAGAATAAAGCCAGGTAGCTTTTTGTCGATGTATTTATACGGATCTAGTAGCACAACAGCGTTATTATCTAAAAAAGCATTGGAGTATAATAGTTATCGTCACAAATTCCATAAGCGACTCATTCGCTACTTATCTTGGCAGTGGAGAATTCGACAACAGTACAGTAATTTGAAAAGACCATATTCAATTGGTGGAGAAAAAGGACTATTATCTGTTATGGGCATTAATATAGCTAAGGGGCGTCCACACCGTATTCGTGAGCAATTAGAAAATGTATTAATAGATTTAGAAAAAGAAAAAGTTATTTCACATTGGGGATACGCTGAGGAAATTGATGAATCAAGAATTGGAGAACGAAACTGGTTTAAGAATTATTACTCAAAATTAGGAATCATCATTTTACCACCAAAAGAATTAATGGATAATATCGGGAGTTTGGCAAAGAAAAAGGTAACTGATACTCCGGATAAGCAAGAAAATAATTTGATTACAAATACGGTAGCTCATAGTGCAGTAAGTACTGAAGAGCTAATTAGAGAGAAAATTATGCACCAACATATGCATCAAAATAGGACGATGCGCGAAATAGCAGATGAGTTAGGCTTATCCCCTGCTACACTATCGAGATTCTGTAATAAGAAAATGAAACGCATCTCAAACAGTGTTAATGATAAGTTAACCAAATGGTATGAAAGACAACTGATAATCGAGTCTATGTAAGCAAAAAAGGAGGAAACCACTTTGGTGCAGTGACCCCTGTCAAGTAGACAGTATTAAAAAAGCGCAACTAAGCAACCTGAGTTCTATATTTATATGGACTCAGGTTATTTAATTTCTTTTGAAATCTTTGATGATTATAAAAGTGCATATATTTACGCACGGCAAGTTTGACCTCATTCGCTTTATGGAAGGAGTGTAAATGAAAACACTCTGCCTTAAAGTGACTGAAGAAGTTTTCCATACAAGCATTATCCCAACAGTTGCATCTTCGAGACATACTTGCCTTCATCTGATATTTTTTAAGTAATTGATTATATTGACGAGATGTATACTGGGACCCTTGATCACTATGTAAGAGGATTCCCTTCATATTTCGTTTTTTCTTTGCCTTTTTAAGTGTATCTAACACAAGTTTTAAGTCGTTTCTACGACTGGTTTCATAGGCAACAATCTCATTATTGTATAAATCCTTAATAGCGGATAAGTACAAGCGCTGTCCATTGAAAATCAAATAGGTAATATCGGTTACCCATTTCTCATTCGGTTTTGAAGCTTGAAACTCCCTATTTAGATGGTTCTCTGAAATCACATAAGCTTCTTTTTTTCCGTAATAAGGTCGTTTTTTCCTAATTACGGCTTTGATACCTAGTTCACTCATCAATCTTTGGATGCGTTTATGATTCAAATGAAGGTTATATGTGGCTTTCAGCCACACTTGTATTCTTCTATATCCATAAATTCCTCTTAATTTTTTATGACACTCCAATATCTTTTTCTTAATTTCGATATCCTCTGATTGTTTTTTTGAAGGCGTCGTATGCCGTTTTATCCATTTGTAGTACCCACTTCTGGTTACACCAGCAATATCGCATAGAATGGTCACTGTATAACCTGTTTTTGTCATTTCATGGATGACTTCGAATTTTTTCGTTTTGGATACGACTTTCATTCCTCCTTTTACATTCCTAAGAGCTTTTTTAACATTTCATTTTCCGCTTCTAATCGTCGGATCTTAGCTTCAGGATCTTCGGGTCTAACCCTTGGTCTACCTAAACCTGGTCCTTTCGCTTTACCGCGTTTTTCTTCTAGTCCTTTGATTCCTTCAGCTTCAAAGTATTTCACCCAACGACTTACAACCGAGTGATGAATACCCAATTCTTTCGCAATGGTTTTATAGCTCATGCCTTCTTTTAAGTATAAATCTATAGCTTTTTTCTTAAATTCTACATCGTAAGTGACTCTAATTTTTCCCATAAAAAAATCCCCTCCATAGTAAACAGGTTAATGTGCTTTCTTTTTCCTGTCTACTATAAGGGGATCATATCATGGAAATGGTTTCCTCTTTTTTAACGGTTCCAATGTACAAAATTAGTCCATTTAACATTTGTTGGTTTGAAATAAAGTTTAATCAAAAATACCTCGCAATCCCAAGTTTTACGATAAATAAAAAGAATCCATTTTGAAAAAAGATTGATCAAAATGGATTTTTCTCCAGCAGATTTTTGTTTCGGTTTTATAAAAAAGTTTGATCATTTTCTGCCTGTATTGCTCCATAATCGCGCCCGATTGCGGAATAATGGAAAATGCAAAAATGACACCTTAGTTATTTTGCTAAAGCTATCCCGTTAATTCAACAAAAAGGGGTATCGTCCCCTCTTATCAACTTAATATGCACACCAAAATACCCTTTCAGCTATTGGGTCACTGGCCGATACCTTTATGAAATTTAACAAAATATCCGTTTCGCTTGCTCCTACATATTCATCTTCATCTACATTATAATATTGAACCACCTCAACCTTATATAAGCCATTTTCTATTTCAATCTTATATTTGGAACAATTTTGATCAGGTAATTTGTGATTTTGAAACTGAGCAGCCATTGTAAGGCAGTCATAATCCACTAAATATAGTTGATTTTCCGTTACTTCTATATACCCTATTGCTTTCCTAAAGCATTTATGAGTTATTTCTTCTGTACCTTTTCTAACCTCTACTCTCCAAGAATGTTCAATTCCTTCCTCAGTCATTTGAAAAACTAAAATATGCCCTTGCTTCATCTCGTCTCCAAAATGTTGCAAGAGATTATCTAACTCCCAATCTTCATCTACAAATGATTCGTATTTATTAGTGTTCGCTACGCCAATAAAATTCGTATCACCAAAGTCCATACAAAACCTCATTTTTCTCTTCCCCTTTGCTCGATGTTTTTTTGACATTGTATCATTTTACTTAGGATAAAATACCAGTTAATTTGAGTTAAAGCTTTCTCAATAGCTTCATCTATAATAATTTCCTTCAAATGTGTTATTCGAGAATATGGCCCTTTAGTGGAGTAACTTTATTGCTACTCAACAGTTCTTTAATCCTCCTTTCAATTCAGACATTCTTTTCACTATAAAAACACCCCTTTAGATAAACAGATCCAAAGGGGCAAAACATCGCAACTTTTTTATAAACACCGTGACTTTATTTAAAAGCGACAACATTTCTTCACTTTCTAATGTATCCTGAGCTACTTTCCATTTTGTCAGCAATCCCCCCTTCCTCTTTCTTGCCAGAATAAACAACAGGTCCAATTTCTTGAACAGAACTAATCGCCATTTGGTGTATCTATTGCTTTGTTAAGTTAGTAGCTGTATTACAGTAATATATATAATTCAATTAGAAAATCTATATTTAAATAAAAATATAATAAATTTAGTTGAATTTATTAATATTATGACTCTACATGTTAATTATAAAGATGGTGTACATATGAGATTAACAAGTGAATGTCTAGAACCTAACACTAGAGATACTGAATTTGCAATTATGTGAGTTAATAACAGAGAAGTGAACTTATAACATGACATTGACAAATCGCCTTTATCAATAGATATAAAGGGTAGAAAAAACGTAAATAAAGAAAAATGAATAGGAAGATCTCTTTATTAAATTAGTAAGTTCATATCAAACCATTTGATATGAAAAAAGCAATGATTTTTAATATTATATACACCCTTTACATGCACAGTTTACATATAAAGCTTATATATAAGCTGTGTATAAAGAAAACGTGTTAAATATGTTAATATGAAATTGATATAGGAACTACAAAACCTTTGTTTTTAAAGGTTTATATATACATCTTATAGAAAGGGCTTATAAATACAGCTTATAAATAAAGCGTATGAATACTTTGTGAAGTTTTTTTACTTAAAATGTTTGTAGTTTGATATTTTTTATAAAGGATTATTCAAAAGAATGTCAAATTAAATAATGAATTTGTAGTTTTATAGACGGTATTGTTAATTACATGAAACCTATAATTGATATATACAATATACATCGTACATATACGTCGTATATATTTATGTTTATATATCAACATTTCGGCCTAACTTAAGACTTATACGCTTTATATGTAAGTGCTGCATATAATGACTTGATATACGCTTTATAATAATGTAATATATTCGTAGGAATAATTAACCAACGTTTTAAGGGGGAGGCAACTTGAACGAGGTATTGAGCGAAAAGTATAAAGTAATTAAATTTCCTGATGAAGTTGTGAACATGTTTGCAGACATTCTTGAAGAAGACGAAATACTTTATAATGTATTTCATTACATAGGATCTGAGGTAAATAAACAATACCAAGAGACGAAATATATGAGGGGTATCTCAATAAATGAAATAGTAGGTAATGTTGTAATTGATAGGAGAGTTAAGAAATTAAAGGGAAAATCGTATTCATTAGAGGTTGAACGAACCAATATATCAAGAAGATCAGCTGAAGTAAGTGTTAGTACATTATCTTCAATGTCATTAATAACTGAAAAGATTATGCATCCTTATAAATTTTTAATCTCAACAATTAGAGGACAGCAGGTGTTAATTGAACTAGGAAGACGTAAACAAACCAATAAATAAGAAAAAGGAGAGATAAAATAATGGCGAAGAACTTTCTGAAAAACGAAGTAGCAGTAAAAATGACAATGGTTGGTTTTGGTCAAGCTGGAACTAGAATGGTAGATAAATTTGCTGAATATAAGCATACGGATGGAACATCTGTGTACAACTGTCTTGCTTTAAATAGTAACGATGGTGATTTAGCAGAATTAAAAAATGTGCCTAAAAGTAACCAAGTATCACTAAAATTAGGCGGACTAGGGAAGAATCCAGAACGTGCTGTAAAAGTACTAGAATCAAATGATGAAGCGAAAGAAAAGTTAAAAGAATTCATCACAGAGCGTGTAAGACCAACAGATGAATTGGTACTATTTTTTGCTGGATTAGGCGGTGGAACAGGTACTTCTACAATCATTAAAGCAATTGAAGAATTCTCGGCTTTTCATAATAAACCTATAATCGCTGAAGAACTTAAAAGTATGGCAATGAAAATTTCTAGAGAGGAATTAATAGCAAATCAACAAAAGTATGCAAGAATTGCATTCAATAATGCAATTGAGCGTAAAGATTTTATTAAAATGGGTATTGTTGTGACACTCCCTGTAAGAGCCGATGGGCCTGATGTACTAAGACAAGTAAATAAATTCTCTCAAGAGATTTGGAAGTTAGCAAATGAACCAGCAAAAGGTGTTGCATTCGTTGTTTTCGCGGATAACCAACATTTCTATGATGAATTTAAAGGATTAAACGAAAATGAGAAAAAAGGTATTGCTAATTCACGAGACTATGCTAATCAGCGCATTGGTGAAATCATCCATGAATTAAATACAGCTTCTAATGGCGCAGGAACATCTGTTATTTTAGATTCTCAGGACTTTAAACGTATTTTATTAGAGAAAACTGGCTGTCTAGTTATTAATAAAATTTCTCGCAATATGAATCAAATTGAAAATAGTAAAGAAATAGTAGATATGTTCTCAGAATCGTTGAAAGGAAGCTCTTTCCACCCTCCTATAGAATTAATGAAAAAGAACGATGATGGTGAGTTGGAGGCTTCTAAGGTGCATCATTTTGGAATGCTTGCAATTCTAGACGAACAAAAGAATATTGATGATTCATTTATGGATGATGCAAAAGTAGAAGTTACGAATACATTACCAATCAACGGTACGGTATTTAATGGGTATTTAATTAGTAAAAATGATTTTATGGGCAGTGTGTATACGTTCTATAAAACTGATGCATTACCGTCCCGTTTGTCTAAAGGTTTAGTTGAAGAATTCAATGAATTTAAAGAGAAGCAAAGTCAAATTCAGTTTAAAAAATCTCAAATTAGTACAATTGAAATGCAAGATCAAGACGATGATTTCAGTATTAATTTTGGTGATTACATCGATATGGGAACTAGTAATGAGGAACCATCAGCAGATGCTGAGAATGATGAAGAATTAGCTGCATTTATGGATCCAGACAAAATGTTTGGTACATCAAAATAAAAAAAAGAGGTCTGGGAATATCCCGGGCCTCTTTTTTATTCTGATGTCATAATAGATTTCATATACTCTATCATATTTTCGTTTAAATAATTCTCTATAAAAAGGTGTTTTTTTGCTAGATCTTCCTCTTTTTTAAACCAACCAACTTTTTTCACACGCTCTTCCTCAGGCTTTTCATTCCAGAGTTTTTCAGCTTGTCTTCTTAACTCTTTACGAGCTCTATGTTCAATTATTATGTTATCAAGTCTCTCTTGTCTTTGACGTTCTTTCATAGCAATTGGATCTTCAGGTTGAGGCAATGCTTTTAATACATTTTCAAATTTCTCTTGGAATTGTATTTCGATGTTTTGTAAATGTGCTTGAACTTTTTGTTCCACCAATTTTTCAATTGTCTCAGCTGCGTCTTGAAAATCAATTTGAGATAATACTTCATTAGAGTGGTTTTCAGGAGATACTGGCCTTAGTTCGAATTGATGCGGCAAAAGTTCGATTATGGCATCTAAAGACCACTTTTCATCCCTTTTCTGTTTTATGAAAAGAGCTATATTTAAATCCAATGAATTATATAGCTTTTCATTTGTATTATTGGTTCTAAGTGTCCCGTGCAATCCCTTCTCTTCTAACGTATTGAACCAATTATAAACAGTATTATGGTGTCTACCTACTAACTTAGAAAACTCTGTTATTCGCCAGGCTTTTTCAAAAGCGTCTTCGTGTAATGAGTTCTCATCATCTACCATGGTTTGTTCTGATTGATTTTCCTGCTTAATCATAATATTACCTCCTTAACAGTATGTAATTGTGCTGATAAATGACATTAACATGAAATGTGAGATTGATATGTTAAGTGTTTTTCGACGATATTAATAGGAATCCCTTCCTTATCTAGTATTAACATGAAAGATAACATTAATATGTTACATTCAAAGTGTTAACAGCACATTAACAAAGTGCGGTTTATTCCCGCTAAATGATAATGTTTTGTTAACTGGGACTTAAAATGCATCAATGTTATATAGGATTAATTAGGTAACTTTGCCCCCTATATCCTTATAAATTGTTGCTATGAGATTGACATTTTTATTCACTTAATATTAATGATAAGTAAATATAACCGATTTGTAAATAAATTATGAGGATATAGCATTGAACTTTCAAAAATAATAGGTATAAATATGATAAAAAGAGTCCATATTACTAATAATTGCAGTATGAGCCTGTTTCATTCATAACACTTGAGAGTATAGAACGGATATCTGTTTGACTAATAGAGGCAGTGTCTCTTTTTAACTGATCCCAAGACTAGTAAAGCAATTTTCGATAATAACTATTATAGGTCTCTATGAACGTTAAATTCTAATTAGATGACTGTATAGGATAGTTAATTTATTGGTTGTTAGTCGTTTGAAACACTATAAAGTACTATTCGCTTTGTTGATTAGCTTCAATGATTATTTTGTAAGTGTAAATCACAAAGAAAAAGCTTTTACTAATAGGATCTATGCGGCCTTTATTAATTGTAAATAATATTCAATCGTTGTGAACCTGGTATATTAATAGCGCTACTAATAAGGATCTACATCAATCAATGTTTTGTTAATGTCTTGTCATTGATAGAATTAAGTATGGTTGATATAAGATTAACAATTGTGTTGTTCTAAGTATTAACATGTTAATGTTTCTTGATATGTCAATCACATTTCTAGTACGTATACGGACCTGTTTCTGTAGAATGTCAATCTTATGTCAATACTTAAAACATTGTTCCTTCAATTACATACCCAAGAGTGGATTTAAAACTTCTAAAGCTTATATTACAAAGTAATTTTTCTCAAATTAAGATAGTATTCTATTGATATGAATTCACTATAATGGACAGTAATTTGCTTGATAGTCTGCATTTTTTAATAATTTTCAGCGCGAATTTCTAGCGATTTATAAAACATGGTTCTTAACTAGTGTGGATTTTCGCATTTTAATTCTCATCCTAATAAAGTTGTAGTTTTATAGATCTGTTGTTAATGTCTTGTCTTTATTAAAACCAATGATAGTTAACATAACATTGATATTTTTTATTCTCTGAGGATTAACATGTTAATGTCTGTTGATGTGTCAATCCCATTCTCGGTATGTATTTAGATCCTACTTCGCGAAATGTTAATGTCATATCGATACTCCATGAGAAGAATTTCTTTATATGAAGTACTAAATCTTCAATTATGCATCTAATGGTAAATCGGGAATCTCTAAGTTGCATGTTACAAAGTAATTCTGATATTACTTTATTAAATACAATCAGATACACTGGATGTAATTTTACTTTACAGTCTATATGTTCTATTAATCTTCCGCTCGAAATTCTCTTATCAATATATAAAGAATGTTTCTTTATATATTGAGGGTTTTTAAATGCTTTGGATTTTTGTATTTCAATTCTCATTCTAGTAAACCTATGATTTATCGATGTATTGTTAGTTTCTAGTCATCATTAATAGTAAGGGGAGTTGACATGAGGTTAACATTTTAATGCTTCCTAATGTCAACATGTTAATGTTTATTGATATGTTAATCTCATTTCTTGTCTGTATTTCAATTCGATTTTGCAATATGTTAATCTCGTGTCAATATCCTTTAGGGGGAATTTCTTTGTATGAAGTACTAATTCTTCAATATTTATACCGATTGTACAGCTTTTTAGAGTAATAGTATCAGTATGTCCAAGATTTAAAGATTACTTACATGTATTTTGAAGTTTTTGCACCTGAACCGTTTATACTATTTGTAGGATTTTCTGCTTTTTTGTCGAATATACTTAATGCAAGGAGGGACATTACATGATTATTAAAGACTATTTCATCAATCTTTCTATTTTTTCTTTACTTGTTAGCGCAGCAATATTTATTCAAGTGTTTACGATTCATTCCAGGCGATATTTTGAAAAATTCTATGGAGGGATCATCGCAGTTACTTTGATGTTCTTTTCGTTTCCGTACATGGGATTTTCCTACGATCTCCGGGCTGTTCCTCTTATCCTTTCTTTTATTTACTTTGGTCGCATTGCTGGTTGGATTACATTAATTAGTATTATTATAATGCGCATCTTTTACATTGGTGGGTATTGGGAACCACCTGTGATGGCTTATTTCGGTATGGGTATTCTATTTACTATTTTTAAAACTTATTTCAAAAGCCTTCATCCATTTAAAAGTGCACCTCTATACTTTTCTGTTTTTGTGGGTATGAAGTGGTTAGTAGGTGTATTCTTTATTACTACAGTGCTTTACACTCCAGGATTAGTATTTATAGCTTTAGGACTTTTAATTGGTGTTTTTCTTATGGAAGCTTACCAAAGATTATATTACTTAACACAGGACTTATCTAAAACGAATCAAAAATTAAAAAAATCGAAGCAAGAACTCAAAGATACCGTACATGAGCTTCAAGGGGGTATCTTTAAATTCAAAAAAACGGATAAACATTTTATACACACTTTGTGTGATGGACAGTTTTATTATCAAAACGGAATTTATTCTGAACGGGTGGTAGGAAAAAGCTTACGTACTATTGATGCTTCTATTATTCCTCCCCATTTAGTTCCACAATTAATGAAGTATTATCTTCAGGCGTGGGAAGGGAAAGAAATTATATTTGAATTACCCTGGCCGAATGATAAAACTATTATTCTTAGTGCGCTTAGACCGATTAAACGAAATGGACAAGTTATTGAAGTTGTTGGTTCTACAGTCGATATAACCGAAAGGAAAAAGGTAGAATCAGAATTAAGGGCAACTAAAGAATTACTGGAATCATTTATAAAACATAATGTAGATGCGATTACCATATCTGATCGGGAGGGACATATTTTACAAGCTAATAAAGCTTATGAAAAGATATTTGGTTGGTCATCACACGAAATCATAGGTAAAAGATTACCTTGTGTGCCTGATTTCTTAATGGATGAATCACTCGGAAATATACAGAAAATTCTAACTGGAGAATCTGTAGTTACGAGATTAGAAACAGTTAGACAACGTAACGATGGAAGCCTTCTTGATGTCAGTCTGACAATTTCACCTATTCTAGATGTAAGGGGAAATGTGATAGCTTTATCTGCAATATGTAGGGACATTTCCGAAAGAAAACAAGCAGAAAGAGAACGGCAACGATTACATCAACAATTAAGAGATAGTGAAATGAAATATCGTGCACTAATTGAACAAGCAACTGATGCAGTATATGTTGTAGAGTTGAATGAGGATCAATTTCCAAGTCGATTTATTGAGGTAAATCCTGTTGGATGTAACAGATTTGGATATAGTAGAGAAGAGCTTCTCTCGATGCCATTTCCCAATAATGTACCACAAGATTCTCCAATTATCATACAGTTGTTAGAAAAAATTAGAGAGGGACAGACTTCTTTCACTTTGCAAGATGAACATATTTTTCCAACCGGAAAAACAATAACAACCGAGTTTAGTGTCCGTATTTTTAACTTGAATGGCAAAAAAGTTTTCTTAAGTATCTCTCGTGATATCACTGAACGGTTAAAAACAGAAGAGTTACTACGGAAATCTGAAAAACTTGCTGTTGTAGGACAATTAGCGACTGCAATGGCTCATGAAATTAATAATCCATTAACCGCAATGAAAGGGTTTATGCAATTACTAAAATCAACAGAAAATGAGAATAATCAGGGGTATATAAATATAGTATCATCAGAGATTGAGCGTATAGAAAGTATTACAAATGAATTTATGACGGTAGCTAAACCACAGGTGGTAAAGATACAACCTAATGATATTAGTGTGCTAATGGATCAAGTTTTAATGCTACTGCAACCTCAAGCAATGATGAATAATATACAAATTAGAATCGATTTTACACCTGGTATTCCATTGATTCCATGTGAGGGAAATCAATTAAAACAAGTATTTGTTAATATTTTAAAAAATGCAATTGAATCCATGCCAACGGGAGGAGGAATTTTGATTCAAATTGATAAATTTGATAATGATCAAATAAGCATTCGCTTTATAGATCAAGGGTGTGGGATTCCAAAAGAACGTATACCATATCTAGGAGAACCTTTTTACAGTATTAAGGAAGAGGGGATTGGCTTAGGATTAATGGTCTGTTATAAAATTATCGAAACACATCAAGGAAAGGTATTTATTGAGAGTGAAGTAAATAAAGGAACAACAGTTGAAGTTACTCTCCCTATTTGTACAATTCAAAAGTAATACCTTTCTTTACAGATTTTCCGAACGGGAAAGCCCATCCCCTTTAGGGGTGGGAGTGTCAATAACTGCTCTTTTTTAGTTTCCTGAATAGCTCCTACTATACTGTTCATGGTTTTGATACAAAAATTCTAAGACTCTTGCAAGTAGTCTCCTGAACTTGGATTAGATATTGCAGAATTATTGATTGAAATGCACAAGGAAGAACGTGTTGTGAGGGATCGCGCAGACGGCAAGCAGGGAAGTCAATTTTGGATTACGCTTCCCATCGTATCAGAAAAAAATAGGACGGCTGAAAGACTTTTGTAACATTTATGTTATAAAAGTGAAAGACCTTCTTGCTAACATACTACTAAACAGTATGTTACAGGAGGTTTTTTACTTTATGAAAAGAAAATATGTCTGGTTTATAGGTGGTTTGATAATTGTAATGGGGATTTTATGGTCATTGTTCCGACCAGAGAAATTATTTATTGATAAGCACGTGAATGAAGCATTGCCACAAACAGAGGTACAATCAATTGAAGCAAAGCAACAAAGTGATCGAGTAATAAGTGAAGGACAGTTTCAAAACGGTGTCCATGAAACAACTGGAACGGCAAAAATTCATCAATTAGCAGATGGAAAACGTGTTTTAAGACTTTCTAATTTTGCAACATCTAATGGGCCGGATGTGCGAGTTGTATTAGTTCCTACGAATCGTTTGAAAAATAATGAAGACGTGAAAAACTATCCGTATATTGAATTGGGAAAATTAAAGGGAAATAAAGGAGACCAAAACTACGAAATTCCTGAAGGGGTAGATGTAAGTGTATATGGTTTAGTTTCTATTTGGTGTAAGAGATTTAATGAAAACTTTGGTGCTGTTTATTTTAAAAAATAAATATGAACATAAAAGTGAGTTTGTGTAACACAAGTATAATTCTATAGAGAAAGAAGGTAATTAATATAGATTAGAAGATTTTTCATACCAATTCCATTATGCGGAATTGGTATTTTTATTGCTCAATATTTCCAGTTTGTTACCTTACAACTGTGATTATGGAATTTCTTTTCTAAACGGACCTCCAGAACTGTTTATAAACAGTTCTGGAGGTCCGTTTCAAATTAACTTTCTTATCATAATATGAACTTATTCATCAATATACACTGGGGAGTTGAAGAATATGATTTTTTTAATTAAATCATATACGACGGCCGAATGATCACTATTCACAAGGTACATTGAAAGATAGGACTGAAAAGCGGAATTTTTTGCTATCAAATTGGTATCAGTGAATTACCTATATGCGGTGCCATTCTGACATTGGCACTTATCCAAAAATGGGGAGATTTAGGGCCTTCACTATTTTGGCTTCCATGGGGAATAGCATTTGGGCTAACGACTATCGCTTACTATCAAAGAAGGCGAGGACAGTGTAAATATTGTAGAAGGTTTTAGCATTATTACTTTTTAATAAAAGGAGTTGTTCATTCACGATGTCAAATACTGAGAAAAAAAGCGAAACCGGAATTCATACTTTTAGATGGTTATCATTATGGCCCAAATGGATTGGGTATACGGCGGTTGTTTGGTCGTTGATGTATTTGATATTAGGTCAGTATTGGGCCTTGGGAGGAAAGGGTTTTCCATTTGGAATCGGAGATCCACAATCTGAATACTCAATGCTAGCTGGTCTGAGGCCTGAAACCGGTGCACCTATAATGGTTGGATTTGGATTAATGGGAGTCATTGTAGCTGTCATGATGATTCGTGGCTGGGGCAAGGGACTTTTACGAATAGTATTACTTATGTTTGTGTATATGTTAGTAGCAATTCTATTATTTGCAGTTATTGACTACCGTGTCTTGGCGTCAGCAGCATATGGATTTATCTTTTTGATTGGAGCACCATTTGATTTTCCGCATGGAGTGAAATTTTTTGAGCAGATGATGTACTGGACGATTGTAAATCAATATATTAGTATGCTAGGAGCATTTCTATGGAGTGCAACTGCTTTAGTATATCAACGCCAAACACGAAATGCTTGTCCGTATTGTGGCCGAAATAGTAATCCCTCTAAATGGACATCACAATCCTCAGCAGCATCTTGGGGGAAATGGTGCACTTACATTGCCATTATAATTCCTATCTGTTATTCCATAACAAGATGGTGTTGGGCGATGGGCATTCCACTGGGAACTACCAAAGAACTACTTGAATCTTTTGAACGTGATTCACCTGGAATTTGGTTAATGGGTGCGTCCTTGGCTACCGTAGCTCTCGGAGGGACAATTCTTACGTTAGGGCTTATTCAGCCCTGGGGAGAAATTTATCCGCAATGGTTTCCATTTATTGCTGGTAGGCGTGTACCTCTTTCATTAGCGATTATTCCTGCTTCACTGGTTTCCATTATGGTTACTTCAGCAGGTTTGATGTACATCCAGGGGGTTATTAATAAAGGGGGTCTAGATCATAGGGGATGGGCATTGGAAGGTCCAGAGTTATTATGGCCAATTTGGGGAGTGGCTCTGTTTGGTGCTACGATTGCTTACTATTATCGGAGGCGTGGTACGTGTAAATATTGCAAACAGGTTATAAAGTGAAACTTTAATCAGTGCGGGAGCATACTGTCCTTGAACAGCAGGTTAAATACTGAGTTACAGGAAAACAAAAATCTTTTATTACCTAATTTTGAAGATAAAAAGAAAAAGCACAAACCGGATGGATAGTAATATTAAAAAAATAAACAAAAAGAGAAGAACCCACCAATGTTCTTCTCTCTTTTTATGTGTAATTAGGGTTTCCATAACTGCAGATATGGATGGTGTAAATTAATGGATGAATAATTTACTCTTAAAATTATAACAGAACAAATAAACGATTAAACTTTATTTCAAATCCACACGTATATCGTGCAGTAGATTCAGAGGCTAATACAATTGATTTTATCTAAGTAAATCAGGAGATAAACAAGCAGCCAAGCGCTTTTTTATATATTTCTAATTAACATTTTTGCACCAGATCCCACAATAGTATAGTATTTTACAAAGTTTACCCGTACTCTTCAAATTTTCAAAAACTTTGCAACAGAACCTAAAAACTTATCCGTAGATAGGTAGGTTTCTTGTTTATATTTATCTTATCTTGGAGGATATTTTTCCAGAGTAGCCCCTCATAATCAGAATCGTTTCCGTACGCCCTATTGATTTACTTCTTTTGCTACAAGGGCAGCATATGCTTCTGCACCGGCTTTCGTTAAATGTATGCCATCCGGTTCAAAGTATGCCGTATTTCCGGCACTTGCTGAATGCCAATCGACTAACACCACATTTTTGTAAGTTGATGCTGCTTCTTTTAACTTCTACGTTGTTATTGAAAGTATTAATGAAGATGATGACTTTGTTTTTGAAGATAGAAAAGTTAAGCACTCATAATGGATGATTTGTTCTTTATTATATATAAATTACAGAATGAATAATAATCTGTTAAAATTAAACAAAAAAGTATATGAGAAATTGCAGGTGAGAAACTTTGGATTTAATTCGAAAATTAACTCGTATTTATGGCTTAGGGATTTGTTGTGGGTTGTGGAGTAAAGCTGAAGTAATTCAATGGTGTGATAAATTGATTGAAGCAAGTGACAGTCCGCCATATGAAATAATTGAGATATCCTTAATGTCTAACGCAAAGATAGATGATATTAAAGGGAAGTTATTTGAGTTTAGTAGCACAGTTGATGAAGAATACACTGTTAAATTAACTCTTTCCGTCATCCATAAAAAACTAAAAAAACAAGAACTGACGATTGAAGAATCAATTAAATGTACCACCAGACTTTTAGTTAACAGGGGGTTGTATTGGGAAGCTAAATATTTTGATTTATATAGTCTGGATGATAGCTATTACTTAGCTAAAGATGGTGTTCATTTTGATTTAAGCGAGGTTATTAATACATATATTGAAACGTTAGGCGTTTACAGTAAGTATTTTAGGGGATTTGAAAAGCTGTATTTTAAAGTAATGAAAAATGAGTGGGTTAGATAACAAGAATTGAAGAAACATTATTTAGTAACAAGAAGGCTTGTCCGTAATCATATTAATAATACAATGCAAAAGCTAGGGTTAAAGGACGTTCACAAGCAGTTGTTGAACTTCTTCGTATGGGAGAACTTGAGTTATAATAGATAAAGCCGACTTTTGTATAAAAGGTCGGTTATTTTTCTGTTTATATTTTGAAGTGAACCTTTGAAGCGGGAAAAGGTTCTTGAACTTAAAAAAGTAGGTATCTCAAATTTTGAGATAGAAGATATGAAGAAAGGGGAAAATCCATTATTGCGTGGTTTTGTAAAAACTTATCGGATGGTACTTATTTAGAATTGGATAAGCCATCGGGTACAGTGAAGAAAATCTATAATGATTGTAATACAATGCTTGAGGAAGCATTAAAAATAACCCTCCTTTAATATGGTGAGATATTCAAGATAGATATCTTTGAAATTCATGAATAAGAAGGTGCAAATATGAAGTTGTATTTTAAAGATATTGAGATAGGTGAAATTAAAGATGTTTTTGTAGATATGCCATGGATGTATGGAACAATCCGTTTATATGAGAATAGCAAAACGTTTCAAAAATATTTTCGCGAGATGGTAAACGAAGATAGTGCGTTTAACTTTGAAAGTATTGACCCTGAATTTCTGGATGACGAAAATTGGTCTGTTTTTGATGAGAGTGAGAAACAGTATTTGGGAATTGATATTCCTGCTATTCATATGGAAGATACAACAATTGCATGGCGTTGGAGATAAGAACTATGATCTTTTGCTAGTGGTTAAAGGACATTCACAAGCAGTAGTTGAGCTTCTTCGTATGGGAGAACTCGAACTATAAGAAAGAAGCCGACTTTTATACGAAGAGTAGGCTGTTTTTCTGTTAATCTTTTGAAGAAGCTGTATTTTTCAAAGAAACTTTAAAATAATAGTATAAAATGCTTGATAAATTGAAAGGGAAATATGAAAGGGTTGATTTTTAATGCATATACTAAAAAAATTAAATGAGATTTTTGTATTAGAAACCCAGGAGCCGCCAGCAACTAAAGAAGCCATTCAAGAATTAAAAAACTTTTCCTCAATAGATGTACCTTTTGATTATTTAGAGGTAATTCAACATAGTACTAATGCAGAATTTAATGTGAATAATGAAATATATATACGCATTTGGGGTCCAGCTGACTGTATAGAGATAAATGAAGCACATAATATTCAAAAGTATATACCAAATTCATTGGCAATTGGTGCAAATATTAAAACAGATGCAATGAAAATGGATATATCGATTCCAATGCTTATGGATGAAGGGAAAAAGGCTTTATATGTAAAAGCGAATAATGTAAAATCACTATTACAATTAGCTGGCATTCCTGGTGATAGTTTTTCTACTCTAGAAGGAAAAGTTATCAAAATGGATATGAAAGATTTAGGAGAAGTAGATACAAAAGAATCTACGAAAATCCAAGAGAAAGTACAGAAATCGTTATTAGATGCAATCAAAGCGCTTCCTGAAGACAACTTTACAAAAGAAAAAGATGTATATACTGTGAAATTAACAGGTAAAGATTTAAAAGCAGTGATTGAAAAGGTATTTGATGAAATGTCTACAATGAAAAACTTCACTGGAACAAAACAAGAAATTGCAGACTTTAAGAAAGAATTGGAAGGTGCAAACCTTGGTAAATCTTCTGTTTCTTTAATTTATACAATGGATGGAAAAATAATTAAAAAACAGGATGCAGCAATTCATTTCGAAGCAAAAAATCCTAAAGATGAAAAAGAAACATTTAAATTTGATATGAATATTCATTCTGATATCAAATCTATCGATAAACCAATCAAATTCACATTCGATACTTCTGAAAAGAACATTGTTCCAATGGATGAGTTGCAAAAAATGATTGGTGAATTTATGAATCAATTCATGATGAATGGTGAAATGGATGGCGGGAAAGTAACTCCTTTTCAACCAGCTCCAACAGAACCTGCAGCATAAAAAATACCCCTTAAGGGGCATAGCCACATCGCTATCAAGCTAATAAAAAGAAATGCCCCCTAGAATGAAAAAATACGCTATTCTTTCTGTAGAATCATAGGAAAGGATGGCGTTTTTTATGTCTGTTTCTGTGTATGACGAATTACAACTATTTGCTCAAGAGATTCAAAGTTTTTTATCTCCAAATACCTTACGGGATCTTGCTAGAGATGTTGGCTTTGTACAACGAACCAGTAAGTACCAAGCAAAAGATTTAGTAGCTTTATGTGTATGGTTGAGTCAAAATGTAGCTATGACTTCTTTAACTCAGTTATCTAGCTGTTTAGAAGCATCAACAGAAGTACTCATCAGTCCTGAGGGACTGAATCAGCGGTTTAATAAGGCGGCCGTCCAACTTTTACAACACCTACTAGTCGAACTACTAAGCAAAAAATTGGCCGCATCTATGCCGATTTCTTCTCCATACACTTCTGTTTTCAAGCGTATTCGTATTTTAGATTCAACTGCATTTCAACTTCCAGATCTTTTTTCGTTTGTTTATCCAGGTGCAGGAGGATGCAGCCATACAGCGGGAGTAAAGATTCAGCTTGAGTATGATTTATTAAGTGGACAGTTCCTTCATATTCATACAGGTCCAGGTAAACAACATGATCGAACCTACGGTTCCCTGTGTGCCCCAACTGTAACAGCGAATGATTTATGTATCCGAGATTTAGGTTATTTCCATTTGAAAGATCTTCAACATATACAAGATAAAAAGGCTTATTATATCTCACGTATCAAATCGAATACACGTATTTATCAAAAAAATCCTAATCCTGATTATTTTCAAGATGGCAGAATCAAGAAAGGTACAGAGTATATCCAGATAGATATGGAGGTTTTAATGAACTCTCTTCAACCAGGACAAACATATGAAATATCCAACGCTTATGTAGGAATGACGGATAAAGTCCCAACTCGTGTGATTATTCATCGACTAACAAAAGAACAACAACAAAAACGATTACAAGATCAAACTGTAAGAGAAAAAAAGAAAGGAATGAAGTATTCTGCTCGTAGTAAACGACTTAGCGGTATCAATGTATATATGACAAATACCTCTAAAGATATTGTCCCGATGGGGCAGGTGCATGATTGGTATTCTTTACGTTGGCAAATCGAGATTTTATTTAAAACGTGGAAATCATTCTTTCATATTCATCATTGTAAAAAGATAAAACGAGAACGATTGGAATGCCATTTGTATGGAAAACTGATTGCCATTCTACTCTGTTCTTCTACCATGTTTCAAATGCGGCAATTACTTCTTATGAAAAAGAAACGAGAACTGAGTGAATATAAGGCCATATATATGATTAAAGATTACTTTCTTCTTCTTTTCCAAGCTATACAGAAAGACACCCAAGAGCTATCAAAGATTCTAATTCGCCTGTTCAACCTCCTACAGCAAAACGGGAGAAAATCTCATCGATATGAGAAGAAAACAGTCTTTGATATATTAGGTGTCGTTTACAATTGTACCATGTCTGATAATCAAGCGGCTTAATTCAAAAAAATGAAACCCGTTAGGGTTTATTTTTGTTAACTATAGAATATAAGCTTTCCTATTTGACATATTCAAATAGGATTTCAATATATATTTTTTTAGAGGTATGTTGAAGTGAATTTTGATATTCTTGAGTTATACCAATATGCTTTTCTACCAATTTTTAAAAGACACATAAAGAAACGATAACCCGTGCTTGACATTTTCTTTTACGTTAAATCATTCTTGCCTCATGTGCAAGTGATTCTAAAATAAAGGTATTAAAAGACTTTAGGCTAACTAAATAGTGTGAAAATAAGTGTAGGAGGAGAGTGAGAGTAATAAGGTTCTGGTGCAAGAAATCTATAAAACTTGAACATACTGATACTAGTACTCTAGAAAGGATGTAATCAGTGTGGAAAAGCAAAATCTATTCAAGTGGAAAGATTATCAACCAGATATTATTCTATTAACCACGAGATGGTACCTACGGTACAATCTAAGTTTCCGTGATTTGGTGGAAATGATGGAGGAACGAGGCTTATCTATAGCACACACAACCATTATGCGTTGGGTACATCAATATGGTCTTGAGTTGGATAAGCGAATTCGACGTTACCTCAAACAAACGAATGAATCATGAAGAGTGAACGAAACGTACATCAAAGTAAAAGGACAATGGATGTATTTGTATCATGCAGTCGATTCAGATGGGAATACTATTGACTTTTTATTTAGTAAAACGAGAGATGTCAAAGTAGCTAAGCGCTTCTTGAAAAAATCCAGCCTCTCGTAAGGCGATTGTCATGAGAGGATAACCGTATTCCTTGTGTTTTATGTGAATTGCTTGAATCTGTTCATGCAATGTATTATCCTTTTTGACTACATGTTGAACGCCACTTATAGTAGCTAGAGCGATTTAACTGCGCAATGACGACAAGCCAGGTTACTTTGTACCGAGAACGTAGTTCTTCAATAATCTCGTACTTAGCCGTTTGAGCAAGAACATCTCCTATAGATTTGGATACTGCTTTTTTAAGTAAGTCACTTGCGCCTTGTAGTATTCCAACTCTTCTTCCATACTATCGAACTTCGTACGAGGACGACCTTTTAAGAGGTTTTTTTAAGCCGTTATTACCACCATTTTTTGCCCCCGCAAGTCTGAAATATCACCTATTTTTTGATATTTCCGGACCCAATTCATTAACTGTGTTCTACTTCTAAGCTTATATTTCTTCGCTATAGCTGATTGGCTACCCTCACCATTTAAATAATTTTTTACAACTTGTATCTTTAATTTATCTGAATAAGTTTGAAATTTATCCCCTTTTTTAACCATAATAAAATCCCCTTCAAGTAAAAGTGTAACATCCATGTGTATTCATGGTCTTTTTACACTGTCTACCTTAAGGGGATAATATCAACCAGTCAGTTCAAAATCAGAATAAATTCATTCATCAAGTATTTGATCTTATAGTATAAGGGGAGATCCCGTTAGAGATTTATTGTTGTTTTTGTTCTTTATTATATATTTACACCAGAATCTAGTAGACCCTTTATTTTTATTTTGCATCAACAACATCCATAAATTTAAGAGTAATCCTGTTATAAAAAGCATCTGTACATATAATAGAACAATTCAATGGATCAATATCAGTCACGGTCATGTAGTTAGTAAGCAGATAGCCATCTTCGTAATATGTAATCAATATTTCTTCTTCGGAAAGCAATGAGCATAATAATAAGTTTTCAATAAGTTCTTTTTCTTCTGGTGTTAATATTGGACGCGTTATTTTATTTTTTTCTTTAATGATCTCACGGATACCAGCAAATTGTTCCGGCATCGCAGCAAATGGAGTCCATTTTACCATTCCTCTTCCTTTTGGCATATTAGTGTTGTTCATGATTTATGTCCTCCTAACAATGTGTTTCTATATCTTGCTGTAGCACTATTTGTATAAGAAACTCCTCGTAATATGCTGTTCTTGCCAAATTTAGTGCGTATTTCATCCATCACCTTAGTTAATTTTATTTCTTTTTCCCGTTGCATGATGTTATCGAAAAGAGAGATTTGTTCTTCGCCTTCATTGATTAAGTTGGTTAAAGAAACATTAATTGATCTAATGGGTTCACCTGTATATAACTCATGTAAAAAGTATGTACATATTCGATAAATATCCATTGTTAAATTGGTAGGTCGGTTTAAAGTGTGAGTTTTCCTGAAACCGCCAGCATAATTTTTACTATAACCAATAGAAAATTGTATGGTTTGAGCAAGTTTATTATGTCTTCTTAGCCGATAACAAACTTCCTCGATATGTTCCAGAAGGATAATCGGAAATTCTTCTATTGTGTAATTACGCATGAGTATTTGACTTTTACCAATTGAAGTTGTTGCTGGTATGTATTTTTCTGCAATGCGGCTAAAATCAATACCGTTGCTATGTAAGTGTAATTCTTCGCCCAAAATTCCAAAACTTTGTTTTAAGTATTTGAGCGGGTATTGCGCTAAGTCTCCAATTGAATGTATTCCTTTTCGATTTAACTTAACTTCTGTTTTACTCGAAATTCCCCAAAACTTACTAAGTGGTCGTATCGGCCATAATTTTATGGGGACATCTTCGTACTTCCAATATGCGACGCAGTCTTTTGTCTTCTTCGCTTCCACATCTAAAGCGATCTTGCTCATTAAAGGATTAGGTCCAATCCCAATCGTGCATTCAATTCTTGTTTTCTCATATATTTCACGTTTGAATTTCAGCGCAAATTCATAAGGTTCATTCGCAAACAGATGGATACTATTTGTAATATCCATAAAGAATTCATCGATGCTGTATTGGTGAAAATCTTCAATAGGAACATATTGTAGAGCTAATTTCGTTATGTAATTTGAGCATTTTATATAAGTTCCCATGATTGGATTTACCACAAGAATGTCTTTACGCCGTGGTATTTCGTACAACCTTGCCATTTTTTTAACGCCTAATGCCTTTAGTGGTGGTGTTGCAGCCAAAACAATAGAGCCATTTCTGTTCACATCTCCTACTACAGCTAATTTGGTATGTAGTGGGTCTAATCCCATCTTGATGCAACTAACTGAAGCATAAAAGCTTCGAAGATCTACACATAAAACAATTCGATTCGGCAAAATTGAGTAGTCATACACCTTTACGCCTCCTTAACGATAAGAACATCTGTTCTTATTATACACGAATATACGTTCTCTTATGAAGGGGTTTTTATAAAAAAATAAAACTGACTCTAGTTAGCCAGTTTTTACATATCCCAAAAGTCGGTAGATTTAACGTTTGGTTTTATTTGCCTAATAACTTTTAAAATCTTTTTCATTACAGTTGGACTAGGTATGTATTCTTTATCATTGCACGCCTTTGAAACTGTAGGACGACTTAATTTCGCGATCTTTTCTAAATCATTTTGGGTGAAGCCATTCCGATCTAAAAAATCACCTAATTTCGTTCGGTTTTTCCCTCCGAATTTCCAAAACACTTAAATCCCTCCTGAACCTATTTTCAACATTGTGGACATAAATGTAAAAAACTATTCGCATAGACGGCAAAAGTTTTTTACATAATGTACAAGCTGTCCACAATATGATGTATCAAAGCAGCTACCACGGTATTTATTAAGGTAGAAGAATACGAGGTTACCAAAGTAAGTTGCGAATGATTACCATAGTATTTATCAAGATTTCTACCAAGGTAAAACTACCACGGTATTAAGTAGATGAAGCTATGTAATATCTACATTCTAAATTCTGTTTATAAAGGGGGCATTTAAATGCGTGCTAGGAAAGAAACAATTCCTTTTCGCAAGTTTATGGATCGGTCATACAAAGATAAAGAAAAGAAAATTCGTAAATACAATTCATTAAGTCCTTTCGCATTCCTTCATATGTCGGATCAGGTATTACATACTTACATTGCATTAGGAGTTATGGGAACGATTTTAATCGGAGCAGTCATGTTAGAAAAATACTTGGTGCGACATGACTATATATCAGCAGCTAAATTTGTAAGTGAAGGTATTTATCACGGAACGCGAATTGGTGGAGTTTGTTTGATTGGATATGTATTTGTTCGTATCGTAATCATGTTTTAAGGAGGGAAGGGAGTAATGGGGATTATAAAGGAGTGGGTTCGTACGCAAAGGTTAAGGAATCAGCTTATGGAGGTGTTCGGAAAAGCAGGTTTATATACGGAACATCAAACGCGTGGGGGAAAAGTGCCTATTTATCCAAAGGTACATAATGTTTCTTCTTCAGCAGAAAGCGTGAGGTATGTTTTTACCATACCAAACGGATTAGATCCACAGAAGATTGAAAAGAAGTGGTTTTGTTTTCAGCAAATATTAGGACGGAATCTTACGATTGAAGGGGATGTGAAAAAGTTTGTACTACATGTATTCCGTTCAGATGCTGGACTAAAACCATACAATTACTGTTATAAAGAATGGCAGCCCTTATTAAAAGGGTACCGTCTTCCTGTTGTGGTTGGCCGGGATCAATTTGGAAAAACGATTACGTACGATATGGTTGATTCCAATACACCACACTTATTAATAGCAGGTGAAACGGGAAGCGGGAAAAGTAGTATGGTACGTGTTGTACTATCCACACTCATTCAATATATGTCTCCTGATACGTTGCATTTGTATCTTGGAGATTTAAAAAACTCTGAATTTCATTTCTTGCGAAGAGTGAAGCATGTAAAAGAAGTTTGTATGGAAGAAATTGAAATGAAAATAATGCTTCAAAAGATGTGGAAGGAAATTAGAGAACGAAGAAAACTTATGGAAGAATATGAGGTTGATCATATTGATGCGTACAACAAGTTAAATCCAGATCATCAAAAACCATATATTCTACTTGCTATTGATGAAGTGGCCATGCTAAAAGATGAAAAAGAGTGTATGACTACAATTGAAAAGATTTCAGCAGTCGGCCGATCACTTGGGGTGTTTCTTATGCTTAGTATGCAGCGGCCAGATGCGAAAGTGTTGGATGGTAAGTTAAAGCTAAATATGACCGTTAGAATCGGCTTTAAATGTGATAGTGCAATTAATAGTAATATCATGGGTACTCCTGGTTCAGAGCATTTAGAGCAATCTGGCCAAATGATTTTAAAACGAAATGGATTAAAGAAAGTGCAAGCTCCTTATTTGGAATTAAGTAAGGCGAAACAAATTGTTGAACCGTATCGCATGTCTAAAGGAGAGAGGATACTCCATAATTCTTTGCAGGAAGAAATGCCGCTATTTGGGGTGTTAGATGATGAAGAGTAGAGATAAAGGAATCCTGAATGATTTGAATCGATTTAGATGCATGTCCCGTGACGATATTATTGACTTGCATTTTCAAGGCTTAAAGAATGCGGTAACTTGTTGTAATACGGTTATGAAACGATTAAGAAGAGACGGCTATGTTGATGCTAACGTATTGCAGCACCCATACATTTATTTTCCACAACCCAGTTCTATCAGAAAAACGAGTCAAAAAATTCCTCATTTCCTTGGTATTGTGGACGTATACAAACAACTCGTTCATTATGAAAATCCTAAACTATTCCAAGTTGAACCAAAGTATAGGAAAGAATATATGGAGCCGGATGCTTTTACAATATGGCGTAGATCGCCATTCTTTATTGAAGTTCAAAAGTCAGTGTACAGTAAAAAGCTAATGCAAGATAAGATAAATAGATATGAGTTATACTTCCATAACCAAGAATGGCATAATGAATATTGGCAACCGAAAGCTTCTAAATTCTTTCCTTCAATCCTTATCATTACTGACAAACATTACGACGTTCAATCTCCTTATTTCCGTATATTCCAGGCGAATTCTATAGAAAATTTTATGAATAATTTAACAGTGAAATCATAAAGAAAGCCTGCATAGTGCAGAGCTTTTTTCTTTTTGATAATCTATTAAGCCGTTTGTGATGCTGATTGTTAGAAGGTGGTAAATCTTCTTCTGGAATGATATCTCCATAATTAATAATTTGTACAATAACCTCTCCATTATCACTATATCCATTCATATCAACAAGTTGTCCCACATATCCGTTTGTACCAATATCTTTTTAAAGTACTCTAAAAAATGTACTTTATCTTATCTTTATCTTATCTTTATCTTATCTTTACTTTATTTTTAAATTTCTATATTAAACTTTAAACCTAAAGGAAATGAATTTGAGTCTAAAAAGGGGCAGGGAAATAGATGATTATTACATCTTTTGTAAATAACCAACCACCATTGAAAAATGGAATTTCTTATACGAGGAGGAATATATGAAGAATACGAGTAAAAAACAAATTATTATATTATTCTTTATTAGTATTTTAGGTTTAGGAACAATGCTTGGAATACTATATTTTAATCATAAAACTAATATTCAACAAAATAAAGCGCTCGCTACCGAAAAACGTGTATTGCAATATGAGCCTACCTTGAAAAAAGAATTAGAAAAATATAATTTAGGAGGGAAAACAGCAGTTTTATTAGGAATTATGTACCAAGAGAGTAGAGGTGAGGGAAACGACCCTATGCAGTCATCTGAATCACTTGGATTAAAGCCAAATGAAATTCAAGAGACAAGCTTGAGCATTAAACAAGGGGTAAAACACTTTGCTAAAATGTACAAATATGGAACGGAAAAAGATGTTAGCATGGATACAATTATTCAAAGCTATAATATGGGGCCAGGGTATATTGATTTTATTGCTAGTCAAGAAGTTAAACAACACTCGGAAGATTCGGCCAAAAAGTTTTCTAAGATGAAAGTTAATCAAAACCCAGCGATGTACACTTGTGGTGGAAATAAAAATAATTTTAGGTATCCATATTGTTATGGTGATTTCACATATGCCACAAAGGTGAATGAAAAAACAATACTTATTGAAGAACTTCTTCGAAATGTACATGACTCTTCTAAATAAGCTGTATAATGATACCGTCGGTTTTGGTGCAAAAATAGAATAAAAGATAATAAAGCGCATAGATTCCTAACGGAATCGTATCTTATGCCGCAAGCCCAAACAATTGATGGATGAATTCTTTTTGATTTTGGACAGACTGGTCCCGTAAATCAACCTGTTCTTTTTTAATCATATGCATGACTTCTACTCCAGAAAGAATGGATGTAGCTGTGTCAAAACATTTGAACCCTAGCATAGAACGAATTCGCTTCTTTATAAAACGATGATCTTGTTCTACTATGTTATTCAAGTACTTTTGTTGTCTAAGTCGCATACCACCAGGTATGCTTTTTTCTTTTTTCAACTGTTCAATTGCAATAGGATAAGCTGGATTTTTATCGACTGTTATAACAGGAGGTTTTGAAACATGAAAAGACTGCAAGGCCTTCTTGAAAAAGTGCTTTGCAGCCTTCTGGTCTCTTGTTTTGCTTAGGTAAAAATCGATTGTATTTCCTTTTGAATCAACAGCACGATACAGGTACATCCATTGCCCTTTTACTTTGATATATGTTTCATCGACTCTCCAGGAGTCATTTGTTTGTTTAAGGTGACGTCGGATTCGTTTGTCCAATTCAGGACCGTACTGATGAACCCAACGCATAATCGTTGTATGAGAAATGGATAAGCCCCGTTCCTCCATCATTTCCACTAAATCACGAAAACTGAGGTTGTACCGTAGGTACCCTCTTACCGTTAACAAAATAATATCAGGCTGATAATGTTTCCATTTGAATACATATTCCTTTTCCATACCAATCACGCACCTTCTTTAGATTAGTAGTATCAGTATGTCCAAGATTTGTAGATTTATTGCAATTGTCCTGAAGTTTTTGCACCAGAACCTCTTTTAAGGCAGCCATGTTGAATCCTCCAATTATTAATTGTTTAATATAATGAAAAAAGGACAAACCTAGTCCTGTTAGGGATATATAGGTTTGTCCTTTAGTATGTGGGGTAATGATATGTTTAATTACCATTATTATAACTGAATTTACAAATATTTTCAATTAGGTCTGACATCGTATTAACAGGCATACTAGTAATATTAAAATCTATTATAAATATATATCTTATATATTAAAAAGAAATAAAGATAAAACTTTTATAGGTTATCAAAAATAGGGAATAGACTTACTCCCACAAGGGAAAATTTGATATAAGAGCATAAAAAATCATAAATTGTAGAAAATGTTTCCGTAGATTCAAGGATTAATAGACTTTCAATTCTACAAAAAAGCATAAAGAAAATTATATGTTTCTACATGAAATCGGAAAGAAATTGATACAGATTACATTATATTTATTCAACCATGTAAACAGGGCGGATTTTCATTATTTTGGTAAATGGAGTAGTATTCATCGAAGAAATATCCACAATTTGTCCAGATAAAGCTGCTATTTGTTAACATTATTCAGTATTTACACATAATCCACACTATTATTGATGATTTTTATTAGATGGATTGAACGGCACTAGTATTTTCAAGGCTATTGGGAAAATATTATTCACATTTGATCATATTTGTCCTCATATCCACTGTTTTTTATAATTTTCCTTCCGATTTTTTGTAGGTATAGTAGGATAGGTTTTACTTCAGAAGAAGAATACTCCCTAGTGTTATGTGGAGAGTTATGTATAGATAGAAGAAAATTTGTATAGAAGTGCATAAAAAAAGACTCCATTTTACATGAAGTCCTTCTGATTTGGTATTTATAAATAGAGTATTAGAAAAGGGTTACTAATAAAACAAACACGAATAGCCCTCTACTTTCGATTTTTTCAAAAATAGAGAGCTCGTTGCTATTATTTTATTTCCATTGCGGTTAGCACCTGATCTGGAGCTGTTATTGTTACATCAGCACGTACTAAACGTTCGAATGTCCGCATAAACTCTAGTAAATTAAACTGTTTTGGTAGCTCAATAACACGAAGTTTTTCTTGTGGCAGCTTATCAATTGCCTCGATAAACCATTCACGTACATCACTTGGAATCGTGCGTTCTTTATGGCCACGAACTTTTAATTTTTCACGCATTTCAATTTCTAAAGCGATATATGCATGGAGATTCACTCCCTGATCATATGCATATTTTCTAAATAACGTTTCTTCCTGGTATTTTAGGTAATTACGGTGATAAGATTCTTCCGTCACTGGTACCGCAAACTTCTGCTTTAGTAGTGCATGCACATTTTTAAACATCTTCTTAATGTTGCGAAGAGAGTACATGGAATAATGTAGACCAAAATTAAAGACAGCTTGTTCACGGTCACTATTTCTCTCTTTTGGTACATGTTGCACAATAAGAGGGTAGATGCCTTCTTTCGCCGCAGTATCAAGAATTTGATATTGAGATGTTTGATGCAATAATTTTTTCAATGTATATACAATTTTCGTTGGATATCCTTCTTTTCGATCAACCATGTCACGAAGTCCACGAATCACACCACGAATTTGACGATGACAAGTATGCTTTAAAACATGAACGAATTTATTCATGTCTGAAGACAGTTCACCGATATTCATTTCTTGTAGGACCGATTCAATAAATTTCGCTTTACGAGCATAGGTAGCTTTTGGTGTAAATGGATCCCTGTGTTGCTCTTCTCCAGATTCTTTCGTACATAAGAAGTCTGAATGGATAGATAGATATAAGGTTGTATATCGTTTTGTATGCTTTACACCTTTTTGCATTTTGCAAATTTTGAATAGGGGATTCTCCGTACACGGTAATGCAGTTGTTAATTCTTCGATAACCGCACGGATCTGGTGCGGATATTTTTTATGTAAGAAACGATACATCCCACCAAAGTGAGTTTTGTTACCTCTTTCATCCTGCTTGTCCAAAGAACGCTTTAACGTTGTTTCTGTATGTTGTTGCATAGCAATGTCTAAGAATAGTTTCTTAGCTGCTACAGATAGCTTGAAGAAAGCCTTTGTAAATACAACAGGACTAATATATACGTATGGATTTGTCTTTTCTGTTTCTTCATTCATAAAATGAGTAAGTTTGATTGTATAGCGGCCATCTACGCCATTTTCGATAGCGATTATGTTATGTATGCTTAATTTCTTTAGAGCGATATAGAATTGTGAGTGCTGGATATAAGCAAATTCTTCTTTATATTGCTTGTAATCTTCCCACATCATATGTATCGTTACATTTGGAATGACACCATTTGTATAACATTTCTTATGTAGATATAAGAACACTTCAAGATCTGCATTCGTAATACCATATAATTTATGTTTTCTTCCTGTTTTCTCTGCAAGTGCAGACATTGCACGACGTGAAAAAGATGGTTTAGCTTGTTCGACAAAGCCTTCTACATCCGCAATACGTTCTTCGTATGTCATGTGCTGCAGAATATCTTCTAAATATGTATCTTTATAGCTGTAGTACTTCTTTTCAAATGCTTCTACAAACTTTTGCCAAGACTTTAGTGTTACTAAAACTGCATTTGTTGTTTCACCATTTAAGCTACGCTGATTTTGAATAATAAATGATTTCCCCATCTTTTTCACCTCCGTTCTACAAATTCAGAAATATATGCTAAAAGACTATAAAATATACCAATTATGATTATAGCAAATCGAAAAATGGTGAAAGGTGCTCCTTTAAGAAGAAAAATAGCAACTTGCAACAGCCTCTAAAGGCAAGTGTATCAAGGGATTGGAGAATTCTACTGATTTTTTTTGTGTTAAGGATACCGCAAACGTGTTGCAAGTTGAATTATATGTAAATGAATAAGTAAAGAAACACCTAACCCCTTGATATATAAGGGATTTAAGTGGAAATGCCAAAAAAATAAGGGTAAGGATACCGCAAACATGTTGCAAGTTAAGAAGTACGCCTATTAACCGTAAATTATACCGATTATCGTTGATATGATAGGTTTTATTAGAGTTTTATGAATTGCGATAGGGTAAGGATACCGCAAACAGTGTTGCATCTTATGAAAAAATAAGGGTAAGGATACCGCAAACGTGTTGCAAGTTGAGTTATATGTAAATGAATAAGTAAAAAACATCTAATCCCTTGATATATAAGAGATTCGAGTGAAAATGCCAAAAAAGTTAGGGGAAGGATACCGCAAATATGTTGCGTTTTATTTGTATAACTTGTTGTAAATATAAAAAACACACTTAAAAATTTTAAACTAGAACGATTTTGTGTGTAATGTATTAGGTTGAGAAAAGATTGTACTGTTGCAAGTTGGACGAAGTAGGGTAAGGATACCGCAAACGTGTTGCAAGTTGTAGAGTTAAGGAAAGAAAAGCGCAAAAGGAATGCAAGTAAAGAGGAATAGGGAAAAGAAAGAGCAAACGTGTTGCAAGTTGTAGAGTTAAGGAAAGAAAAGCGCAAAAGGAATGCAAGTAAAGAGGAATAGGGAAAAGAAAGAGCAAACGTGTTGCAAGTTGTAGAGTTAAGGAAAGAAAAGCGCAAAAGGAATGCAAGTAAAGAGGAATAGGGAAAAGAAAGAGCAAACGTGTTGCAAGTTGTAGAGTTAAGGAAAGAAAAGCGCAAAAGGAATGCAAGTAAAGAGGAATAGGGAAAAGAAAGAGTAAACATGTTGCAAGTTGTAGAGTTAAGGAAAGAAAAGCGCAAAAGGAATGCAAGTAAAGAGGAATAGGGAAAAGAAAGAGCAAACATGTTGCAAGTTGTAGAGTTAAGGAGAAGAAACAGCAAAACCTTTTAATTATCTGTTACAATAAATTAAATATAATAGTAGTAAAGATTTTTATGATGAAAACTACTTTGTTGTGATCCATGGTTTAGGGAGGAATATAAAGTGGATAACTTATTACAAATGTTCCGAGATGCATTGCTAATCTCTGAGCCAATTTATAAAACGAATGAGCCATTATGGAATAAATGGAATGCATACTTTAAAGATGTTAAAAACAATAATAATAAAGTACTAACCTCACCCTATGCTTCTCCATCATTTACTGCATTAGTATCTTGGTTAGAGAAAAAGCAAGAGTCCGGAGTTACATTAGTACAAATTTATGCAAAAATTGATTCTTATAAGGAAGAAATATATAAAGAAATTGAAGGATTTATAGAAAAAGAATTTCAAGATGTAGGACCTTCAAATTCCATAATATTAGAAAATGATCAAAATATAGATAAGACAAATATAGTGAACCATGAGGATTATTACGAAGTAAATAATTCTGCTGTTTATTATAAACTAAGAGATGGAATTGCAAAGAATCAATTTGAAGAAGATGAAAAAAGTAAAGTCCTACAGTATCCCATTGAAACGAAGTCTTCTAATGGTGTAGCTCAACTTTCTTCACACAAAGACGAGGATTTAAGACTTACAAACACTGAAGAATCAGCTCGATGGAATACCCTTGTTGATGATGTAATGAGTAATATGGATGATTTAACGGCAGACTGTTTAGATGCAATTACAATACAGTGGATAAATGAGGCAAAATCTCCAGATGAATTCATTGATTTTTCATATGAGCAAGTTTTAGAGATGTGCAATATTCCAAAGACAGTCGTCAAAAATAAAGAATATTATCGAGCGGAAGATAAAATTAAAATAGCAAAGAGAATTGCGGCTTTAGCAAGTATTTTTATCTATTTAAATGATGATAATGAGGTCGTAGTACTAAACGATCGTGATGACGATGGAGAACGAGTAGAATTAAAGCGTGAGGTTATTAAAAGGTTATTTGTTTTAGATTCGGTTGTATTGTGGAGACATAGTGTTACAAACGAATATATGGGGATTGAATCTTGTCGTATTAAGCCAGGTAGTTTTTTAACGAATTATTTATACGGATCAAATAATACAACAGCATTATTGTCAAAAAAAGCACTTGAATACAATAGTTATAGACATAAATATCATAAAAGGTTAATTCGATATTTAACATGGCAATGGAGAATTAGACAAATGTATTCATCATTGAAAAAGCCATATTCTATAGGAGGGGACAAGGGTTTACTATCAGTAATGGATATTCCAAAAGATTGGAAGCCGAATCGTATTAGAGAACAGTTAGAAAATGTTCTAATGGATTTAGAAAATGAAAAAGTAATCTCTCATTGGCAGTATAGTGATCCTCTGGATGAACAACAAATTGGGAAACGTAACTGGTTTAAAAATTATTACTCTAACTTAGGAATAACTATTTTACCGCCTGAGGAAATGTTACAGTCAATGGATAGGGGAATAGGAAAGAAAGTTATAGAGGAACCACAAGAACAATTACCTGTAGTGACAGTTGTTGAAGAAGTTAAAGAGACTGTAGAACCAGTCGAACAAAGAGAGAAGAAAATCCGTGATCAAATATTGAAAGTGCATAATGAAAAACATGTAAGTATTCGAGAAATAGCTGATGAAGTTAGTATTTCTCCATCGACGTTATCTAGATTTTGTAATCATAAAACAAAACGATTGTCTAAAAAAGCATTAGAAAAGTTAACGAAATGGTGTGAGAGACAAGAAATACTAGAAAAAATGTAATGTAGACTAAAAACTACTCTTAGAAATAGAGAAAATGAAAATACACATACATTATGTATGTGTATTTTACAGAGTGTTGGGAAACCCTTTAGGGTTCCCAACACTCTGGCATCTTTTTTGGTTTTAGTGAAAGAAAACAACATAAAATAATAAAATTTAGAAAAATAGCCCTCCACCAACCCCTTTTTGGTTAAGTGGAGGGCTATTTTTTCATGTTTTGACAAGCGGCGGTGAGGTAAGCCTGCATTTGGACAGACTTCAGCCCTCGAAACCGAGCGTATCGATAGCCATGTAGTTCTTTAGCGTCTGCAAAGCTTCGCTCTATAGTTGAACAGCGTACTCCATATGGAGAACCAGTAAAAGTAAATGCTATGGTTAATAATAATCTGTATTCTCCTGTGACAGAACAAGTTCGTGCTAGTCGTGCCATTGAAAATATACGTTTTCTTTCTGAAAAAATTGGTCCACGGCCAAGTGGAACTATGCAAGAACATAGAGCAGCTAAATACATTGGAGATACATTGCAGAAATTAGGGTATGAGGTTGAATATCAAGCACTTCCTGTACCTGATCAATATATTGGAAGTATTTCTTTTAGTATGTATGGGGAAAAAGATTGGCAGGTTGGGGCAGCATCTAATGCATTTATATCTAAAAATCCAGTGGTTGGCTCGGTAGTTTTTATAGGAAAAGAGACCAATATTAATAGTTTATCTGAGTCAATCCATGGGAAAATAGTATTATTAGAACAAGCCGATACTATTGAAAAATATAATGAACAGGTTGAGCATGTAGCGATAAAGGGAGCAAAAGGTGTGTTGTTATATAGTACGATTGGGGATAGAGGGAACTATGGAGAAGCTTTTAATCCAGTTTTAAAAAAGAAACAATCGATACCTGTATTTGGACTTGCCTATAATCAGTGGATTAGAATGAAAGAAAAATTATTACATAATCAAAATGTAGTCAGTTTAAAGGCAAAGCAAGAAGTAAATTTACGCTCATTAAATGTTATTGCGAAAAAAAAGCCTAAACATACGACAGGTGATGAGGAAGTAGCAATAATGAGTGCTCATTATGATAGTGTTATCGGGGCACCTGGAGCAAACGATAATGCTTCTGGAGTAGGGCTTTTATTAGAGTTGGCTTACAATTTTAAGGATATAGAGACTAATAAAGAAATTCAATTTATTGCTTTTGGAGCGGAAGAAAATGAATCTTTAGGAGCTTATCATTATGTTAATCAGTTATCTGATAAAGACAAAACACGTATTCGAGGAGTGTTTAATGCAGATATGATTGCAACAAGTTATCATCAGGCTAAGGATTTATATGCAATGACGTTAGATGGCTCTCAAAATGAAGTAACAAATACTGCTGTAGCTACTAGTAAAGAATTGGGGAAATCGGTTGTATTAACTGGAAAGTTTGATTCTAGTGATCATGTACCATTTAATCAAGCTGGAATTCCCTCTGCTTTATTTATTTGGATGGATGTAGAGAGTTGGGATCCTCTTATTTATCATGTTGAAAGGGTTTTCCATACACCTCAAGATACCGTATTAGAAAACATCTCGGCTCAACGTATGCAAGATGCACTGGAGATTATTGGTACGAGTTTATATTATTTTATCAAAAGATAAGTATTTTTATGAATTGGTAGTTTATTTTGCTAAATTTAGATTTTGGTAAAAGTGCTATAAAGCTCTTTACGTAATAAAAAATATACAGTGAGCATAGGTGAGGTATATATGAGAAGTACATGGAAAGAGTTCAAGGGGATGGACCTTAATGTATGGATTCGCTTTATTGGAGAAGCTTTAAATGGTATTGCAATGATGATGTTAATGCCATTTTTCGCATTATATTTAAAGGATAAAGTAGATTCTTTGCTTGAGGTAGGTGTGATCATAGCTTTATCTCCAATTGCAGCAAGTATAGGCTCGTTAATTGGAGGGCATATAGCAGATACTTATGGCCGGAAACCAACTATGGTACTCTCTATGGCTAGTAATGGGTTATTAATGCTGTTTTTTTTGTTCATAGATGGTTTTATAGCATATGCAATCTTATCTATCGGTTTAGGGTTATGTAACTCTTTTTTTGAACCAGCCGCATCTGCAATGGTTACGGATGTAACAGAACCAGAAAAAAGAACTGAGGCATATGGATTACTTAGAATGGCTCATAATATAGGAGCAGCGATAGGTCCTATAATTGGCGCAGCAGTTGTAGTTGTATCAAAAGATGTCATCTTTTTGATTACTTCTGGAACCATGCTGTTTTATACAATATTAATGGTACTGTTTTTAAAGGAAACCAAACCTAAAAATGTCATGATACATGAAGAAACACCTGAAAATTCAATAAGATCCACATTAAGAGTTGTTATAAGGGATAGGATATTACTTTTCTATATAGTTACAGGAATCATTATATTTATGGGATTCTCGCAATCGGAAGGTATGTTACCGCTTCATTTTAGTAATGAGAAGACAATGATTTTTGGAAATAGTAATCCATTTCCATATTTAATGACGTTAAATGGCCTATTAGTTGTGTTTTTTCAATTTCCCATTTCAAAATGGTTAACTCACAAATCGATTGGGAAATCAATGCTATATGGCGCAATTCTTTTTGGTATTGGTCTTTTGGCAATAGGATGGTTACCAAAGTGGTTTCAAGTAATAAACGCAAATGATTTAGTTATTCTAAGTTCATTATTAATAACTTATACAGTTTATACAGTAGGAGAAATGATTATGTCGCCTGTCCAAATGACATTCGTTGCTAATTTGGCTCCAGAACATTTGAGGGGTACTTATATGGGAGCTGCTAATCTGCAGTGGATTACAGGTAATATATTAGGGCCTCTTTTAGGCGGTTTATTACTGGAGCATCTTCTAGGGCATATATTATTTACAATCTTAGGTGTGGGATGTGTTATGTCTGGATTTGTTTACTTATTATTAGATAGACTTGTTGAGAATAGAAGCAAACAGATACCTATAAAACAAACATCTTAATTTTAAAAGTGTTATCGAGTTGAAAAAAATTTCTATTTTATGAATTAAGTAAAGCGCACGTTTATTAACAATAAACGTGCGCTTTACTTATTATCATTTATAATGTATTGAAATTAATTCATACATAGTAATTTTGGCAAGCTACGATTTTAACATGATAAAAATTAATTTGTTTCTTCTTCTTATTTGACTACAATCAAGTTTCTTGTCTTATCGATATGGTTAAGTAACATACGATACTCTTCTTCGTATGTAGTTAACCGTTGTAGAAGGGATTTATTCTCTGCCGTTAAATATTCAATTTGCTGTTGTAAATCGTTCACTTCACTCACTGCTTTATAATTTTGTAGAAAGATAATAATGTCATCTAATGTAATAGATAAAGAGCTTGTTTCTTTTGTTTGTTGGATGGGGGACTTGTTATTTCCAGTTTTTTGATTTTGTTTAGCCTGTTGTATTTCTTCTTCGTATTGTTTTCGTACGCATGAGTTCCAACGAAATCCGCAAGCAGCAGGTGTCCTAGCTAATTGCTTAGCTACCTCTTTAAATGCAGCTAATTGTGTTCCACCGTCACGAATATTTTGAAGTACTATTGTTGCGAGAAGTGAATCGTTATCGTTAGTCCAGGAATCTTGTCTTGAAATTACCATTTTTCAATCCCCCTTATATGCCTTTAATTACATATATGCAATTACTTAAAATGATAGAAGCCCAACTTCTCTTAAAATGTAAAGGTTTTATACTTAAATAAGAGATCGGTTTAATATGAGGAGAATAAGACTCATATTAAAATAATTAGTAGTAAGTTGATAGAAGTATACACTCTTTAAAATGCGAAATTGCATAAAAAATAAGGTTGACTATTTATTATAGTTGTAACTATACTGGTTACGGTAATGCGACTAAAGTAATAGATTTGATGGTATGAACTAGTTGTATTAATGATATATAAGTGAATATAAAAAAATGAATGGAGTTGAAAATATAACCCTAAATATAAGACGCTTGTATAAAAAAGAAGTTAGGTAATCTATAGTTTTTTATAATCATATATAAATTAAAAGAGGTGCACGATTTGAAAATTTTTAAGGGAATTCTAGTTTCTTCAATTGCATTAACAGCATTTAATGGGGTGGGCGGACTACTCCCAAGTGAAAAATCAGAAATTGCCTACGCAGCTAGTTACGATTATTCAAATAAGCAATTGAATTCTATTGTACATAAGCAAGTTACTAAACAATTAATTTTGAAATTTAAAAATGCAGCAAATTTGCCATATCAGGATGGGATAGAAAAATTCATTAAAGAAGAAAAACAAGACCCTGAATTAATTGGAATTTTAGCCGAATATCCAAATGTAACTATAAATCGACTTTTTAGTTCTTTAAATCCTAAAGAAATTAAAAATCTAGGTAAAGAAATAAAAGACTCTGATCATATTTCTTCTAATTTGCTAAACTATTATATTGTAGAAACCCAAGGTGATATTGATGTACAAGCATTGCTTGTAAAATTTGAGAAATCATCTCTTGTTGAAACGGCATATTTACAGGAAGAAGAAGCTCCACCTGAAGAGCGTTTATCCAATTTATCAGTTAATCCATATGATGAACCTAGACTTACAAGGCAAGGTTACCTTGAACCAGCACCATTAGGAATCAATGCACCTTATGCCTGGAGTATAAAAGGTGGAGATGGAAAAGGAACAACTTTTGTAGATATGGAGTATGGCTGGTTATTTAGTCATGAAGATTTAGTGAATCAGAAGATCGAATTGATGTCCGGACAGAACAAGAGTGAACACCATGATCATGGTACCTCAGTCTTAGGAATTGTTTCTGCAGAAGATAATAACATAGGTGGAATTGGGATTGCACCAAAAGCTAAGGTAAAGGTTGTATCTCAGATTAGAGACAACGGTATGTATAATACAGCTGATGCTATATTAAGTACGGTTAACAATATGCAAGCTGGAGATATTCTTTTATTAGAAGCTCAAGCAACTTATGAAGGATATGGAGATAAGAACTATCTTCCTGTAGAAGTAAAACCGGATATATTTGATGCAATTCGTCTGGGAACAAATAAGGGAATTATTATTATTGAAGCAGGTGCAAACGGCGGAAATAACTTGGATCAATTTAGAGACCGTAATGGTAAACAAGTTTTAAATCGTAATAGTCCTGATTTCAAAGATTCAGGGGCGATTATGGTTGGAGCAGCTTCTGCAAGGGTCCCTCATAAACGTTCATATTTCTCTAATTATGGTAGTAGGGTAGATGTATATGGCTGGGGGAATGCAGTGGATACAACAGATGCTAAACCACGTGAATTTATGACAAATCTATATACTTCTAGCTTTAGTGGAACATCTAGTGCATCACCTATCATTGCTGGTGCTGCTGCATCAATTCAAGGAATTACAAAAACTAATCTGGGAAAAGTATATACACCAAGACAGCTTAGAGATATTTTAAGTGATCCTAGTACAGGAACGAAATCCAATGATCCAGCCTCTGATAAAATTGGTGTTTTACCTGATTTAAAAGCCATTGTATCTAAACTTGGCTTTTCACCAAACTTAAGCAATGATTCTTCCATTGTATTTCGAGAGGAACAAGAAATAAATAAAGGGAATGAAGGAACTACTATTACATTCCCGAAAGAGGATTCCGCTAATAGTGAAGGGAACTCTAGCTTCATTTTCCAAGAATAATTGTAGAGATACCTTTTATTTAGTATGAAAGAATCTTATATAACTAGTTGTTTATAATACTAGTCAGATAGGCTCTTATGTGTAATAGCATAAGAGCCTATCTGTTGTACTTTTAACTAAAAGAGAAAAATGATTTAATCAATCTTTTTTAAATGGTACTATTTATTTTTATGAGAGTTCACATAATCGTTAGCTCTCTTTTTAGCGTATATCTGTAAGTTGTTAAAAAACGTATCAGTGCTTAAGTAAATGATATTTATTATCTTACAAAAGCGTAATGTTAGTGTCACCTAAATGAATTTTGCTATTAAGAAGATTAGGAGATAATTTTTGTGAAAAGAGATGTGAGGTGAATAATATGGGACGAATTATGCTTATGTGTAGTGTTGTTGTTTTCTTTACAGTATTATTAACAGGTTGTAACTTAAACCATCTTGGTACAGATACATATTATGTGCAAATTACTAAGGATGGTGAACAATTAAAAGAGAAAAATGTAAATGGGGATACGACTTATCAATATAAATTACCTGGATTTGATAAGGATGGTAAAGAGAAAGCAATGGAGTTTACAGCGTTAAAAAACCTTCGTAAAGAGGCATTTTACAGCCCTTCCCGAACGAGAAAGCCCATCGTCTTTAGGCATGGGATGAAAGTGTGGTTGGATACGGAGAGCTACTAAATAACCGCAAGGTTTGTGGCACGTGGGTGTCCTTTATTTTTTCGCCTTTCATGTTGCAGTTTCGTTATTAAACTGATACGTTGTAAGTATGATAAATGATTATAGAAAAACCAAAACAACAGTTTCCTTAATTAACTACCATTTTGTGTTTTGCCCACGATACAGAAGAAAGATTTTTCTTAACGCAAAAGTAGAAGAACGTTTCAAAGCGTTGGTTCAAGAGCTATGTAACGAACTAGGTATTGTTATTATTGCAATGGAATGTGACAAAGACCATGTTCACTTGTTCTTACATGCACTACCAACACTTAGCCCTGCTGATATTATGGCGAAAATTAAAGGAGTGACGTCGAAGCGTTTAAGAGAAGAGTTTTCTCATCTCGCGCATTTGCCAAGTCTGTGGACACGTTCCTATTTTATTTCTACTGCTGGGAATGTATCAAGTGAAACAATACAATATTATGTTGAAAGTCAAAAAACGAGGGGGTGAAACTTGTGACACAAACCATCACGGTTAAAGTTAAATTGCTTCCAACAAAAGAACAAATTAGGCTATTGGAACAAAGTAGTTCCGATTATATTAAACTCATTAATACACTGGTATTTGAAATGGTTGAAGCGAAGAAAAGCACGAAGAAAAGTACAAAGGATATTGAAGCCAATCTTCCAAGTGCGGTTAAAAATCAAGCGATTAAAGATGCGAAAAGTGTATTTTCTACAAAAGTGAAAAAGAGTAAATATAAAATCGTTCCAATTCTAAAAAGACCTGTTTGCGTGTGGAATAACCAAAACTATTCATTTAACTTCACGCACATTTCAATGCCCTTTATGGTAAATGGAAGTTCAACTCGGTTAAAGATTCGTGCTTTATTAACCGACAAATACAATCGCAATTTTGAATTATTGAAACACAAGTTAGGTACAATTCGTATCACAAAGAAATCTGCTAAATGGATCGCTCAAATATCTGTCACAATCCCTACAAACGAAAAAACGGGAGCAAAGATTTTAGGAGTGGACTTAGGTCTCAAAGTTCCTGCAGTGGCCATCACAGACGATGATAAGGTTCGTTTCTTTGGAAACGGTAGACAAAACAAATATATGAAACGTAAGTTTCGTAGTATTCGCAAGAAGTTAGGAGAAGCTAAGAAATTGAATGCCCTTCGGCAACTTGATGATAAAGAACAAAGATGGATGCAAGACCAAGACCACAAAGTGAGTCGTAAAATCGTTGATTTCGCAACGAATAATAATATCTCTGTCATTCGATTAGAGCAACTAACGAACATTAGACAGACGGCACGAACAAGCCGTAAAAACGAAAAAAATCTACACACTTGGTCATTCTTTCGTCTAGCTCAATTCATCGAGTACAAAGCCACATTAGTTGGTATAAAGATCGAATATGTGAATCCTTCTTATACAAGTCAAACTTGTCCGAAGTGTTCTGAAAAGAACAAAGCACAAGATAGAAAATATAAGTGCCAATGTGGATTTGAGAAGCATCGTGATATCGTTGGGGCGATGAACATTCGCTACGCAACTGTGGTTGATGGTAATAGTCAATCAGCCTAAGAACCTATATGGTCTGTCTTAGGAGGGGTGATGGCACACCCTCATCTTGAAGGCTGTTCAAAACAGAAATGAACTGCGAACGGTTAGTCATTCAAGAATCCCATCCGTTACACCGTAAGGTGTAGGACTTGTGGCTTTAGCCGTGGGAGTGTCAATCTGAGGAAAAAGGTGTGAAATCTTGGGAAGAGGTTAAGAAAGACGAACTCCCTACAAAAGTAAAAGGAAAATTAAAGGTGAATTAACATATAAAAAGCACTATTGTTAGAGAATTATATCCCTATTTTTTTAGAGTTTCAAAAGCGAAAGACTGACAGTTATTGTCGGTCTTTTTCTTTTACAGGTATAAGCGCGTAATTTTGTTTATGTATTTGTTGTAGCTTAATGGATTTGGTAATGGTTATGATATAATAAAATTCAAGTATAATAAGGGGGATGAATTAAATGATTTTTCAAAGCATAATTACAGCTATTATAGAAAAATTGCAAGAGACCGTGAATCCCTATTGGATAATTGTATTTGGATCCACAGCAGAGGACAGAGAACGAGATGATAGTGATATTGATATAGCTTATTTAAGTGACATAAAATTAGGGAATTATGAACGTTTTTTATTAGCACAGGAGTTAGCGGATATTGTTCATAGAGATGTTGATTTAGTTGATTTATCAGAAGCTTCTACAGTTTTCCAAGCTCAAATTATACATACAGGAAAGACAATATTTTGTTCGGATGAAGAGAGAAAAATAATTTTTGAAATGAAGACTTTAAAAATGTATTCAAAATTGAATGAGGAACGCAAAATCGTATTTGAGGATATAAAGAAAAGAGGTTCTATATATGAAGAATGAAGTTATTTTGAATAAAATTTCTACAATAGAGCGTTGTATAAAAAGAATACAAGAGGTATATGGAAATAACCCTGATAATTTAGAGGATTATACAAAGCAAGATTCAATAATATTGAATATACAAAGAGCTTGTGAAGCGAGTATTGATTTAGCAATGCATATTGTTGCAGGGGAAAAATTAGGACTACCCCAATCTAGTCGAGAGGCTTTTGATTTATTGGTTACAGCAGGATTACTTAGCGCAGAGCTAGCAAATAAGTTAAAGGCAATGGTGGGATTTCGAAATATTGCTGTTCATGATTATCAAAGTGTAAATTTGGACATTGTTCGTAAAATTATTGAAAAACATTTAACTGATTTTAAACTATTTACGAAAGAAGTTATGGGGATTTTGGAATTATAGGGAGACACGTTTTAGGAAGATCGCTATATAGGTGAGGAGAGATTGCTATGCTCTTTTCTAATATTAACATAACAATTTAGTTGTTTGCCTACTTGATTTAAAGATGAAAGAAGCAAGTATTATATGGCTGCACAGTGGAAAGATACTCTTTAAAGAGTGTCTTTCTTTGATTTACTGCGTTTACATCTAAAACACTAATGTTTCTTTAATTAACTCTGAGTTTTATGTGTAAACAAATCCTGAAAAGTAAAGATATTTATTATGCTAAATTGTCAGCATTAAAATATATATAGGTTTAAGTTTTAATTATTTCAAAATAAATCTAAGGCATAAAATAATATAGAGAAATATGAGGAATTACCATAAAATAAAAAGCGGACCAGATTGTCCGTTTTTTATTTTATCAGGAGAGAATCCTGAACATTACTTTATACTAATAAAATGAATAGAGTGTCTTTTAAATGTATTACTAATTTGTTTTTTATTATGGAAAATTAGAAAGGTGATGTTAATGAAAAAATATTGGCATAAACTATCGTTGCTTCAAAAAAATATATTACTAACGGTATTAGTAATTTTGACGCTTGTGGGAAGTATGGGGGCGTTAAGTTTTAATATGTTTCAAAATAGTATGATGTCTATATTTGAGAGGCAGTCTTTTGAAACAGGAGATACAGTAAGGAATCAATTAGATGTAGAAATAGTGAGAGGGGTAGCAAAAGATCCCACAGCACAAAGAGTGAAGAAAGAAAAGCTGACAGAGCAATTAGATAAATCTACAAAAGATTTGAAAAGTGTCGGCCAAACATATGTTACAGGGGCAAAGCTAAATGATAAAGTTGAATTACAAATAGTAGGTTTGGATACAGAATTAGCAAATGTAGTTTCTGTAAAACCAGGTGACTATTATGAGCAGCCTACTCATTGGATGAAGACATACGATAAAGTAATGAAAACGAAACAGGCACAAATGACAGAAGTGTATGAAGATGAATTAGGTTTCTGGGTAACAATTTTAGAGCCAATTACAGATGAAAATAAAAATATAATTGCAATTGTTGCAGCGGATTTGGACGCTTCTGTTATTCCACTTACAAAGGAAAAATTTATAGCGCAAGGGTTACTCTTTATTATAATTTCATTAACAATCGCAACCACGATTCAAATATTTATCTCACGAAATTCTTTATCGCCCTTGAAGGATTTACAGGAAGGTTTACGTATAGTTGGTGAAGGGGACTTAAGTATTAAATTGAATGAAAGATCTGATGATATAGGGATAACTAATTCCCATTTTAATAACACTATTGAAAAGTTTAATAGAATTATAGATAAAGTAAGGCAGACTGCTGAACAGGTTTCGGCATCTTCACAGGAATTGTCGGCAAATACAAAAGAGAATAGTATGGCATTTCAAGAAATTGCAAGGTCTATGACAGGATTGAAATTAGGAGCACATTCTCATGTAGTGCATAACTGTTTGGTGATTGTTCAAGAAATGGAAAGTAAGATGAAAGAAATTAAGGGAGCTGCAAAACAAGTTGCTACTGCTTCGGAAGGCATGGAACAGCATTCTATAGAAGGGAAAGATTTGATTAAGCAAATTGTTAATCAAATGAAAATAATCCGAGATAGGGTTCAAGATGTATCTTCTATTATTTATGCATTAGAAGAACGATCTAATGAAATTAATGAAATTATTACTGTAATTACAACCGTTTCAAATCAAACGAATCTATTAGCTTTAAATGCTACTACTGAAGACTCATGTGCTGGAAAAATCGGTAAAGAATTTTCAATTGTTGCGGAAGAGGTACGTATAGTAGCGGAAAAGACTGAGGTATCTGCGAGAGATATAGCTAAATTAATTGATGAAACCAAAGCTGCAACAGAAGAGGCTGTAAAATCCATGCAGAAGAGTTTAAAGGAAGTAGAATCAGGAATAATACTTGTTCAAAGTAGTGGCGCTTTCTTCGAAAAAATTTCAAAATCTGCACAATCTGTCACAAATCAAATTAAAGCGATTTCGAGTAATTCAAGAGATATTTTAGAAAATAGTCAATCTATTGTTCAGGTTGTAAATCAATTATCACATATTGCAAATACATATGAGAGTAGCAGTAGTAATGTTGAGATAAGTATGAAAGAGCAAGAAATGTATGTACAAGATATTGCAGAGCTAGCAAATTCTTTAAATTGGCTCTCCCAAGAGTTACAGGAGTTAATAGGAGGATTCAAAATCAAGTAGGATAGGAGAAGGTATAGATATGGTCTATGCCTTTATTTTTTCCCACAGAAGAGGTGAAAGTATAGATATATATGTAAAATAGTTAAAAGAATAATTTTTTGCATATTTTACTGGAAATAGAGCATGATATTACCAAAATCAACGGAGGTGTGTAAGAAATGCAAATTCGCGAAAATAATAATTCAAATGAAATCCTGATAGCAGCTGCAGCAAGTGCCATTGAGAATTGCTCAGGAGTTTGGTGTTACACTTGGAGCGGATTCAACAGCACGAGCAAATAAATCAGTAGGCGGAGAGATTACGAAACGTTTAGTTCGTATGGCGCAAGAGCAGTTATCTGGTCAATATAAATTTCATTAAGAGTGGTTTTTGCCCATCCCCTCGAAAAGGGGGAATAAGAAAAAAGCAAACTTCCCTTTTAAGAAGATTTGCTTTTTTCTAAGCTATATTCGTATTCTTTGACTCTTCTATATTTGTTATGGTAAGCACTTTTATAAATACAACGTATTTATTGATTAACAAAAATATAAAATCCTTTTTCCCATCGATCTTTGAGCCATTGCAATTCTTCTTTCATATTGGGAACGTATTCATTTGTTCGTTCCATCAATTTATAGGTTTCCACTAGTTCCAAACATCGATTTGGACTAGTAAGAGAATGTATAAAGAGCATATCACGTTTTGTTACCGAACCAAAAGAGATCCCTTCACGGCTCACCGATAATAACTCTTGAATTTCCTCTTGATCCATATTTGTTTTCTTTAGGTAATTATTCATATCAATGAATGTGGTGTAACTCCATTTCATATTGTCATAATCATTTTCTTGTAGGATCATTTCACGATAAGATTCCATATCATGTATGAGGAAATTACGAATCGCGTCTATAGAAAATTGCATGTACCAAACTTCCTTTACTGTATAGGGTATGTGTGAGTTTTGAGGTTCCTTTAAAATCAGAACCGTACCTCAATAAGTCTTCAAGTGTTAATAAAAGAAAACTATAAAAGCTGAAGGAATAAAGATTCAACACCAATGATTATCAATAATTGAAATGCTAATGATTATAATAAAAAAGAACCTTCAATAGGTTCTTTTTTATAGTTAGTAAATATGTTATCAACAATAGATGGTAATAAAGATAGAAATTCAGACACTTTTTATTAATTGGCTAAGTTTTCTTAGGAAGAAATCTTTTTCTCATGACTGATCGCTAGATATAACAGGCCATATCATTTATTAATTTGGGTGGGTGATTTAGCTTTTTGAGTTTACCACGCTAAAATGTAAATTTTGCTTAGGGAGAAAATGTTAAAGTTCTACATTCTTAATTAACAGAAAATTCAGGTGGTAAAAATCCCATTGAATCTTTTATCAAGTAACTCATATTTCTTTGGCCTTATTTTCATGGTATTACCGAACGTTTATATGTCTCTAAGGGAAAGAAATACTTTAAGTTTTATTAACATCTAATGTTTGATTAAGATGGTAACATGAAAATAAAACGTTTACAACTAGAAAATAAAGAATAAATATAAAAATTCGACTTTTTTCGACATGATGACTATGAGAGAAAGAATCTAAATTAAGTAAATCTTATATTTAGAGGGGGTATTTATCTTATAAGTAATGGTTAACACATTTGCAAATGTTTCACGAGTAATTAAAAAAGTCGAATATAAAATTATATTGTGACAATTTTAAACGAACATACTTAATAATTCATACTTAGACTAATAAATTGATTAATAATAAATTAAATACGCTATATTTAATAGAGTATAATATGGGATATTTAACTATAATATTCCATATTATATATAATTATAAATCATTTAACATATTTGTTGCAGGGAATTTTGACATAAGATATTTTAAATATTAAGCACAGAAACATTTCAAAGAAAAAGAGCTATTTTAAAATGTACCCTAAAAACGTTTTTCCTAAAAAGTAGTAAGATTTTTTAAACTGTTTCTGTGCCTAATTAGATGAAAATAATATAATAAAATTGTTCGGTTGTTTATAAGTGGATTTTCAATATTTTTGACGTATTTCAAATAATTTTCATTTATTTTTTATATAAAGAGGACATTTGTTGTGTTGTTTGAAAAGAAGGGCATAGGCGTTAACAGTTCATTTGTATATAAAAGATAAACAGTTGAGTGTATAATAAATGATCTTTTAAAATACTTCATGTATACACACAAGTGTTGTTGAGTTATTTATTCAAAGTATAACCCTAAATAATCTGTAAATTATTATATATAAAAATAAAGATAGGAGTATTCATTATGAAATTTATAAAAAGGATATTTGTTTCTACGATTGCACTTACAGCTTTTACAGGATTAGAGTTCATTAAATTTCATGAAAATCCCAATGTAGTGTATGCAGATTCGAAAGATTCTGTAAAAAATACAAGTCAATATGAGGGAGATATTAAAGAAGGAGATCAAATTATTTTAAAGTTTAAAAGTGAAGTGAATTTCCCGTATACGGATGGACTTGAAGCACAAATAAAAAACGAAGGTAGCGATCCGGAATTAGAAAAAGTTTTCTCTGAATTTCCACAGCTAACATTAAAGCGTTTATTTACATCTGTGAATCCGAAAGAGATTGAAAATATTGATAAAGATACGAGGGAAACTGAAAAAAAATCATCTTCTAATTTACTAGATTATTATATTGTAGAAGTGCCTAATAAAGTAACAGCTGAAACATTGATGGACAAGTTTAAGAAATCTCATCTTGTTGAAGAAGTATATATGCAAGAAAAACCAACTCTTTTACCAGAAATACAATTACCTACTGTATCGCTTAACCCTTACGACGATCCAAGATTTTTAAACCAGGGATATCTTAAGGAAGCACCATATGGGATTAATGCATCTTATGCATGGAGCATTAAAGGTGGAGATGGAAAAGGAACTACTTTTGTAGATATGGAGTATGGGTGGTTATTAGACCATGAAGATTTAGTAAATCAAAAAATTGAGCTTATATCTGGTAGAAATATAGATCAACACGTTGGTCATGGAACCTCTGTCCTTGGAATTGTTTCTGCTGAAGATAATAAGGTTGGTAACATAGGAATTGCACCGAAGGCTAAGGTTAAAGTAGTATCCCAAATAAGAGGTGATGGGTCATATAATACGGCTGATGCGATAATAAATGCTGTACATAATTTACAAGCTGGGGATATTTTATTATTAGAGGCACAAGCTTCTTATGATGGATATGGAGATAAATATTTACCTGTTGAAGTACAGCCAGCTATCTTTGATGCAATACGAGCTGGAACGGATAAAGGAATTATTGTGATAGAAGCCGGGGCAAATGGTTCTAATGACCTTGATCAATTTAGAGATCGGAATGGAAAACAGGTATTAAATCGCAATAGTCCGGACTTTAAAGATTCAGGAGCTATAATGATTGGAGCCGCATCGTCAACTGTTCCTCATAAACGTTTATGGTTTTCAAATTATGGTAGTAGAATTGATGTTTATGGTTGGGGAGAAAACGTAGATACAACTCGTGCTGAGCCTAATAGGATTACTAAAAATCTCTATACAACTGGCTTTAGTGGTACATCTAGTGCTTCTCCAATTATTGCCGGAGCAGCGACTTCAATACAAGGTGTGGCTAAAGAACATTTAGGTCGTCCATATAAACCAGCTGAATTAAGAACTATACTTAGTAATCCAAATACAGGTACCAAATCTCAAAATCCGTTAACAGATAAAATTGGTGTTTTGCCAGATTTAAAGTCAATCTTGTCAAATTTGGGATATAGCCCAGATATATCGAATAATGCTAATGTTTTAGAGGGAAACCAATTTGTATGGTCAATGAAAGGAATAGGAGATTTTGAATTTGCAAAATTAGATTTTAATAAGACAAAAGAAGAAATGCAAATTCAATTAAAAGCAGGTGTACCACATCATTACTTTGATAGTACATATGCGAGTGTGAAAGTCCAAAATCCATCTGGAAAAGTGGTATATAATAAAGATATTTATGGAAACAGGCAACAAAATGCTGAAACACAAAAAATTCAGGTGAAAGTCGGAGACTATATTGAATTTACACATTTAGAGGGTGGAAACCGTGCGACTCTAATAAATGTGGATAAAAATATACAAGAGAGCTTTGGTAAGAAGATAGTGTATCAAGTTACAGTTAATGGTCTTAAGATAGTTGATCAAATTAGTAACCCTAACCCAGATATAGAAGCTCCTACACAGCCTCAAGGATTACAAGCAACCAACATCACTGCAAATAGTGTAGAGTTAAAATGGAATTCATCAACAGATAACGTAGGTGTGAAAGAATATCAAGTATTACGTGACGGGAAATTCATTCAAACGGTACAGGGAACCACATTTACTGATAGTAAACTGACTGCTAACATAGAATACAAATATACTGTGAAGGCTATAGATGCAGCTGGAAATCAGTCTATTCAAAGTAGTGTTCTTAGTATAAAAACAAAAGAGCAAAATACCTCTTATGAAAAATGGGATCCGAGGAAAGCATATACAAAAGGGGATAGAGTAGAGTATCAAGGGAAAATCTATGAAGCTGTTCAAAGTTACCAAGGAAATGGAGATTCGAATTGGCTATTCTCGTTATCCTTATGGAAAACAATTTCAATAAGTTGATGATATCGTCTGATATAAATATAGTCTATTTGAGAGAATAATTATTTCATAACTAGCTAAATAATTTTTATCTCATAAGAAGAAGGCACCTTTTAGGTGCCTTCTTCTTATGAACTATATTATTCCTTAATAGTGAAGTTTCTCATTTTAAGTAGTTCTTTAAGATATTGAGTGGAAGGTATTTTAAAATGCTAAATAGTATCAATATCAACATTTAAAATGTTTGCTTTTTGCTAAAATATCATATTTTTGTAAAAAACTTACATTGTAGTATTAATATTTAGGATTTTACAATAACAAACTGGATATTCCATAAAATAGAATAAATTAAATGTTATTACATGAGAGCAAAGGAATTATTCTAAAAATAAAGATACATTTTTATTTTTAAACTGTGTAGAAAATTAATTTTCAGCCAGTATGTTAGTTGGGATTTTTAATATTGCTAGAAACAGAAATTTTATAGATTTGGAAGAAGATTCATTTGATACAGGGCTTGATAATAAAAGGGCAAGCACACTAATGTCTATTTGACTTCTTACTACTACCTTAAGAATAAGTAGAATTCAACCCTGCATGACAATCTTTATATACATAAAAAAAGATCTATGACCTGAACATGTCAGTAAACTGCTCGATAAATTACTTAAATCTGAAAGTAACACAAGTAAAGATTTTTTATCTTTCTCCGACAGAACGTTAAGTCGAGAGTAATTCAAGTTTTATTATCACGTTACAAAACACTACAAACCAAAGTAGTATGTGGAAGTGAATATTTACCACTAATTACACAAAAGAAAATTATGAAAATGTTTTAAAAATTAACGGCGAATATTTAATGATTAATAGGAGGAATTTTAAATGAAAACATTTGGGGAAATATTGTTAACAGGAACTTTAGCTCTTGGTGGATTAACAGTAATGAACGTGGAAACACCTAAAGCTCAAGCAGAGGGAGCGAGCGAATTTTGCCGATATATTTGTGGTCCTAAAGAAACATTGAACGATTTTACAATTCAACTTTCAGATACGGAATACAGAATGGGACAAAATATTATCCTACGAGCAACAAATGATAACACATATGATGTAACATACAAAGCAACTGTAGAAAAACAATATGCTACTGGCTGGGGTTATGTTGAAACTGACTTCAATTATCAATCAATGTTGCCTGCTGGAACAAATGAAGATTTCAATGTTTGGACTTTTGACGGTAACAGCGCAGGTAATTTGAATGAGGCAGGAACATATCGCATGAAAATTGAAGTAACACATGCTGATGGGAAAACTGACACAGTTTACACTGCGCCAATTACATTATTAGCACAATAATAATGTAATTGGCAGGAATTTAAAGTGTAGTATTGATAGTGAAGCTATCGATTTTATAAAATGCTGGATTGATCTTAGTAGTAAATGTTCCTTTTATAAAAAGATGTTACCAAAGTTGATTAATCTTATTTACCTTATAAGAATTATAAGGTATGATAAATGTAGGTGCAAAGATGCACTATTTGAAAAAGAGTGTAAGACAAAAAAGGAATCTATAAAAGATTTCTTTTTTTTATTGCTTGTAGGTTCGCTTCATAAAAAAGAACAGCTAGCAAAAGCTAACTGCTCCAATCATGGAAATGAGATTGTATAGAGTATTGACGGAATATTTATTTTAAATTCAATTTCTTTAAAGTAAACATTCCAGCTGATATAATGGCTGCACCAACTACAGAACCTAACCAGTCTCTCCAACCTAAGGTATTAAAAGGTGTATCTGTTAAGCCTATAATTAAGAAGATAGCAAACGTCAATACACCGAATGCTAAGCATCCCCAAAATGTTTGTAAAGATTTTATCATCTTCTTTCGAAAATTTATCATATAAATCATCCTTATTAGTATATATTATTTTCATAAACAAATTATCACATGTATAAAGATTGATATTACATATCCTATAATATCATTATTGAAAAAAATAGATGGAACGAAGGGGAAACGTATCAGCGAGTACTAATGAGGTTCTTTCTCCGACATTGCTTGCTAAAGAAAAATTAATAGGGTATAGAGACAAAGAGCCTAATAATGCATCATATAATGCAGATGAATTTGGAGTGAATAGCGTTGTATATGGAAACCATAATTTAATTGACAAAGAAGGAGTAGACTAATTTGAATGTACACCTAAACGTACAAATGTAGCATATTTACTAGATAATGATGGAAATGAACTAAATCGATCAGCGAATGCTACTAATATCTCTGAGAATATTGATTACAAAGTAAAAACGGGGTTAACTTATTATATAAAAGTACAAGCGGTGGAACGTAATCATCCTGAGGGTGATTTTAATTATGTTTTAAGAACTTATGGAGAAGAAAAATATTAAAAGAAATATAGGAGGATAATGGAAAAAGGCTTATTCTATTAATGGAATAAGCCTTTTTATTTTATTTTTTATAGAGCATAAACAAGTTATTACAATTAATTTAATTTAGAAAGAGCAAATTTAGCTGTAAAATTCATTTTTTTCATGAACGAAGAATTTGCACCTGCTTGGAATTGTACTGAAATATTACCATCTTTTTGTGCTGTAAATATGCGGCCATATGGCGAATTAGCATTGTATGTGCCAATTACTTGGTTATCTGCGTCAAAGACTGTATAAGAGATTGGGAATCCTGAATTTGTTACAAAGACAGTAAGTTCTTCACCCTTTTTAAGATTAAAAGATTCCTTTTGAGACACTTCATAAGAACTCATAGAGTAATATTTTGTAATCTCTTGAATTTCTAAATTCGTAGATGCTGCACTCGCTTTTGTTGCTTCTACCCCTGGAAAATTCATACCTGAAAGTACTGCAATTCCTAATGCGCCTGCTAAAATGACTTTTTTCATAACGTTAAATCCTCCTTTAATATTTTTGAAATTTGAAAGGTAAATGAAAATATCACCTACTGAAACCATTATAGTTACAACGATAATTATTATCAATACGAAATACTATGCAATTTTGCATACATGAAGTACAGCAAAAGGCCAATCAATTTAAATTTTGAATTATTCTTAAAAGAGGAAGTACATATTTTTAAGGTTCTCCGTAGGAATGTAGTTAATTTTTGCTCCTTATGGCAAAATGCATAGTTGAAATTTAATAACAATGTAAGATAGGTGAGAGAAAAAGCCTTAGATGAGGCGTAATAAAGGCAGCTTTTAAGGTAAAACCAAATTAAATGAATAGGGACTAATACGAATAAATGGCACTTTAAGAAGAGAAAATAGAAGAAGGCATGTATATGTATCTTGATGAATCTCATGGTGTTTTTTGAGAAGCATGTTTTTTACGTAAGGACATTAAAAGATGAGTAGTTTTTAATAGATTTTTAAGGGGAAAATATAAGAAAAAGGAAGGTGTAATCCTTCCTTTTATTATCCAGTATGTCCATGTGAATATTTGATAATATTTACCGTACTTTGAGTACCTGTTGAAGAACTCGATCCAAAAGTTACTGTGACAACAATTAAGATACCAAGTAAGCTAACCGCTAATTTTCTCATTTTAATGCTCCTTTTTTATAGTTTTTTTCACTGGCTTTGCTAGCTTCATAAAAGTAATAGCTTGCTTTTACATGATTATTTTCTTTGTAAAATTGGGTTGCTAATTTTTCAGTATATTCATTTATATATTCATATAGTTCTTCGCGTTCAAAATAGGAAATTCCTTCTAAAATAGCTTTTTCTACATCAATTGCACAACTATTTAGGTTCATTTTTTTCAAAATATTAAAGTGATGTATATAACTTTCAATACCTAACTGAGTGGAAAGTTGTAGCCCTTTTTCGATTAGCTCTTGAGCTATTTGATTTTCTCCTAATTTATAATGTTCTCTTGCCTCAATAAATAAAGCTTTATAATCACTGGCTAGCTTTTGATTAACCTCAGATAAATATCGTAATGCTAACTCAGAGAGGTTTTGTGTAGCATACATAAATCCTAGGTTATGACGGACAATTAAAATATTGTATTCTAAATTTTCTTTCTGGAATGTATCCATCGCTGAAATATAATGTTCCTCTGCTAATTCCCACTCCCTTAAATGAGTACATGCCAGCCCGTATAAGTTATTGCAAAAGGCAACTTTTAATTCATATCCCATGTGTTTTAAAAAAATATCTTTAGCTTTCATAACATGATTAATACATAGGATCGATTTATGTGTATGGCAGTAGAAAACAGCCAATTCATAATGAAATTCAGCGTATTCAATTTCGTCAGGTATTGTCGATAATAAACTTTCAGCTTTATCAAAATGTATTCTTGCAAGACTATGATTACCCATAACATTTGAATGGATTGCTTTAAAGAAGTGATAATAGTATGAAAGGAAGTCATCCGTAGGAGTCTCGTAAGCATCACTTTCTTTAAAACTATCTTTAGAAATACTCAAACTATCAATTAGATATTGGTGTCTAAAATCTAGAAGTGAGTAGTATAATAGTATGGTTTGATTTTCTTCTATATCGTGGATTTTGTTTTCAATTTCTTGCTTAAGTAAGTGAGCGGCGTCTACATGCCTAGCTCTAATTTCTTGATACCATTCATTTAATAAATGCGTTATTTGTTCGTTCCCCTTTATTTGAACATTCATTGTTCAGTCTCATCCTCTCCATAGATACTATACAGTAATTAGTATCATAGCAGAGTTTTACTCTATTAAAATCTATCAAACAGCATTTTTCAATATAAGACGGAATATTCCATTAATTAAATTTGGATTAATTTTGATTTAAATAGTATTTATTATTGTTATTTTTGTAAAAATAATCTCTTATTTAGGCTACAAAGCAGATAAGAAATATTTTCTCAACAGGATAAAAGGTATTCATCTATAAGTACTATGTATAAGGATAATAGGAAAATAGAAATAGATAATAAAGGGGAATGTGAAATGATAGCATTAAAAAACGATTGGGATATAAAAGAAATTTCGGAAGAGAATGTAGATTTGTTAAAGGTTATGGCTCATCCAGTAAGATTACAAATTGTAAATGAATTAATGCATCATAAAAAATACAATGTTACACAGTTAACGGAAATATTAAGGCTCCCTCAATCCACTGTTTCACAACATTTATCAAAATTGAGAAGAACTGTACTCTATACAGAAAGAAGAGGATTAGAAGTATATTATTATATTGGAAATGCTAAAGCTCGTCAGATTGTAGAAATTTTAGGTTTGTAGGTTAATAATATGCAAAAAAAGTTCCTTTTATAAAGTAAGGGACTTTTTTTATTTATATATAATAATTTCATTTTGTAAGAATTACTGTGTAGATAAGAAAATATTGCTCATATAATTTCTGTACATTTCAAAGAATTGTAATGAAATAAGGTTTACTTATTTATTTTCAATAGAACTTATCAAAAGCCCCTGAAAAGCAGGGGCTGGTTGTATAGATAAAGGTACATTTATTATAGGAATATATGTAAAATTAATTAATCATTAGTTTATTATTTCTGAATTAGTTGTAAAGCTTTCATCTGTTCTAAAAGAATTAAATTGTTTTGTTCAATCATCTTTGCCACTGCTTCAAAGTATGCTTGATTCTCAAGAACCTCAATCCGCTTCTCTTTAGGAAGTGATTGAAGTATTTCTTTCATTTCTTTACACTCATATATGCTATTCTCTGAGTCGTCTATTAATTTATTGCGACGATTTGTGTATTCAAGTGCACCTAACGTCGCTAATGCGCGGGTATCTAGTCCTAGGATTTCCATGCGTACATCTCCTTTCCTCTAGAATAATTCGATAGGGGAAAGGAGATTCCTTTAGTGATTTGGTGGGGTTTTTATATTGCAATGCTTATAGGTGATGCTCCTACTGTTACTACTGTATTTACGGTATAGTCAACGGAGTTAAGAATTGTAACTGTATTTTGTTCCGGCTGAGCAATATAGATAAATTGCCCATCAGGTGTAAATGCAGCGTCTGCTGGATCATTTATGAAAATAGTTCCTGTGGATTGTCCTTGTACTGTATCAATAATATTGATTTCATCGGTTGTTTCTTCTCCTAACAAAGCTACAGGCTGATTAGGTGAAAGAGCAAGGAACGAGTTGTAATACGCTCCGGTAAGAATAAACCCAATCTCTTGGAAGGTGGACAAGTCAATAATTGTAAAAATGGTCCCAGACGCTACCAACTCTTCTGTAACATAAGCGAATCCGTCAAGTAAACTGGTTTCTATGATGTATGGATAATCGTTTGAAGTAGGAAGATCTACTACAATTTCTCCTGTATTTAGAGCCACTTTAACAATACTCCAAGTCGTATAATTTACGATGTAGGCGTATTGTCCATTCGGATCAATTGCTATACTTGAAAATCCAAATCCCCCAAGTGAGATAGTATTAGAGATGGTTTGAGTTAGAAGATTAAGTGTAGTAATATCCATTGAGTCAGTTGAAATATTTAGTATATACGCAAACTGACTATCCGGAGAAAATCCAATATCGATCGGTTTGTTTATTGAGAAAGTAGAGGTAATGGTAAGTGTTTCATTTTTAATCGTAGAGACACTATTATCATTGGAGTGTAAAACTAAAGTGTACGTTTTGTTGGGGTTAACAGCAACCTTAATTGGCTGATAGGGAAGGTTAATGACATGCTGAATAGTCTGTGTTGCTGTATTAATTACTGAAAGAGTATTATCATCTTGATTTGCTGTAAAAGCATAAACAGGAGGATTTGGTAGCACTGGTAAAACAGAAAGGGTGCCATTTAAGATAAATGTATTTTCATCTTGTGGCGTGACTTTTAAACTCTTAAGTTTAAAGCTACTAAAATCAAAGCAGCAATTCGGATCAGTTGTATAATAAACAATCTGATTGATGGAGAATTTATGCCACATAGAAAAGGCTGCATCTCCTTGCCCATATTGATTTTGAACAGGAGAAATACTAACAAGCATAGAAAGTACGCCATATATGCGAACACTGTGTACTGGATAGGAACCATCAGGTAAATCGGTTTGTAGAAGGCAAGGGTTTGGTGTTTGCAGCGTACATGGTTCAAATGCACATTTTAATCGATCTGTATTCCATGTAACGGCACCGGTGTAATTCGTATTATTAATTATATATCCTTCAGGAGCTGTAATTAAAACCTCAAAATCTACATGTTGATTGCACGTACCTTGGCAAGATAACATGGGCTTCACTTCCTTTATCAAAAATTATGTGTTTTTTCATGGAGTCTATAAAGTTGATTACATACTGTATTAAAAAAAATTTTTAGAACCTATGCCTTTTAAAGAGATAATCATGTTTGAAAGGCTTGTCTTCTTTGATACAACATACAATTAGGTGGCAATGCTCTATATTATGATTCTTATTTCCTAATGCTTGTACATATTGTGGTTATTTTAATCGTTAGAAGGTATAATCCAATAATGGTAAAACATATTGAAGTAAATAGAAGGTTAATCTCGATACGTTAAGTCTAATGATAGGGCATGCGATAAAGTGCTATTAAATTCGAGGAAGCCAGAGTATAAAAGGGGCATATATTGCAGCTCGAATATCTATTCCTGATTTATTGCATATAAAAAGTAGCTGCACAAAAGTACAGATACTTTTTTCTTAAAAACATTATTATGCAAATAGCATCCTTAACGTAAACTTGCGCTTAATGGTACTTGTGAATAAATTGTGAAATTGTTACCATAAGTACCGTGTCTGGAAAATGAAGAAGAAATTGAACTGCTCCAATTTTTATAGGTAGATCCAGATGTATCTGCTCTTAGAAGGACGTTTGAAAAGCTAGCTTGGCTAAAAGAATTACGCCCAGTATCTTCAACACCCTGAACCATTTTTACTGGTTCATATTGAGAAAATGTACCATATACAGGCTGATTTGCGTATCTAGGGCTTCCATTTACATACATAGTAACCGTACCATTTCCGTTATTAACTAACTTAAGATTTACTCGATTACCATCTTTAATTGATGTATCATACTGTGTATTCCAATACTTACTGTTTTGACCGGATTCATTATATCCTGAATTAAGAAATACTTTATACCCACTTGGTGTTTTTGAAATACCACCTTCAACTTTAGATGCTCCAATACCTAAATACCAATTTACATATCCATCCTTAACAACAACTGACTTTGGTAGATTTATATCTGCTGCAATCCCGGTATAATTACTATTTGTAACACTTTTTACAGCACCTTCTGTAGCTGCAAAGCTTGTAGTTGAAAACATTGATAGAGAAATTAGAAGTGAACCAACTAGATACATCATTTTTTTCTTACTTTTCTTTAATGCTTGATTCATTTTAGGTCCTCCTTACTTTTTATTGTTAAATTGCATTGAAAGTTGGCCAACTAACTATGACTTACAAAGCAAAGATACATCAGGTTTTATTGAATGTATATATTTTCCTGTTATAAGTCATTGAAATGTCAAATATATTAGGTGTTTCATATTTATCAATATAGATGGAGTTGACAGTTTAAAGTGGCATGTCTATTTAAATTCAAGAAGATTTTGTTAAAAATACTATTAAGACCTATAAATGTGTTGGATATAATATGTACTACGATTTATTTGCGAGAGATAAATATGGAATGAATACAGAGAGGATTTTTCAAAGAATATATCTGAAATTTTTAGATATAGAATAACGATAAATGAAATAAATAAACAGTTTTTGTTAAGGAGTTTATTGGTTCGTAGGTGGAAGGAAATATTTGATTTAAAAGGCGTGGATTTCCTATATGAAGAGAAGAAGGGAGGTCCAGCTATGGAAAATATAAATACAAAATCAAAGTTAAATATTGAAGTAGAGGCATTACAAGAAGAAAATGAACGTTTACGTATGGAAATAGATTATTTAAAAAAGTTAAAGGCCTTAGTTCAAAAAGAGAAGAAATTACAGAACACGTCTAAGTGTAAGTAATTTATTTTAGAGAATTCGAAGTATGGAACATTATAAGCTGGAATCAGATAACTATATAGATTTTTATAATTACAAAAGAATTAAAGCGAGGTTAAAAGGAATGAGTCCAGTACAATACCCGGACTCACATTTAAATAGCCGCTTAATTTTTTATCTAAATTTTGGTACCAGTTCATAATAGGTGGTCGGTTGTTTGCTACGCTTAGCAACTTTTATCCTTTAACTCATCTCATATTGCGTTTAGTTTAAGTACTGGGAATAAAAGAATAGGAATAGAAAAATTAATGTTTTGCTAAATAATCTGTTAAAGAAACTTAAAGGAATAACAAGTTCTCCTATTGTAAGGTTTTTGAGTTTATCACTTATTCGGTCTTTTTATTAATTCTTTAAATGTTTGGAAGTTTATTCTATTAACGAAAGACCAACTTGGCACAGCTTTTGTATCTGAACCTATTTTGAAAATGATATGAATACTATGTGCATGAAAACCGCTTATAATTAAAATAAGCAAAAATCCTAAGATAATAAACCAAGTCATTTTTCAGCACCTCCTTGCAGTATTTAATATTAAGATATTAAAACTGCTGAGAAAGTGTGCTATTGTCCATGAAAAATATTGAGAAATTATTGAGGGAACGTTGAGAATGTTGCAATGCTATTGATCGTTGAGGCGTTAATTATGCTTTTTCATTTGATATTTATAGAAAATGAAAATAAAAAAGAGAACAGTTGCGTGGACTGTTCTCTTAAGGAGCGGAAGTGCTGAACATTTTCAATGACAATGATTCAAGCATTCCGATAATAGTATGTGCATATATTTGCAGTTCATACAAGAAGGTAGCTAAAAAATAGCTACCTTGCCTCAGGGAGAATTCAAGAAAATCAGAGATTCATTATGGATACAGATTGGCTGTTACCAATCTATTTGTATTATTGGAAAAGATTCCACAAATTATTCATAAGTTAAAATCTCACTTCATTATAGGTTCAGTGGCTGGCAAAGTAAAAAGAGCAGTTAGAATGAACTAACTGCTCAGTTTTAGAGGATTTTGGGGTACTATTCAATTATAGTATTGAAAATCTATTCAAATAAATTATAAGTTTTATTCTGTTATTTTTGAATATTCTGTAAAAATTTTATAAAAACAAATCAATTTACAAATATATCCATTAAGGATATGTTTAATATGTGTTAAAATTTTACAGAAGGGGTGGTTTTGTGAAGAAAAATAGGGGTTTTCTTTTTAAGTTTGTGCCGCTGTTAGTATGTTTCATTTTTATTTTACAGACATCTTCAGTAAGTTTTGCAGATAGTTCTTCAGATTTATTAGAAACTACTAATTTTAATAGTTGTGATAAGCTATTGGACAGTGTTTCTGTTGAAGAGCTTGAGAGAACTGTATCGTTGGAGAATAATACCGAAACTATTAAAATTACAAATCCAGACCTTGTCAAAAAATTTGTAGAAGAAAATAATTTTGAAAAGCCGTCAAATCTTTTGCCATCTGAACTTACTTTTGTAAGGTCTTTATCAAACGAAAATAATCAAAGCGATTCCTCACAAAGTTTAGCACCAGCTTCATACTATCTTAAAAATAAAACAGCTACTTCAGCTTGTGGAAGTTCTGTATTAAAAAAGGTAAGTGGTAATTCTGGTTCTTTAACATTAAGTTTTTCTTCAAAAATTGCGGCTTCATGGAATGCAAGTGTAGGTGTAAGTGCTAGTGTGGTTTCGGCAGGAGTTGGGTTTAATGTGTCAGCTGAGTATTCTGTAACTCAAAGTAATACAATTGATACAAATGGAAGATATGCTGAGATTAGAGCTTATGCAGAATATACAGGATATCGTTTTGATGTATGGGAGTCTGGATGGTTTGGTGATAAAAAAGTTGGAAACGGGACCGCATTAAGACCTGTTGGAATATGTTTCGTGACATATCGTTAATTTAGTAAAAAAAAGAATCCTTAGAATTAAGGATTCTTTTTTCATAGTTTGATAATATGGTAGAAAAGGGGTGAATTGTTTGAAAAATATAAAAGTACGTAATGTTGTTTTAACATTTATCATATTGATCGGCATTGTACTTCTTGTGAAAAGCTTGGACTTTGCGAATAATCTTACTCATTCTTGGGTGCAAAGTGTAGGTGGTGATGTAGATGCATCGACATATAATATTATGCTAAATAATTATATGAATGTTTTCCAAATATCAGGGGGTATTTTATTTGGAATCGGAGTTTTTTATTGTCATATTCAGTATTATTTTATAAAGAGTAAATCAATTGTTAAATGAAGGTTGTAGGATATACTTGCTGCAATCATTTTCTTATTTAACAATAGACTGCGTTATTAAAAAGGGGAAACGTTGGTGAAATAAAGGGCATCGTTCTAATAAGAATGATGCCCTGCTTATTTTAAACATGATCTACTGAGCTACTTTTTCAATTGTAGGCATAACAGCAATTGGTGGTAGAGATTTAGTCCATGCAGCTGCATATATGTTTAACTTTTCACCTAAAGTGTAATCTTCTCCATTGGAAACAGGAACTCTTAGAATCTTATTCTGGGAAACTAGTTCCCACCAATCAGTTTGATAAGCAAGTGCTTCATCTTTTGTAGAAGTAGCTGCAACTACTAAATAATTGTTGTCTACCGAGATAACATATCCAGTAAAAGGTTCTTGCTCTTGGTTTTGAATAGAATGAACAGGTGTAGCGCTTCCAGAAGAATTATTTGAATTTGCAAAGGCTGGTGTTAATCCGAAAGTGAATCCACATCCTAATGTTAAAGCTGTTACGGTTGTTACTAATTTTTGTTTTTTTGTAAACATTATATATCCCCTTTATATTTTATCCTTACACTATTCACTTTCTAGTTATATACATATAAAGCCTTTTAATATTATGATGTTTAACAATTCTGTCACAAATATCCTATAAATGTTAATATTATCTATTAATGGGAGTGGATTCGTGTTATAATTCACTAGGTGAACTATTATTGTTCCTTTCATCTCTTGATGAATGTATGCTCTTCCTTAATTGTAAATATGTTCGATTTTATTGGTGAAGAGGGAGGAAATCCCTCTTCTTTTTTTATTAATATGGGATTTTATGTAATGAACAGAAAAAGAACCCTATAGGGCTCTTTTTCTAGGCATATTAACAGTAAGGAGAGTAATGAAATGCTAATTTCAAATCTTTATTAGGTGAAAGATTTTGAAAAAGCTTGTCATGTTATTATTTTTACACATATGTAAGATATAGTAAATTGATAACATTTAGACTTACTATTACTAATATTCAATTAAGATAGTTAACACTATTTTTATGTTGTTAACTATCTGGTTCGGCATGGAATACTTAAAAGAATGTAACAAAAACTTTTTTTGGGGAATTTATTGTTGGTTATAAACGATTTAAAAATAAAACTAATCAATAAAGACCCTGTAGAAAATACAGGGGTAATGGATAACATAGCTTCTTATCAACTCAGTAGCATATATTTTTTAAGGGCTTTACTAAGTTTTTTGAAAGATTTAAGAACAAGAAGAAAGTTTTTAATGCTAGAATTCTGGAAACGTTAGGGTAGAAATTTAATGTTTTTGGAAAAAAGAATTGACTTCTACATTAGTTGTAACTAGAATGGTTACATGAAGGTGTAATCAATAAAGTTACAACTAATGTCTGCTTAAAAAATATCATTTATATATTTAATTAAGGATGGTGGTCCACACGTTGCCACCCGGTGTAGAAAGTTACTAACGCATTCAAATTAATGCATAATCCCAAATTTAGTATTTTCTGATACGGGGCAATAATGTGCAATGTTATCTTTTGTTAAAAACCTTGGTTAATCTTTCTTTGGAAATATTAGTTTTTGGGGAATATAGTAAGGTATCTCCAAAAGAACAAGGTAAAAAAGATGTACTTATATAAACCAAAAAGTTAGCTGAGCTGGATAATAAAAATAAAGGTAGGAGATTTAAATGGAGACGAAACAAGATAACCTTATTTACGTATGGGACGCATATTGTGGATGGTGCTATGGCTTTTCAGAAAGTATTAAAGAATTTTACAAAAACCACACTGAAGTGCCATTAACGGTTTTATGTGGAGGGTTATTTTCAGATAATTTATCAATGAAAAACTTCTCATATATAGAAGAGGGAAATAAAAGAATTAATCAACTTACAGGTGCAGAATTCGGGCCTTCATATCAAAAATTGGTGGAAGAAGGTACTTTTAAAATGAATTCGAAAGATGCTGCAATTGGTTTTTCGGCATTACGCTCATTAGCGCCAGACCGTTTGTTAGAATTCACTTCGGCTATGCAAAAAGCGTTTTATTTTGAGGGACAAAGTCTAAGTAATCCTGAAACATATCGTAAGATCGCAATTGAGCATGGTTTGGACCCTGAACAAGTGCTAGAGCGTTTAAACGCTCAAGAAACACTAATAGATGTCCAAAACGATTTCAATAAAGTTCGACAGCTTGGTGTTAATAGTTATCCTTCATTACTTTTACAAAAGGATAATCAAATTATTCCTATTGGTGGTGGGGTGATGACACCAGATAAAATCGAAGCGCGTTTTAAAAGTTTATATTAATGAATCTTAAGCTACAGTATATTGCATTTTAACGTTTTAAAAAAGACTTGAAGTAAATGGGCTTAAACCTTTTTATAACAGTTGGTTTCAATTTGTTTTTTAAAGAGTCCAATTTTAATTTTATTATAGGCCATAGTAGCAAACATGTTAGCTTACGCCAACGGACATTCATCTCTCTCCTATTTGCTGGTGTTATCACACTTTCAGGTAAATTGAAGAGGGAGCTTCTGGCGGAACAAGATAAAAATATGTTAACTAATTAATAACTTTAACAAAAGGAGAATAACATTCTATGTTTAAGACAATCGATACAAATCAAAAAGATGTGAAATTGACGGTGTTTAGTTCAGACGAAAAAAGTTTTATGGTCACTGCAACCTTAGTTGAGAAAGCGGGACATGCATTTTTAATAAACTCAAAATTTACTCAGTCTGATTCGAAAGAAATTGTAGAGTATTTGAAAAAAAACGACTTATCTTTAGATAAAATCTTTATTATTCATGGAGATCCTGATTACTACTTTGGATTAGAAAGTATTAAAGCTGCTGACCCAGAAGCTATAGCATATGCTACAGAGTCTACTGTTGAACATATCGTTCATTCTGTCTTAGGGAAATTAAAAGTTTGGAAAGACACCCTTGGAGAAAATGCACCAAGTAACGTGGTATTACCTCAAGTGTTTAAAGAAAAAAAGATTGATTTTCAGGGGTTAACATTTGAACTAGTAGGCTTAGATCATTACAGAACTAACCTATTTAATAAAGAGCTAAAATTATTAATTGGTGGTATTGATGTATTTAACGAAATACATGTATTCTTAGCGGATACTAGCTCAAAAGCGACTATGGAGGCATGGATTGAGAACTTGAAAGTATTACAAGCATTAAATGCTGACATAATTGTACCTAGCCATGGATCAATCGAAAAATCCTTAAATAATCAATCCCTTACTGCGACAATGGATTATCTAAGAACTGCGATTCAAGCTTCTGAGGAAAGTAAAACTTCAAAAGATTTTGTAGCGAAACTTGATGCAGCATATCCAGGCTATGCAAATAAAGGTGTATTAGAATTAAGTGCAAAAGTTGTAACAAAAGAAATGCCTTGGGGTTAATGCTATGAATAAATATCAAAAACTATTACATGAAACGTATGTGTTAACTGGCGAGGGAAAAATGGATGCTTTCAAAACATATTTAAGTGAAAATGTATCTTGGACAGAAGCTGCTGGGTTTCCATATGCGGGCACTTATATAGGTCCTGATGAAGTAGTGAAAAATGTACATGAACGTCTTGGTACTGAATGGGATAACTATAGCGCTAAAGATGAAATTTATGCTTTTAATAACAATACTGTTATCGTGTATGGAAAATATAGTGGAACATATAAAGTAACAGGGAAATCATTCATAGCAGATTTTTGTCATCTTTATGAGTTTGATGAGAACGATAAGGTTAAGAAGTTTATTCAAATTGTGGACAGTGCAACTGTTAATGAGGTATTAAGTTAGAGTTACCAGTTTCAAATATGCCTCGTATAAGGAGTATTGTTAGGATAGATGGATTTTCCTAACAATATTTCTTACATCACATTCTGGGAAAGATTTTTCCTTTATTAAGCGTGTTATCGAAGGTGAATTATAAAATTAAAAGAGGTAGATATATATGAAATTAGAGAAAAATTTAATAATAATAATTATTTCTGTGTTTATTTTAGGAATTGTGTCGACTTTGACATTTCAATCCTTCACTGGTAATGCCAAAGGTAACTCAATAAAGAGCGAGAATGTTGCACCAGTATCGAAAGATGATGTGGCAGAAAAAGAAAAGAATAAAAAGATGGTAGTTGATTTCTATAATGAAGTTTTTAACAAATATAATATCGATATCATCCCTAAATATGTAAGTGAAGGTTATAAGCAACATAATCCTTTTGTGGCTGATGGACGAAAAGCTTTCATGGATTTCTTTAAGGAGGATTTTGTTAAAAACCCTAACTCCTCTGCAGAAATTAAACGTGTAGTAGCTGAAGGAGATACAGTTGCTCTTCATGTACATTCTCGTGCTAACTCTCAAGATAAGGGAGTTGCTATAGTGGATATATTTCGTATAAAGGATGGTAAGATTGTCGAACACTGGGATGTAATTCAAGAGATTCCAAATGAAACAGCTAATAATAATACTATGTTTTAGATAGGAGATATATCTAATTATTATTTAATTGATAGAGATGTATAGAATTTAGAAATTTAGAGAAGTTATGTATATATGATTAAAATGAAGGGGTGTCCTAGTAGATATGGTACTAGGACATCTTTTTTTGCTTGAACTAGATTTGTTTAAATTAAAGGTTTGTTATTAGATTATTAAAATGAAATTGTATGTTTATAAAAGTCTTGTTTCTTTAATTTTTTAAACGCACATTGTAATGCCGGTGATTTGCCTATTCCTAAAACGTTTTCACTCATCTTTTTATATGGGTAATTGTGGATGTGAAAAACGCAATTGAAAAAGGAATTTGAATGATTTTGTCGAATTTATTTAATATAGTACTTTTGCGAGAGCAAACTAAATAATCTCATATTGAAACTTCACCCTTAATAGAGCAATCTATTTCTAATTAAGGTCAAAATCTTGTTATTAAAATAAATAAGAAGTATAACGCGAACCTTAAATATAGATATGTAGCGTAGTATCAACAATTCAATTATATACTTCTAATTTGCCAAGAATGGTTGATTCACATGAATCATTTTGGTTTGATGGGAAGGATGAAGACAGTTTCTATTTCATGTTTATCGTAGGCAAATTAACTGTTGAACCAAAGAATATTATCAAATCTTTCATGATTTATCTACACAATGAATTTAAGGAGAAAATGAAGTTATATTTGCGATAAGTAAATTTAAAGTTTTATACTGCATTACATATAAACCAAACAATAGCACTCGATGGTCTTTATTAAAATCTAATGGGGTGAAGTTAATAAATCATGGTAATTTAACTATGAATGGACAGAATGTAATATCTTTAATTTCTTTCAAAGAATTAGAAATGGCTTCAAGTATAGCTGAAATACCTAGTGGAGTAAAACTGATACATGATCTGGCAGCATGGGAGAAAAGTAAGAAAGGAGGGACATTGTTATTGCGGTTTTAGATACGGGTTGCAATACTGATATAAAGACGTTATCCTTTCCTATGATTTCTCAGAAAGAATAACGCTTTAGGGTTTGTTTTTTCTTGTTAGCTTGATAGCGATAGGGTAGCGCCATCAAAACGCGAATCGCGTACGCTAAGAGAATTTTGGGAGAGCTAAAAAGGCCTGATTCCCTTAAAGGACGGAACGAAGGAGAATTACTAACAGTAAAGTTGTACTCACCTAGGAAATTTAATATGCTCTCAACCAAGAGGTGAGATATTTGCCAACCTTCTTCATATGTTTAATAGCTGGATATAAATACACAGTATTACATTACATTGATAATTAGGTTTAGCTCACTGGCGCGCAGTAATAGGTCTTGTAGTATCCGTTTTTTCCAAAAGAATTGCGCGTGCTACTGCATTCATAGCTTCTTCTTTATCATTTTAGCCAAGATGGTTTTTAAAACATTTTATAGATAATCAGTACGATTAAATGGGAGACATTAGTAATTGCTTATCGATAGTAAAGTAGACGTATATAATTTAACGAATTCCTCGAAAGAATTATCCTTCCTCAAGCGCGTGAAGGGCGTAGCCCAGCGGTAGGTGGGAGATGAATTTCGGTTTGGCGTAGCCAAAAGGCTTTGCTTTTTATTTTGCCTCTGATATAATCAGTATTATAAAGTAAAAAGGTTGGTATATCAATGAAATTAGACAGCAATAATCATTCAGTGTTCTTGTTATATTATCATCTTGTGTTGGTCGTAAAATACAGAAGAAATGTGTTTGATGATGATATGTCAGATTATGCAAAAGACATGTTTATCAGGTTATCCGAGAATTACAACATAACACTGGTAGAGTGGAATCATGATGTAGACCATGTTCATATTTTGTTCAAGGCACATCCGAATACAGAAATGACAAAATTCATCAATGCTTATAAGAGTGCAAGTTCTCGACTAATCAAGAGAGACTTTCCACAAGTGAAAACGAAACTTTGGAAAGAGATGTTTTGGTCAAGAAGTTTTTGCTTACTAACTACTGGTGGTTCGCCAATAGATGTAGTAAAGAAATATATTGAAAATCAAGATGAAAAGTGAGGTGAAATGATATGACAAAGCATAATAAAGCATATAAATTCCGTTTGTATCCAACAGAAGAACAAGCATATCTTATGCGTAAAACCTTCGGTTGTGTACGTTTCGTGTATAATAGAATGTTAGCAGAACGGAAAGAAGCGTACGAAAAATACAAAGATGATAAGGAACAACTAAGGAAACAAAAGCCTCCAACTCCCGCGAAATATAAAGCAGAATTTGAGTGGTTAAAAGAAGTTGACTCATTAGCTCTGGCAAATGCTCAACTACACTTGCAAACTGCCTATAAGAATTTCTTTAGTGGTCAAAATGACTTCCCAACATTCAAAAGTAAAAAAGACAGAAAGTCTTATACAACGAATGTAGTAAACGGAAATATTATGTTGCTTAATAGTCATATCAAATTGCCAAAACTGAAAATGGTACGTATCAAACAGCATAGAGAGATACCACAAGATTATATGATCAAGTCATGTACGATTTCTATGACACCTACTGGTAAATACTATGTGTCCATCTTGACTGAATACGAAAAAGAGATTGTACAAAAAGAAGTAGAAACAGTTGTTGGATTAGACTTTGCGATGGATGGATTATATGTTAGTTCTGAGGGTGAGAAAGCCAATTATCCTAAGTTCTATCGTAAAATGTTAGACCGATTAGCAAAGGCACAACGAGTATTAGCAAGACGCATTGGAATAAACAACGTATTCGTGTAGCTAAGTTACATGAGAAGGTAGCTAACCAACGTAAGAATTTCCTTCATCATGAGTCTAAAGAGTTGGCTACTCATTTTGATGTTGTAGCTATTGAAGACCTAAACATGAAAGGAATGTCGCAAGCACTTCATTTTGGAAAAAGTGTCGCTGACAATAGTTGGGGAATGTTCACTACTTTTTTAGCTTATAAACTATACGAACAAGGAAAACAACTTATGAAAATAGACAAATGGTTTCCTTCCACAAAAACATGTAGCAGTTGTGGAAATGTAAAAAATATGTCATTGTCTGAACGAGTCTATTCTTGCATATGCGGTGTAAATCTCGATAGAGATTATAACGCAGCTATCAATATCAAAAATGAAGCAATACGTCTATTAGTGTTAGCGTAAATAGCAATAAAATAACCTTTGGAACAAGGGAGTTAGCTCGGCTGTCTTAGGACGAATTCGTTAGCTATCAAAAGTAACGACTAACCGAGAAGCCCCCACTTCAAACAGTCCGTTAGGACGTTAAGTGGCGGGTAGTTCACGAAGCATATGCTTTAGTAACTGCAGAAATTCTTTATCACTTTTATCATCTTTTATATAATCCTGTTCATAGTTAAAAATCATTCGTACTAACATAAAAGCTGTAAGTGGTAATGGTACCTTATGCAAAGCTCCTTGCTGATAACCTTTTTCGAGCAAATTACTTATCATTTTAATTGCTTCTTCTTCAGACTTTTTAAAACAAGCTGTAATTTCAGGTGAATGGTACTCTTTATATTCTTGAAAGAGTGTAGAAACAAACGGATCTTGATGATATTCTAGGCTGATATAATGAAGGATTTTTTGTATTCGAAGTAAAACATCTTTTTCCTCTTTATATAAATCAAATAATTGTGAACGTATAAGCTGAATATGACGCATATAGCAGTCACATAATATTTCAGTTTTATCTGTATAGTAATAATAAATAGTACCTTTACCAACTTTAGCTTTCTTTGCAATTTCATCAACCGTTGTGTTACGGACACCACGCGTAGAGAACAGTATTGTGGCAGATTGAATGATTTTCATTTTTTTATTTTCTTTTTCTAATTTGATCATTGTCTACACCCTATCCTTGAAATATTTAGCGAAGTTTTCTTTTATTACATTCTCTATCATTCTATTTTTCATTTTTTAAAGCTTAATAGAAAGTCCCCTAGTTGCTTCTTATAGAATAACATACACCATTCTTATTTCTAGTATATAACTATAATAGAATGCAACTTTATAACTTAGGATGAAAATGAAAGTTTAAGGTAATAACTTTTTAATCGGACGATGAAAATTCAAGTGAAAGGAGACAGTGATTTCTTTCTTGATTGAATTATTTGATTTTTTATTCAATTCATTTTATTATATAAACATGACTAAAAGATGTTTTTAGTCGGATTTTTTTACGGAAAACCGACTGATATTTGATTTTAGTCGGTTTCTATACTATTTGAGAGAAGGTAGACACTATGTGTGGAATTGCAGGGTGGATAGACTGGTCTAAAGACCTGTCTAATGAACAAGAAACGTTAAAAAAAATGACAGATGCTATCATTCACCGAGGACCTGATGCAGAGGGGCATTGGTTTTCAAAACGGGCGGCATTAGGTCATCGACGTCTCATCGTCATTGATCCTGAAGGTGGCCTTCAACCTATGCTGTATAAAGATGGAAATGATACGATTGGTCTTACGTTCAATGGAGAAATTTATAACTATCAAGAATTACGTAAAGAACTTGAGGAGAAAGGTCATGAATTTCAGACAAAGTCTGATACAGAGGTATTACTACATGCTTATTTAGAATGGCAAGAAGATTGTGTTCAACACTTAAATGGGATTTTTGCTTTTGGTATTTGGGATGAAAGATTTGGGAAATTGATGCTTGGTCGTGATCATCTAGGTGTGAAGCCTTTATTTTTCGCTCAAAGAGGGAGTGCAATTCTCTTTGGTTCAGAGTTAAAAGTTTTACTTTCGCACCCACTTGTAGATGCAGAAGTAGATAAAGAAGGACTTTCTGAGATATTTTGTCTTGGACCAACACGTACTCCAGGTCATGCAATTTTCAAGGATATACACGAAGTGCGTGCTGGCCATTATATGACGTTTACCTCTAATGGCTCGAATACGACACAGTATTGGAAACTTGAAAGTAAAAACCATATAGATGATATTGATATGACAGTGGAGACAATCCGCTCCATTTTACAAGATACGGTTAAACGTCAGTTAATTGCTGATAGACCCGTGGTATCTATGCTTTCCGGAGGTTTAGATTCAAGTGGTCTAACAGGTTTAGCAGGAAACGAATTTGGGAATAAAGGGGAACACCTTCATACATATTCCCTGAATTTCATCAATGATGAAAAAGACTTTGAGCAAGACTTCCTTCGTTTTGATCGTGATGAACCTTGGGTGAAACGTGTGGCTGAATATGTAGGAACAAAGCATCATTCTATAGAGTTGGGATCAGATAGTTTAATAGAGCATTTATTAATTCCAATGCGAGCGCGTGATCTACCTGGAGTTGGAGAACTAGAAACATCACTTTATTTGCTATTTAAGGAAATGAAAAAAGACGCAACAGTTGCACTTTCAGGCGAATCCGCAGATGAAGTGTTCTCAGGATATCCATGGTTCCATCAAGAGAAGTTTTTAGATGCAGAGATATTCCCTTGGAGTGTTAATTTATGGTATAGTACAGAAATTTTATCAGAGGATTTTAAAGAAAAGATTAGCCCTGAAAAATATCAAAAACAAAAATTTGAAGATGCGGTTGCTGAGGTTCCTTTTTTAGAAGGTGAAAGTGATCTGCAAATGAAGCAACGTCAAATGTCTTACATGTTTATTACACGTTTCTTGCCATTTATGCTAGAACGAAAAGATCGTACAAGTATGATGAATGGCTTTGAAGTGCGAGTTCCATTTTGCGATTACCGGCTTGTAGAATACTTATGGAATGTTCCATTCGAAATGAAAAGCATAGACAATATTGAAAAAGGTATTTTACGTCGAGCTTTTGAAAATGTACTTCCAGAGGATGTACTTTATCGCAAAAAAAGTGCATATCCAAGCACAAAGGATGCTTCTTATCTACAAGGTATTAGTGATTGGATGTTACATGTGTTGAACGATCCTCAATCACCTATTTTACCATTAATAAATGTAGAAAGAGTTCGTGCTATTGCAGAAGGAAAAGACAAAGTAATTTCTGGTAATGATGCACGAGGTATAATAGATTATTTACTTCAAGTTAATAGTTGGCTTCAGGAATATAATATTAAATTAGTATGATAAATGTAATCTTCGAATAAAGAGGATAGATGAATCCTCAATGACCTAAGTGAACCGCATCTCCAATGTATTAGATAGTTATCTAACATTTGGAGATGCGGTTTTATTATCTTGATTTGCAATAACGCTAATCAGTTAGTAAATTAGAATTGAATAAGGGACATGGAAAGAACTAGGGGGAATAATATGAATTGGAGGTCCCACGTAAAGAGAATACGATGAACCTTTTAATTAGAGAATTAGAAGTAGATGATTTAGACAATTTACCGGAGATTGATGATAGTTTTATAGTAAACTCTCGGTTAATTCTTTCTCTTTCAAAAGTAAATAAGCAAATAGAATATACAGTAGAAGACGTTCCAAGTTATGAGAAAAGTTATTTACAAGATCAAGATGATGATGAACTAGCATACACTGAATATATAAATAAGCCTGATCAAGTAATTTACATAGCAATTTTACATGACCAAATTATAGGAGTAATGGTATTGAAAAAGAATTGGAATCACTATGCTTACATAGAAGATATAAAGGTGGATAAAAAATATCGTTCACTTGGAGTAGGTAGGAGGTTAATTGAGCAAGCAAAGCAGTGGGCAAAAGAAAGCAATATGCGGTTCTGGTGCAAAGATTGTATTTATTTGAAAGAGGTATATAGATTCCTAATGGAATCTATTCTTATGCAGCCATTCCGAATAGTTGATGAATAAACTTCACTTCATTTTGGACAGACTTGTCCCGTAAAATAAGTTGGCCTTTTTTAATGATATGCATCGCTTCTATTCCTGAAAGAATAGATTTAGCTGTACGAAAAGATTTCAATCCTAGCATTGAACGAACTCTCTTTTTAATAAAACGATGATCTTGCTCTACAATGTTATTAAGGTATTTTTCCTGCCTTATTTGGATGCCCACAGGCATCTTTTTCTCTGTCTTCAACTCTTCAATCGCTATAGGATAGGCCGGGTTTTTGTCCACTGTAATCACACGGGGCTTTGAAACATGAAAAGACTGCAAAGCTTTCTTGAAAAAACGCTTTGCAGCCCTATGATCTCTTGTTTTGCTTAAATGAAAATCAATTGTATATCCTTTTGAATCAACAGCACGATATAGGTACATCCATTGACCTTTGACTTTCACATACGTCTCATCGACTCGCCAAGAATCATTGGTTGACTTAAGATGACGTCGTACTCGCTTATCTAATTCGGGACCATATTGATGAACCCATCGCATGATAGTTGTATGAGCCAGGGATAGCCCGCGTTCTTCCATCATTTCGACTAAATCACGAAAACTGAGGTTGTACCGTAGGTACCATCTCACGGTTAATAAAATAACATCCGGTTGATAATGTTTCCACTTGAATAGATTTTGCTTTTCCATACCAATCACATCCTTTTTTAGAGTAATAGTATCAGTATGTCCAAGTCTGAAAGACTTTTTTTAGATATTTTGAAGTTTTTGCACCAGAACCCGTATAATTATATTATCAATACAAATGTACTTACAGGTTTCTTTGTACTTAGTGCGTCATTCTTTGTAGCAGGTACGATGTTAATAGCAACTGGTTCAATTCTAAGAGCTATCAAGGAAAAGTAAGTGAAGAACAAATACTTGAACCGTCAATAACACTATATAATTAAAAATGGACTTCCTTAGGGAGGTCTTTTTTTATCTTTACTTTTGTTTCTACGAAGCAGGACATGACTTACGGGATAGTACAGATTCAACTCTCTGCTCATTATAAGGAGAAGAATGGAGTCTCTAGAATTGTTTGCTAAAGGGGCTAAGCTAAGAGTGTTTTTAATAAAATAAAATGTATCTGTTATTTGCTTGTGTATCGTTATATCATACTTAGTAGGTTGGGATTTAAAAGTATCAGTAAAACATTATAAAAACGGATCAAACCATTGGTATCATTGGGTTTGTAGCTTTTTAATGATATTATGATAGTATATCAATTGAGACAAGTCTCGCTCTTCTATTTAAACCTTAAAGACTTATTTGATTCTAAATATAATCAAGAACAGGAGAATGATGATGAATCTAAATAGTATGGTTAATTCAGCCTTAAAAGAAAAAGAAATAAGTAAACATTCATGGGCTTTAAAATCAAATAATATTGCTATGAAAAAAATGGATAAATCCTCTTTTATTAATAATGAAACAGGTATTCCTATTGATATAAGGTCTTTTTTTGAGATAGATGTAATGAAGGAAAATAGCAATATTCAAATAACTCTAGAGTTTATGAAACAAGACTATCTTGCTAGGATTAGAAAAGGATTGGGAGAAAAAGCTAGGACAAAATTATTATGGCCTAGTAAATTAACCGAGTATGTTCAAATGAAGAATCCTAATATATATGAAGAATTTAGAAAGGATAATAAAGTTGATGATAACGTACCGTATATGATTTTTAAAAAGATAGATAAGAAATACTATAAGGTTTCTTTTTCTACAAGTTTGGAAGAATATGAAGGAATAGGTTCTGTTCAAGTTACTTCAACTTCAAAGTTAGAACCAGTTAAAAGAAATCGAGAGTATAGTTCTTATGGAGAGGAAATAAGAGATTCTGTTGTATATGAGTACTTATTCAATGCGAAAAGTCACCACTGGATTGATGAAAATATCCTTGGTTTAGATTCGAAGGAGAGCAAAGGTTATCAAGCTATGGGTATTCTACATCATATTGGGATAAAGAATGACCATAAAGGAATCTTTGAAGGAATAAATATTTCTGATGCTCTGTCTCTGTTACAAAAAGAAATGGAAGATTTTAATCCTATTAAGGATGTTCTAATACGATTGAGTGAAGAAGCTATAACAATAACTCTTGATACACATGTGGATGAAGAAGATGATTTTCCTGAAGGGAAAGAAAAGTTTAGATTACACAGATATAGAGAACGTAATAATAAATTAATTAAACAAGCTAAGGAACGCTTTATCCAAGTACACGGGAGGCTTTATTGTGAGGCGTGCGGAATGGACTTTGAACAAGTTTATGGTGATAGAGGAAGGAATTTCATAGAGGCACATCATAGAAAACCGATATCTGAAATGAAAAATGATGAAACGACTAAAATTGAAGATTTAGCAATGCTTTGCCCTAATTGTCATAGTATGATTCATCGTAAGCCACTGGTTACTGTTGAAGAGCTGAGATTTTTAATTCAATCGAAAGGGAAATTTATATAAATAGATTAAAAAATTTAACAATGTAACACATAATGGTATGAATAAGCCCTTAATATGATGTTTTATCGTAAAGGAATAGGTGAAAGTTATGCTGCACGTGAAGTTTGATTTTTAAAAAGGTGTGATATTACACCTATATATAATAAAGGTACTTAAATTTGGAATTTATATCAGGAGAAGTTATTCATTTAAGATAATGAATTAATGTTAATTTTGTTTAAGAAAACTGTGAATTAGATGGAGCAACGTGTTTTGATGAGTTATATAATCTCATATTTAGACCCGAAGATACATAATCGAGAAGAGGAACCGCTATTCTCAGAGTACACTTATGGAGATGGTGAGAAAAATGGGAGGATTTTGAAAGCTAAAGTTTCAAAGGAAGGCTTCCTTTTTTATAAAAGTATAGAAAATATCCTCTGTATTACCGCATTTTACAAAATGGGAAAAAACGGATATTCATAAAACGGCCGCCGTTCCTAAGGTTCGCTTTCATGATTTACGTCATACCCATGCAACGCTACTACAAGATAAGGATGTGAATATTGAGATTATTTCTGAGAGATTAGGACATAATAACATTAAAATCACATTAAATACATACTCGCGTGTGCTGCGAACAATGCCAGAGGATGCAGTCAACAAAATTGAGTAGATCTTGTAAGTAATGTGACCAATTCTGTGAACATTGGTGTTATAAAGTATGAAAGTAATCAAATAAACCTCCACCCTATCAAGGTGGAGGCCTTTTAGCTAATTTAGTCTTCCTTTTGTATTAAAAACTCCCAAAACTTCTTTAATTCCTCCTGCTTTTGAGGAGAGGCACTTTTAATAGCTTTAAACCACTGTTCTAATTCTGTATCAGTTACCTCAATATTATCTCTTGTAATGAATCCTATTTCTTCTAATAAGGATTTTGTGCTTATATTCATGGCATTTGATATCTTTTCTATTACTAAAAGCGTGGGTTCTACAGGTTTTCCAGTTCTTGAATCTACACCTTTTTCAAGTTTGTCTATATAAGTATGACTAACATCACATTTTTGAGCAAACTCGCGTAAGGATAGTTTATTTGTTAAACGATAATTTTTTATAATTTCACCAAGAGTTTTCTTCATATATAATCCTCCTAGTACAATTGTAAACAATAATTTACAAAAAGAAACTAAAATAGAGAAAAAACATGTAAAACATTGTTGACGATTAAGTAAACTATGGTTTACAATTGTTTTGTAATCATATGAATACAAAATTGGAGAGGAGTATAGAAATGAATAAGATAGCTGAATTAAGGAAAGAAAAACGAATATCACAAGAAAAGTTAGCGGCACAAGTTGGTTTATCGCGCACTTATATTTCTGAGATAGAGAATAATAAAAAACAACCTAACGTTAAGTTAGCTATAAAAATAGCAAAAGTTTTAGGAACAAGTGTGGAATCTATTTTTGGGTCCTTTTGTAAACTATAGTTTACAAAAGGAGGGTAGAGAATTTGAATAAGATATATATCAGTTCCATCATAATTTAGATAGTCAAATTAATAGTAAAAAATACAGAAGAGGAAGTGTTCAATATGAATATGAAAACATTTGAAATGCGTGAAAAACGATTAGCAGAACTACTAGGTGCAAAAGTACTATGGGAATTTATTAGTGCTGTAACAGAGGAAATTGAAAAGCAAGAACTAGAGTCTACTCCAGGTTTATTAGAAGATCTATTCGTACATGTGAAAGAAACCATTCAAATTCAAAATATGAACAAGAGCATAACAAAAGCCCCTGTAAAAACAGAGGCTGATGGTATAAATAAAGATACATTATTTATGGAAGCGTATGTAGAATTAATTAATCATAAGTTTCTTATTTCTGAATTAGCTGTAGAGCTTTCATCTGTTCTAAAAGAATTAAATTGTTTTGTTCAATCATCTTTGCCACTGCTTCAAAGTGAGCTTGATTCTCAAGAACCTCAATCTGCTTCTCTTTAGGGAGTGATTGAAGTATTTCTTTTATTTCTTTACACTCGTATATGTTATTCTTCGAGTCTTCGATTAATTTATTGCGACGATTGGTGTATTCAAGTGCACCTAATGTCGCTAATGCTCGCGTATCTAGTCCTAGGATTTCCATGCATTCATCTCCTTTCCCTCTACAATAATTCGATAGGGGAAAGGAGATTCCTTTAATGACTTGCTAGAGTGTTTATATAGTTATATAAGATGCTATTTATTAGTGGGAATGTAATTTAGCAGAAATACAATAGAATTAGACTTAAAAGAGCTTCTTAAAAGGATGAGAAGAAAGGGTAACCCAGTAAGTCTCACTCCTTTTCCTTAAATGCTCTACATATGACACGGTTGTTTCCTTTTATCATGAATTTTACATTGGATTCTTTGGGGAAGATTAGGTAGATATAGGATATGGGGGATGAATGAATAGATAAACAAAATGAAAGAGAATTGTAAGAATTACAGGGATTGTTAAGGGGTTATTAGGTGAAAATTTTCAAGTACTTAAGAGTGGGAAGATGTGTATCAATCGTTACTTAAAAAGTAAAAGATTAGTTATTAAATAGGGAGAAGTGTCTAAGTTACTTGTATAGATGAAATAATGGAACATATGAAATTAAAGCATGATGAAACATGTTGAAATAAATAGAAGGGGATCTTTAGGTAGGCTAAGCTGAGAGATAAGGTATGCTGAGAAAGTGGCTATTGAATTCGAAGAAGTTAAAGTGTGAAAGGTATCACTTATGTAAGAATATCTATTACTAATTTACTCTATATAAAAAAACAGCTGCACAAAAGTACAGCTAGTCTTCGTCGTAAATTTATATAGCCTGAATGACAAATTGAGATTGAGGTATATATAGTAATTGAGCTGCTAAGGAAGTTGTTGTGTTAGCAAATGGATATGCTTCCTTATAAAGAAATTTACTATACACTATTTCATTCATTTCAAAGGTCGTATATAGTTTTTTAAGGATATTTTGAGAAATTTTATTTGTACAAGCAGCAATAAAATCAAAATCTTTTTTACTTATCTCTTGAATGGCATGTGAAAGAAGGGTGGTGATTATCCCACTCCCCATCCAATCTGGATGACAAGCGCCCATATCTAGATAGACCAATTTTTCTTTATCTAAATGAGAAAACTCAATAGATTCTGTCTCTAATGTATCTAAAAGTTGAAAAATAGGTTCCATTTGTGGGCATAGTTCAGTCGCTTTATCTGTATCTATTAGTGGCTGGGTTACTTTTTTTGTTAAAAGAACTCCAACAATTTGAAAATTTTCTATTGCTACAAATGACATGGCTTGAGATACAGCTTGTTTCATCATTTCTTCGCACATTTTGTGAAAAGAAGCAAAAGGAATTTGTAAACTGCTTACAAGAGGTTCATTATTCACAAAAGAATGTGCAAGTAAATGTGCTGCATCTTTCACGTGGTGTGTATCAAGTAGCTCTATATTCATATGTTTTTCCTCTTCCCTGATATAGTTAATAGTAATTAAAAGGATTAAAAATTTTATTTAATTTAGTTAAGTTTAACTATTAAAGCGCTAACAAAAATGGTTATTAAACATATGAATAAATCTGTTTAGTAGCAATCGAAATATGTTTATAAAGAAATTCTACGATCTCATCTATACATTCAACAGTTGTATATGGAGAGATTGAAAAGAATTTTAATGTAGAAATCGGATTTCTATCATAACTGTTTATTACATCTACTACACAAGAACGAGTTGTATCACCAAAAAATACTTGATCGCGATTTTTTCCTAGGTAATTAAATAGTTCTATATTTAATCGGTTTGTACCCTCAATCTCTTCCTTTGTTGCAAGGCCTATTCGTTCTTTTTCCCAATTTTCTTGGCCATCTCCATTCATATAAAAACGGAAAGTTGTAATTGGTCCATATGTAAAATCATTTGTGATTGCGACTTGAGGTAGGACCTTGCGCAACTTTTCTCTAAATAATAGATTTACACGAATATAATTTGCTAATAATTTTTGGTATCCTTCAATTCCAAAGGCTAATAGATTGATATACATCGGAATAGCACTACCAGCTCGTGAACATTCTAAAGTATAGCCTGTATGATAACTCCCATATGATCTATTACCAAGATAAGGTGTATCATCTTGTTCAATGTCCATCAGTTGTAAATCAGTATGATTTTTTACGATTAAAATACTTGAAGCATAAGGTGTTTGTCCTAATTTATGAAAATCAAAACATACACTATCAGCAAGTGCCATGTATTGCATTTTATCTTGTACGTATTGTAAAGCATTTTTTAAGCTAGGTTCAAATGAAAGTGGATTTTCTTCGAAACTATAATTATTAAAGAAACTATAGAATCCGCCCATTGCAGAATCAGCATGGATATAAATAGGTTTTAATTTATATTTTTTCTGTATTGTTTCAGCGCTCTCTTTAATTTTTTTTATATCATCAATGGTAAATGTATCTGTTGACCCCATAGTAGCTAGAATATAAAGAGGGATACCGTCATTTTTAATAACTTGTATCATTTTATTCTCTAAATCTTCTATATCCATAGAGTTTGTATAAGGATCAGTTTTCACTTTTATTAAGTGATTTGTCCCAATGCCAGTTGCTTCAGCTGACTTTAATAAACTATAATGTGCATTTTCAGAAGCAAAGCAATATACATTTTGTGGAGCGCCATGTTCTTTTGCTGATGGGAATTGTTTAGAAATTGCTAAACGTAAGCTCGAAAATACACAACCTTGTCCACCCCATGTTGTATAACCACCGCTATTATGTGGATTATAACCAATCAGTTTTGAAAGCATGGATACAACTTTTACTTCTGCTTCAGCTGCCCCTGGACCATAAACATCCCAGACGCCATTACCATTTAAAAGTGCCATGGTTAGTATACCCAATAGTGATGGAATACTTGGTAGTGGTACAGCGTTAGACAAGTAGTATTTATTTGGATAAGGATGGCCATTCATAAATTGGTTTAGCTCTTCTATAACCTCAGACATAGTGATTCCAGCCAGTGGTATATGGCTTTGTTGAATTAAGCTATTGTAGTATCCTTCTGACTTTTCCTCACATTTACCTAAAGTAGCTCGTCCTTCATCTTTTAATCGGTCAAGATTTTTAATTATTTTCTGCATAGATTCTAATAAAAGTTGTTGTTTTTCTTCATTTCCGTCAACGCTCGGAAATAGTTTTAAAATATCTTGCATGCAGTCACTTCTCCTTGTGAAAATCTGGATTTTTATTTTACTTGGTTAAACAAAAGAGTATAATAATTTGTAATTATCCTTTCAAATATTTAGAAATGAGGAGATATTTAGAAAAAAATGTAATTCCATAGAAGATTATATGAACTATGGAATTTAAAGTAAAGAAAAATTTTTTGATTGATTTTAAAAAAAGTAATTGTGAGATAATAAAGTTTCTAAAAATATATCTGAATTAATTGTTTATTTAATTTGTATGTTGTCCTAACATGTATTCAACTAGTGTAGTAGATATTTTAATATAATGTAGAACTATTATAAGGTAGTTGAATATAAGGGCTCAACTACCTTATAAACTGTAGATATTGTTGGGAAAAGAAAAAAAAATAGGGTGGAAGTGTTAAAGATATGTTCTAGTGGAGAAGAAGTAGTAGTATGGATTTGGTAGTAAAATCAGCATAATTTTTTTGGAAGAATAATTATTCGATCAAAGTTTTTTAATGAATTCAATTTCATTATCTAATAATAATGGGCGAGTTAAATGTGAAGAGTTTTCTTCAACCTGATTAGAATTTTTTGCACCAGGAATAGTAAATGAAACGGCTGGGTGACTTAAAACATAACGTAAGGCGATTTGCGCGAGACTTCGATTTGATCGTATAAGTGAACGTAATTTCTCTACTTTATTTAAGCTATCTTTAAACCAATTTTCTTTTGGCCAATCTTTTCTTAAATCGTCGTCTGGAAATTGAGTTTCAGGATTAAATTTCCCAGTTAAAATCCCCATCTTAAGTGGACCTCTAATCACAGCACCTAAATTATGTTTTTCAATATAAGGAAGGATGTCTTTTTCAGGTTCTTTATGTTATTAGCAATATATATAGTGATCAGTTGGAATATTCTTGAATTTATTTTCGGGATATAAATTAGAGTGTATATTTTAATAAATATATATGAGATTACTTTATAAAAAGTAATTAGAATTATTAGTGAAATGATTTTTTATGCTTGAATTGAATAAAAGTATGAACTTTTACGGTATAAATATGAATTTTATTCATCATTTTAATAACTATGCAATAAGCGAAATAAATGTTGAATTTAGTCGGGAAAAATACATTTACAAATCGTAGAATATGTACATATAGTTGTAACTGTAAATATTATCCGTTTTGAAATATTTATAAAAGGAGAAATTCATATGAAGAAAATACAAAAGCAATGTGAAATTGTAGAAGAATTGGATGCAACAGTAGGGCAAGAAGCATTATGGATAGCTCATCAAATGGAATTAGAAAATGGAATGAACAATGAAGCTACCATAATAAAGATAAAAGAAAATCTTCAAATAGATACTTTTAAGAAAGCGCTTACTTTAATAGTGCAATCTCATCCGGCGCTACGTACACTATTTATTAAAAGGGACGAAAAAATTAAACAATTCATTCAAAAGAGTATAGATTTTGATATACCAATTAAGGATTTAACTGCTTTTAAAAACACAGAACAAAAATTTATTTTTAAAAAATTCTTAGACTCTATAGTGAATGAGAAATTTGATTTAGAAGAAGGGCCTTTGTTTAAATTCCACATCATTAAATTGTGTGAAGATGAATTTATTTTACATATGATTTTTCATCACATTATTTATGATGGATGTAGTTTAGGGATTTTTATCCAACAATTGTCTCATACGTATTGTGAATTACTTCAAGAAAATACGGGTTTAGTATTAGAATCTCCGTATAAGAGCCTTGTAGAATTTGAGGAAGGTTTTATTGACAGTGCAATATATAGAGAAGGATCATCCTATTGGAAAGATTATTTACAAGGTGAATTACCTCCTATAGAGTTTCCAGCTACTATTAATAAAATGAATGAACCGATATATACGAATGAAAATATAAGTAAGAATATTGATGCCGATCTATTTTATCAAATACAATGTTTTTCTAAAAGAAATAACATAAGTGTCTATCGGGTTATGTTAAGTACTTATTGTGCCTTGCTTCATCAAATGACAAACGCTGAAGAAATTATTGTAGGTATTCCAATTAATACTAGACCACACACGGAAGAAGGGAATGCTTTTGGTTATTTTGTTAATACATTACCAATACGTATAACAATAGAAAAGGGGGATACATTTAAGGGGATACTTAACAAGGTGAACAAATCTGTTCATTTGGCTATTAAGTATAAACATAATCCATATTCACATATAGTAAAAGATTTAAATCTAAATAATAATACACATCATAATATGATATATTCAACAGCATTTAATACGGTAAGGATACCTCAATTGAAAATTCCAGATATTGAGTCCACAGTTTTAACAGATTGTAAAAGAGTAAATCCTTTTAACATGACCTGGAGAATAATGAGATATGAAGGGGAAACAGAGAATAAAATTGAGGTTGACTATAATTCAGCGTTATATAAGGCAGAGAGTATTAGTGATTTAGTTGAAAGATATATATATTTGTTACAAAAACTAATGAAGAATGTAAATGAGCCTATCCATTCATTGGATTTACTTTTAAAAAAGGATCATCGTTTATACAAAGATATAAACTCAAATACTCTTGCATATCCTAATTCAAAAACACTAGATCAATTAATCGATCTACAAGCATTAAAATCGCCAAATCAAATAGCGATTTCAATGGGGGATAAATCGATTACCTATTATGACTTGCAGCAAAGGTCAAATCAAATAGCGAATTATTTACGTGAAAATGATATAAAAAAGGGACAGCGTGTAAGTATTACTATGGTGAGAGAGATTGATACAATTGTGTGGATTCTAGGCATACTAAAATCAGGTGGAGTTTATGTACCAATCGATCCAAAGTTTCCTGAAAAAAGAATAGAATATATATTAAAAGATAGTGAAAGTCAAATGATTATTACAAAGAAAGAATTCAGGGGATTAATTGAAAGTTTTGCGATTCATACAATTTATCTAGAGGATTTTCATTACGCTAATTCTATAGAAAATATTGTACCTACACATACCATAGAAGATACAGCGTATATTATCTACACGTCAGGTTCGACAGGTTTTCCAAAAGGAGTAGGTGTACCACATAAAGGAGTAATTAATTTATCATATTCATTAATGAATCAATTTAATTTAGACAAAAATGATGTATTTTTACAATTTGCAACGATGATTTTTGATGCCTCCATTATGGAAATGTTTCCGGTTTTGTTATGCGGAGGGAGAATGCATTTAATTTCTGAAATGGAAAAACGTTCTGCAGAAGAATTTATAAATGCAATTAACAAGAATGGTATTACATATGTTCTTTTACCAACTGCATTTTTTAAATTAATAGCTGATATGCCAAAAGAAATGTTACTTACATTAAATTCTTTAAAATGTGTATTTGTGGGAGGGGAAACCCTACCTGCTGAATCAGTTCGTAAATGGCAAAGTAAATTAGGGTTAAAGATTCCAGTTCTTAACGCATATGGTCCTACTGAAGCTACTGTATGTACAACCATTTATGAAGTAAATCATGAGATAAAAGAAGAAAGTTCTAATATCCCAATAGGTAAACCAATTGCTAATAGTAAAGTTTTCGTGGTCAGTCCGTTCAACACGTTATGTCCGTCAGGAGTAGTAGGTGAGTTATTCATTGGTGGTGATGGGGTTGCCAAAGGATATATAAATCAAAAGGAAAAAACAGAAGAGGCATTTATTTCTTTAGAAGAATCCTATAATCGCGATAAAAAAATGTATCGTACTGGGGATTTAGTACGTCTTTTACCAAGTGGGAACTTAGAATTTATCGGAAGGAAAGATAATCAAGTAAAACTACGTGGGTATCGAATTGAGCTTGATGAAATTGAAAGAGCATTATTTAAACACCCAGAGGTAAAAGATGCAGTAGTAGTAACTTATCAAAATGACAAAATCGCTAGCTTTTATTTATCAAAAGACAATACAGAGATAAAACAAGAGGACTTAAAAACATTCTTAAGTGAAAGTTTACCAGATTTTATGACTCCAAATTATGTATTTCACCTTAAAACATTTCCATTATCACCAAGTGGTAAGATTGATAGAAAAAAATTAGAATTACAAATCCCATCTTTACTTGAAAATATGAAGAATCAATATGTACCACCAATAAGTGAAACAGAAAAAAGGTTGGTAAAAACATGGTCAGAGATTTTAAATTTAGGGAAATATAGAATCAGCAGAGATGATGACTTTTTTAAACTTGGGGGACATTCATTAATTGCTGTGCAAGTGTTAAATCAAATTCAAAAAGAGTTTCATTTGAAAATAGAAATTAGAGATATTTTTGAGCATACAACAATTGCTAGTCTATCTGCTTACATTGATAAATTAATGGAAGTAAATACGGATAGAGAAGAACATGATATGCAAGTATTAAAGGTTGCAGATAAGGAATGTTATAAGTTATCCAGTGCTCAAAAAAGAATCTGGTTTTTAAATAAGTATAACGCTATTAATAGAGTATATGATACACAACTACACATAAATATTGAGCCAAGTTTAAAAAAGAATATTTTACAAGACGCCATAAGATTTTTAGTTGAACGACACGAGATGCTACGAACAGTGTTTATTGAAAAAAACGGGGAGCCTAGACAGGTCATATTAAAATCAATATCTATTGACCTTATTCACGATGATATTGAACACATAACTAAAAAGGAACAACAAGAATATATACGTAGAACAATAAATCAAACGGATCATACACCATTTGATTTGGAAAATGGACCACTTTTCCGGATTAGAATTTTTAATCTTGATAAGAAAAGATCCTATTTATATATCAATTTACACCATATTATTACCGATGAGTGGAGTGTAAGGAATTTATTAGATGAATTAATGAAGGTATATAATGCCTTTGCTAATCGGAGAAATCCTGATTTACCAACTATCCCCAATCGATATGTGGATTATGTTGAGTGGGAACACAAGCAGCTAAAATTAGGCCGGTGGGATACAGAAAAATCTTATTGGATGACCGAGCTTTCGGCGCCTCTTCCCATACTAAATCTTCCGTTAGATTTTAGTAGGGATCGTCAAAGTACAAATAAAGGTAAAGTCTTTGAAATGAAGTTAGATAATAAAATGAAAGAGTCTTTGAAACAAGTATGTGAACAAGAGAATGTGTCTATGTATATGCTATTTTTGGCAGCATATATACAATTGTTACACTATCTAACGGATCAAAAAGATATTATTGTAGGTACACCGGTTGCTGGAAGGAATTATCAGGAATTTGAACAAATACAAGGATTTTTTGTAAATACTTTAGCTATTAGAACACAATTAAATGATGTGAAAAATTTAAAACAACTAGTACAAGTCGTTAAAGAAAAATGTTTGAATTCTTTCCAAAACCAATCGTACCCATTTGATAAAGTAATTGAGCAAATAAATCCTGATAGAAGTTTTGGAAATAACCCTATCTTTTCTACAATGTTTAGCTATCAGAAAGATATTTTGCAACAGCATGATGCGTACAAGCTTCAATTGTTACCTATTAAACAAGATGTTAGTAAGTTTGACATTTCTTTAGCTGTTGAAGAAGGATCGGATTATGTAGAGATTTCATTTGAGTATAATATTAATCTTTTCAAGGAAGCGTCAATTAATAGGTTTACTCAAAATTTACTTAATATACTGGACGCATTTATTCATCAAAGAACAGTGGCATATGAGAATCTTTCATTCCTATCACTGGAAGAGGAATCTCTATATAGAAAGGTAAATCATACAGAAAGACCGTATCCTTATTTTCAAAATATACAGGAGCAATTTTATAAGCAAGTTGATAGACAATCAAATCGGATTGCTATAGCTACAGAAACAGAGTCTTTAACATATAGACAATTAAATATGAATTCTAATCAAGTAGCTCAACATTTACTCGAAAAAGGTATAAAAACAGGTGACAAAGTAGCCATATTTTTAGATAGAAGTATCAATAGTATTGTCTCTATGATTGGAATATTAAAAGCTGGCGCTGCCTATATACCAATCGATGTAAAATACCCCGAGGATAGAATTAATTATATAGTAAGTGACAGCGAGGCATGTAGAATTATAACGAATAATAAATACAAAAATCATTTGAATTTAAGTAATTATAAGGTTTCAATAATAGAGGATATATATCGTACGACAATAAATGATGATGTTAAAATTTAAAATAAATCAGATGACTTGGCATATGTGATTTATACTTCAGGATCAACAGGCAAACCAAAAGGTACATTATTAACCCATAAAGGAGTATTGAATTTAGCTGAATGGAGAAATGAAGTGTTTCATATTTCCCCAGATGATAAAGTAACACAGTTTTATTCTCATAGTTTTGATTCTTCTGTATCAGAAATTTTTTCTACTTTGTTAAATGGGGCAGAATTACATTTATTAAGTGATGAACAGCGCTATTCAACTGTAGCATATGCCCAAGCTGTCCAAGAAATACAAGCAACTATTTCTGATTTACCAACAGTATATTTCAATGAATTATCTACTTCATTAACTAAACTAGATAGCGAGAAGATACGTTCTTTAAGATTTATGATAATGGGAGGAGAAGCTGCATCAACAAATGCTATTAGGAGTTGGCAAAATGCTTTTAAAAACCAAGTGCAACTGGTAAATGAGTATGGCCCTACTGAAGCAACTGTTTCAGCAATGTATTACTTCATACCAGTCTTAGAATGCGAAAATAACATTTTAGGTAGTATACCGATTGGTATTCCAATTTCTAATACAAAGGTTCATATATTGAACTCATATATGCAACATTGTCCGGTAGGTGGCATGGGTGAATTATATATTGAGAGTTTAGGATTGGCCCAAGGGTATTGGAAGCAGGAAGAGAAAACAAAACAGGCATTTATTTCAAATCCATTTTCAGAAGATAATAGTAAAAGGTTATATCGAACAGGTGATTTAGCAAAGTGGTTACCAAATGGAAATATAGAATTTATGGGGAGAAAAGATAAGCAGGTTAAAATTAGAGGGCATAGAATTGAATTAGGGGAAATAGAAGATGCAATATTCCAATTTGAGGGGATAAGTCAGGCTGTTGTAACACAAACAAAAGATGGAATGCTATTGCAAGCTTATTATAAAACAGTGGACGGTATAGAAATAGAGAAAAATAAGTTAGCAATACATTTATCAAATGTATTGCCAGAATATATGATCCCTAAATATTACTCTCATGTATTAGAAATACCAATAACAGCTAATGGGAAAATTAATTTCGAAAAAATTCCAGAAATAGACTTTGATAATGGGCAAAAGGATGTTTGTATACTTAAGCCTCAAACTAAAGTGCAAAAAAATATTGCAAAAGTATGGTCTGAAGTTTTAAACATAAAATCTATAGGTTTAAAAGATGATTTCTTTAATTTGGGTGGACATTCTTTAAAAGTTATGCCGGCATTAGTTAAATTAAAACCGTTATATCCTAACTTAAAAATTCAAGATTTTTTTAAGTATAGAACAATAGAAAAATTAGCCTATCATATTGAAGAGATGGAAAATATGCCGTTAAAGAAAGAGAAAGATATTAATGTAGCATGCATTGAAAATGAAACGAAAACGCCCCCTGTTTATAAAAGAAATAAATTGGAAGAATGCGGGATAGATATGGTGAATTATCCACAAGCAATTTTTCTTACAGGAGCAACAGGATATTTAGGAGCTCATGTTTTAGAACGATTATTACAGTTGCCATCTACGACTATTTACTGTTTAGTAAGAAAAAATGAGAATCAAGTAATTGATGAAAAGTTAAAAGAAAGAATGAGATTTTATTTCGGTAAAGAAATTATTCAAAAGTTGGAGGAGAGCGTAGAATTAATTGAAGGAGATTTATCTTTGATAAATCTAGGTCTGGATTCAAAGCAATTGGATCATTTAAAGAGTAACGTAGAGTCAATAATACATTGTGGTGGAGAAGTTAGACACTATGGAGAACGTGAGCATTTTCAAAAAGTAAATGTTCAGTCTACAAAATACTTATTGGAATTAGCTAAGAATACAAATGCACGTTTTCATTATATATCGACTTTAAGTGTAGTAGGGCAGGCTGAAAGCGATCCAAAAGAATTTAAATTCTTTGAGTCTAATTTTGATAGAGGGCAAAATTTAGATAATGTGTACTTAGAAAGTAAGTTTCTAGGCGAGAAAATGGTCAGAGAGGCAATGGAAAAAGGAGTGCGTGCTACGATATACCGTGTGGGAAACTTAGTGGGTAACTCTAAAACGGGTAAATTTCAATTTAATATTAATGAAAACGCTTTTTATAGATTATTGAAAGGGATATGCTTATCTAACATAGCACCTGAAATCAATACGTATGTAGATTTAACACCTGTGGACTATGGAAGTTTAGCTATTACTGAACTATCTTATAAGGCCAATACAGTAAATAAAACCATGCATATTTGTAATCCAACTCAGCTTAAATGGGACCAATTTATTAATAGTTTACAAGCTTTTGGATACGATATAATGTTAATGAAGCAAGGAAAGTATGTAGAGAAGGTTTTTAATACCAATCTAACTACTGATGATCAACAAGCTTTAGAGCTCATAATGCCTTTGTTAGAATCTGTAGAAGAACTATCGGTAGCTATTCCATCTTGTTCGTATACGCAAGGATATTTGAAGAATGTACATTGTTTAGAACCAAATCAAGAGTATATCAATTTGTTATTAAATTATGCCATGAGTATAGGGTATTTACCATTAATTAAAGAACCAATACTGTTATAGCATATACTATCGATTTTTAACAAAAAAGAAAAAGTATTTCTCTTCGGGTTCTGGTGCAAAAAGATAATGAAGAGTAAAAAGAATGAGTCATTCCTAAAGGAATGACTGTTTATGCGGTAAGACGAAAGAGAATATTAATTAGTTGTATCTGACTTTGGACAGACCTTCCTCCATGGAAAGTCTGTCCTTTTCTAATCATATGCATAGCTTCAATTCCAGCAAGTGTTTTGGTTGCTGTGTGAAAAGATTGAAATCCTAGCATATATCGGGTCCATTTCTTGATAAAACGATGGCCTTGCTCGACAACGTTGTTTAGATATTTCAGCTGTCTTCACTTGAATAGCCACTTGGAATAAGGATCGACGTAAATGAGAAGCACTATGCTTGAAGATGAAGGTACCTGTAAAGTTAAAAAATTCCCTTTGTGTACCAAGGAGCAAAATATATTTATGATAAAATATAGAAAAAGATGATTAAGAAGGGACAATTAAAGTGAAACCAACAATTTATGATGTTGCTGAAAAAGCAGGTGTATCAATAGCGACTGTATCTAAGGTAATTAATTAAACAGGGCGTATTAGTGAAAAAACAATAAACAAAGTAAATAAAGTAATGGATGAATTAGATTACCAGCAAGTAGTGTAGCAGTGTTAACAGGTAAAAAAACATACACGATTGGGGTACTTGTCCCAGATATCTCAAACTCCTTTTTTGCAGAAGTAGCAAGAGCTTTTGAAAATAGTGCATGAGAATCAGGGTATACACTCATTTTATCAAAGATAGGCAAGAAAACCTCCACCTCAAAGAACGGTAGGGACGGAGTCCAGTGAGTAGGTGGGGGATGAATTGCCTTCGGACAACGGGTAGCGTTAGCTACCTAATATGCCCGATCTATAGGATTTCCACATGGTAAGATAATAGAAAGGAACATTGAATGTAGGTAAGGGAGGTGAGATGTAAATGCCAGTCAAGAAGGCATACAAGTTCCGTTTGTACCCAAACGAGAGGCAAAAGGAGCTAATAGATAAGACTATAGGGTGTGCGAGATTTGTATTTAATTTTTCTCTAGCAGAACAGAGGAAGAAAGAAAAACTGTGGTTACAGGTTAAAGAACTTGTGCAGGCAGGTATTTCCCTTTTTGAAGAGTACAAAACGGGCCTGTTTAGTAAATACCAAGCGGTTCCGAACATTCCGAAACTAAAAAAGAATTACAGTTGGTTAAAGGAAGTGGACAGTACTGCCTTACAGTCTTCTATAGAGGATTTACACGAGGGGTACGCAAGATTCTATAAGAAGCAGGGTGGGAAACCTCGATTTAAGTCAAAGAAAAACCCTGTACAGTCTTTTACTTCTAAGAGGGTCAGTAACAATATAGAGGTTATAGAAAAACGAATTAAACTACCTAAACTGGGGTCTGTTAAGTTCGCTAATTCTCGGGAGGTAGTCGGAGATATTAAGAGGGTAACGGTACGTAAAGCACCTTCTGGACGTTATTACATCTCAGTCCTTACAGAAACGGAAGTGGCTCAATTACCTAAAACGGGAAATACCGTAGGTATAGACGTAGGGTTAGTCCGATTTGCAACCTTATCTAATGGAAAAGAGTACGTTCTTCCTACAAGTCCAAAGTTAGAACAAAAACTTATACAATTACAAAAAGTTCTTTCCCGTAGAAAGGTAGGGTCTTCTAACTGGGAAAAACAACGTAAAAAGGTCGCTAGAGTCTATGAAAAGATAAAGAATATGCGAACAGACTACTTACAGAAATTCTCTACCATGATTATCAAAAACCACGATAACATAGGGGTAGAGGACTTGAAAGTAAGTAAAATGGTTAAAGATAGAAACTTCTCTAAAGAGATAGGTAAAAGAGCCTGGTACTCTTTCAGGGTCATGTTAGAGTATAAAGCCTTGTGGTATGGAAAGAAGGTCATAGCAGTAAACCCACGCTGTACCTCACAAACATGTAGTAAATGTGAACATGTCTCTAAAGAGAATAGGAAAAGTCAATCAGAGTATTACCAGCAAATGAAGATGAACATTTAACTCAAACATTGGAGGAGATTGCGATGAATCAAGATCCAATTTTACAAAAGGCAATAAATGGGAAAATATGAGCCGTGATTCTTCTTTCCGAACGGCATATGAAGCTCGAGAGAAACTACTTCTAGATGAACAAGCTAAGCTAGCACATGCAGAACAAGAGGGTATGGAAAAAGGTATTGAGCAAGGTAAGATGCAAATGATCCGAGGAATGCATGAAATTGGCGTACCACTTGAAACTATTGCAAAAGCAAGTAAGTTAAGTCTGAAGGAAATAGAGCGTATCTTGAAGTTAAAATAAATATATATATGTCTACAGAACTCATGAGTAGAAAAAATTAGACGTTCATTATCATATTACGTCTAATCGTAAAGCATTGCTGAAGATTTTAACAGTGCTTTTTCTCAATCAACTTTTTGATATTTTTCATTCTGCTCACAATTATATAGAAAAGTTGAAAGAAGAACGTGAATAGTCCGAAACAAATGTGTTTCGGACTAGGGATTCGATATTTTATCCATTTTATTCAACATTTTTTAAGAATTAAAAGGCTGAATTTTCTGATTCATAAAGCGAGAAAAATGTATTACGTTAATCAATAGATACCCCACTAGAGACAATCGGTTTTGTTGGTGCTGGCGTATCTCCACCATTAAACGAAGAGTGTTGTGATACATTTAAACTAATCATGCTACATGCTAATGCACTTACTACTACCATACTTAATAACACTTTTTTTATTTTTTTCATTACTTTAACGCTCCTTTTCTCAAATGTTTCTTATCAGCATTATTGCTAATATAGAAATATTTGCTCGCTTTAACATGATTATTTGCCTCGTAAAATTGGAGTGCTAAAATCTCTGCATATTCTTTTACACAATCCCACATGTCCTCTTTTTCAAAATAAGAAATTGCATCAGTAACTACTTTTTCTAATTTAATTCTAGGTAGTTCTGTGATTAGTTCATTTAAAACTGCGAAACGATGCTTATATTCCTCATTCCCTGATTCATTTGTATACTTTATTCCTTGCTCGATATATGCTTTTGCTGTTTCAACGCCTTCTAATTTATAATATGCTCTTGCTAAGACAAATAATGCTTTAAAATGGTTCGGTATGGTATTTATAATTTCAGAACTCTGTCTAATCGCCAATGGATATAAGTCTTGAATATTATATAACCAGCCTAAATTGGATCGTACTCGTAATAATAATTGTTCTTCATCATACTTCTTAAAAACATCAATAACCGTATTGAGACATTCTTCCGCTCTTTCAAATTCTCTTAGGTCTATACAAGCCAGTCCATATACATTGTCGCATAAAGCAATATTAATTTCATAGCCTACATGATTCCGGTATATTTCTTTGGCTTTTACTACATGTTGAATCGCTTTAAATGGTTGATAAGATTGATAACAGTAAGTTGAAAATCTATACTCAAACTCGGCTTTTTCTACTTCATCAGGTATATCAATTAAAAGTTCTTCTGCCTTTTCATAGTGTGTTTTCGCTTCAGTATAATTTGCTAAAATTGTAGAGTGGATTGCCTTAAAGAAATAATAATAGTAAGCTAAAAATGAAAATTCCTCTTTGATATTAGGGAGTTTTTCTATTTGATTAAAAGAATCTTTTGTAATACTCATTCCATCTACCAAGACTTTATATCTAAAATTCAGTAGGGAATAATAGAATGATACATATTGGTCTATTTCTATTTCCTTTAAACGTTCTTTTACTTGTAGATATGTCTGTTTTGCTTCTTTTACATGATATAAACGAATTTCTTCATACCATTCATGTAATAATTCCATCAATTGCTTATTACTTTTTTCTTGAACAGTCATAATATCCCCCATTTCTCTGTAAAGGCTTATTCTGATAATAACAGGAAATAGATACATTAAATTTAACTACGATTTTTTTCATTAATATACAGAATATTCTTAATCATTTGATTATCTATGCTTTTAAATTTCAAATAGTAAAATTAAGGAAATGAAAGTTTCGTTAATGGATTTTTTGATTTTTTAACTGTTGTCTATTGAATACTTCTTATAAGCGGTGGCGTAGCACTATAGTATAAAAAGAGAGAGCTTATACTATTATGGTATTGAGAAATATATAGGGCTTATTAAGCTTCAAGGGATTCCCCGAAAATAAATAGAAGTATATCCATATCTATTTACATTGAAGAGGGAGCGTTGGTTTATGATAAGTTTTGGGGTTAATTTACGCACTATTATTAGTTATACACAAGAGAGTAGGGATCTTAATAATATACGTATTTTAAGTAAGTTGGGTATAAGATTATTTGATATATATGGAGAACGATTACCTGTATCAGATGTTAATCGAGAACTGGTAACGGCATTAAAACGCCAAGACATAAATACGCAAAGATATATATTAAGTCATTTACAAGGATAGAAAAAACGATATTATGCCGTGTTTACTCATACATATGTACTATCCGATAAACCAAGAGGCTATAATCGTAGGTTTGTGAAATTTCGTTTTCCTAGATTTAATTATATACTATAGCATGTATTACTATGAAATGTATAAACCTCGTGTGTGTAAGTAAGAACAGAATAAAGCATGTGTAAAAAGTACCCATCCAATTATTATGTGTATCACAATTGGATGGGTACTTTTTTACTTATTCTCAAATAGGGAAAAAGCTAAATGCAATGGATAGTCATCAAAACGCGAGTGTACAAATGTAACAAATGAAATTTCTATTCATAAGTGTGGTTCTTCTATTTAATCAAGTATGATTTAATACTTTCTTAGTTTTGGTTAAGGAAATTTATATACTTAAAGTAAAGGGGAGAATTTTTAATGAAGGGGGAGGAGAATTTGAAAATTTTCAACTCAGTTGCTCCTACACAAATAAAAAATGAAGATTTACCATTTGATATTTCCTGGATGACCGATTGGATTGTAGACTGGTTTGGTTCTTTGTTTAATGGCGGCAGTGATGTAATAAAAGATGGGGGAAATAAAGTAGATGGTGCAGTCCATGTGAGTGTGCCTGCATTTTTTGATGTTATTTTCCTTATTCTTTCTGTAGTAATTTTAATTTCATTATTAGTTTTTGGAGCTTCTTTATGGTTTAAACATATAAAGTGGAAAAAAAGATCTATCTATTTTGGAGTAGGTTCGTTTATTCTCATTCTATTAATAAGGATTCTACCAGTGTTAATGTTGACAACACGTTCTTTTGATTTTCAAACCTTTATGAGTAATATGGTGGGTTTAATCACTTCTATAATTTTAGGGACAGCTGTATTGATGTTTTTAATATCTTTAGCATTAGGTATGCTTTATAAGAAATTTGAACATCCCAAATATGGAAAATGGAGTTCAAGTTTGAGATATAGTTCAATTTTTATATTTGTAATGACATTGCTAGTACCGGCCTTACTGCGTCATTTATAATCTTGGTTTATATAAGGAGAAGGAGGAATAGTGCAGGTAGTATCTATAATGTTTCTGTGTAATTATGCTAGTACTTGTTCTCCTCTAGGTTGCTGATTTAAGTCTTAAACATTAAAAAGGATTTTGTTGTACGAAGTTTTGGCAAAGGAGGAGAGGTACTAGTGACCACTTTTGTTGTAATGGTGAGTATATTCTTAATTCTGTTCGTAATTGGTCCCAAAGCGACTAAGAGAAAAGAAGAAAGAGATAGAATAGAAAAAGAACATAAGGAGAAAATGGAGATTTTAGAGGAAGAAAAGATTGATTTAGATATTAATGGAACCAATGTAAGGTTACACAAGAAGCCTAAATTAAAGAAAAGTATATATAAAATAAAGAGTGATAGATAACTCCTCAATAGTAACTGTCAGCTAGAAATGAAGATACGGCGCTGTAATGGAGGAAAGATCACAAAAAATGATTAATCTTTATGTATAAAAACTTAAGCAATCCAAAATTTAAACCCATATGAATTGTGGATTTGAATTAAAGTTTAATAAGGATCTTATTTCAAGATGGAATGGATGTATATATTCATTCCATCTTTTTTATTGTTTAATATATCACTTAATGATATATTATTTATAGATATATCATTAAGTGATATAGAGAGTGGGGATAAAATGAAGTCACTAGAACAATTAACCGATTCAGTATTTTATATTATGGCAGGGTTTACAAAGCCTAGACATGGCTATGCGGTGATGAGTTTGATTGAAGAATTAACGAATGGAAAAGTAGTAATTGGGCCTGCATCACTATATACAATCATTAAAAAGTTAATAACCCAATCATACATTGAATTATTTGATGACTCAGATTCACGTAGAAAGGTATATGTTTTGACGGATAAAGGAAGAGAAGTGTTAGAGCAAGATATCTTGAGACGTAAAACGATGCTTGAATTTGCTGAAAATGGATTAAAAGGGGAGAACTAAAATGGGAGAAACAAAATATATAACATCATTTGGAATTGCTTTTTCTGAAAATAAGGATTTTAAAAAGTTAAGAAAGTATGCTGCAAAAGGATGGATTGTGAAGCGCTTTAAAAGAATGGGATATGAATTAGAAAAAGGAAATGCTGAAGATGTTATTTTTAGTCTTGATATTAGAGAATTAGGTGAGAATGATTTAGAAGAGTATGTCGAAATGTTTGAATTGGCAGGTTGGGAGTATGTTTGTTCAAGCTATAATATGCACCTATTTAAAGCGAAACCAGGTACAAAGCCGATTTATACAGATGCAGAAACAAAAAGGGAAAAGATTAAAAATGTTAGAAAACCAGTTATATCAACAGTTGCAATCAGTACGGCCTTAGTGATTGTAAGTTATATAGTTTCTTCGATGAGTTCGGGATTATTAAGTACAATATTTGAAATAGTTTTCATGTTTTCGATTGTCATAACTATTCCAATGTTAATGACATTAATAGCGACTTACTACCATTCGTTGCGAACAAGATAATATAGAAAGTAAATTTTTAAGTTTATAAAAAAGGTGGGTGTTAGAAGTTATTCGCCTACCAAAATGATCCGATTTTTTAGAGATAAGTTATAAATCCCTTACATTTGAACAATCTCTGCTCAAATGTAAGGGATTCTTTTTATAATAAGATGAATCTTCTCAGTATCTTTTTATCTGAATTCATTTTAATTGTTGAAAATTTTGTAAAAATACTGATTCCAATAGGAATATATGTGCTTTATTCTCCTGTATTTTATTTTTGCACCAGAACCATATAAAAAGAGGACGAATAGTTACGTCCTCTTTTTATATGGGTATATTAGCCACAAAATAATATCATTTAAATAAATCTTCTATTATATTAGCAGGGGATAGTGATAGAAAAGTGTGTACCTTTTCCTAGTTCACTTTCTATCTCTATATCTCCGTTTAATTCTTTAATAATACTGTACGCAATCATAGTACCAAGCCCAGTACCTTTTTCTGTTGTTGAATAAAATGGCAAGGCAATACGTTTTATTTGTTGGGAAGACATTCCTATTCCTGTATCAATAATATCAATTACAATAGTATCTTTTATTTTTTGTATATTTATTTGTAATACGCCACCATTTTTCATAGCCTCAATTCCATTTTGTATGATGTTGGCTAGACATATTTTTAATTTTTCAGGATTAGCATATATGTAAAGGGAACCTGTTGTAATATGCTGTTTTATTTCAACATTATATGAAAGAGCGAGTGGTGAAATATTATCTTTCACTTGATTTAATATGTAATTAATATCTAGTTCCTCTTTTATAATGTTTTGTGGTTTGGTTAAAGATAAATAGTTATTAATAGTAGATTGTATTTGTTGCATTTCAATTAACATGATTTCCAAGTACTTATCTTGAGGTACCTTAGAACTTTCATTTTCATTTAATAACTGAGTGAATCCCTGTACCGTGGTTAGTGGATTATGGATTTCATGCGCAATAGATGCAGCTAGTTCGCTAGCTATATAAAATTTTTCTGCTCTTTGCATTCTTTCTTTTATTTTATATTTCTCGATCATTCCTTCTATTAAATAAACTGATAATAATAATGTGAAAATATTTATGACTATATAATTAAATGAAAATTCGATGAGAGTAGAGTCAATTTTACCACCTGTATTTATTTGCGTTACAATACCGCAGATAGAAAGGGAAGTTGTACATATCAAAATAAGTATAATGCTTAATAATATCTTCTTTTCCTTGAAAAAAGTAGGTGATAAGTAACGAAACATGATTGTAATAACAGAAATAATAGTAAAGATAATAAATGATGGGAAAACTCCGCTTCCACCTAAGTAAAATCTATAAGAAAGATATAAAACTCCAATACAAATAACGCACTTTGTATTTCCATATAGAAAAACTAATATGATGGGAATAAAACGTAAATCATAAATGAACCCAGCATGTAAATAAAAAGGAAAAGTCATACAAAAAATAATTGAAATGGAGGAAAGAACAGAAATTAATATAGTATTACATACCATTTTTTCTTTATGTTCTAGCCAAAATACTTGGTAACTAAGGATACAAATTATAATAATAAAGGTATTTAATAATAGTGTAGGAATTCCCATAGTTTATGCCTCTCTGCGAGTTTGTAAGCAGGATTATGAATGTGTTTAATCTAGGTGTTTGGTTGTATTAGATTTTCTAACTTTAAAAAAGAAAAGGAAGGGCACTTGAAAAAGTGCTTTTTTACTATTTATATTAGAACCGATGAGGAAGATAGAAATAAAAAGTTACTTTTACTTATGAACAAAAGAACTGAAAGTAGCCCTTATATAAGTAAAACAAGAAGTAAATTACTGAAATAGGTACGTTTTTCTGGAGTGAATATTCCGAAAAAACATTGTATATGACGAAATCCATTTTATAGCCTTCGCCATATTAACATGTAATTTAATAAATTACAAAGAAAAAATTAAAAATTATTATTTTTTTGTTAATTTAATTTATTTGAAAACGAAAAAGTCTTCAAGAGGTCACGATTGAGATACTAGGATACTTAGACCAATAGTCGAACTTCGTCATAACGTTGTTACTTTTTTACTCATAGTCTTCCTACTAATTTTAGTATAATTTATTATCTGAAAGTTCTAATAATTAATTACGTAAAACCTCCTTTTTCATTTCATTTTATATTAAATACAATGATATTTATTGACACATAATAATGCAAATTTCCAGTAAACTAATAGTAAAAATCCTATAATAACATAATTTACTAGTTTCGATATAAATATTGCAGGTGCAAATGCAATAAAAATTCATTATTAATCCTTATATTCAAGCAAAAAATATCTGTTTACATATTAAATAACTAAATGTTTTTTCGGAATTTTTAGTTAGGATGCGATTGTTTTTATAGTATTATTCTTTAAAAAGTTCATTTGAAGAAAAGAGCTTTGAAGGGTACTTCATAGGTGGTCAGGAGCTAATTTTGTAGATTTAGAAGAAGAATGGTTACTAAACCATTAAGATTTTGGAAATGAAATTATTGAATTTATGTTTGGGAAAATGAGTGATGTTGTTTCATTTGTTGTTAAGTGTGTGTGAACTATATCCCTCTCTTAAAATATCTTTGTAGTAGTCTTTCATACCCAGAATCGTTTCCGTACTTCAACTACTGTTATTCTAGTATTTTACCCAGCTTCTAATTTTGTTAAGGTATCCCGAATATTGTTGCTTTTATTAAATTATATATTTTAATATCATAATTTATAATGGGTGTTGAGAAAATAAATAATTTGTAAAAATAATATAATATTTGTAACTTTATGTCTTATAATATGAAATATCTTCGTTGTGATTATTTTAAATATTTGAATAATACATCAGGTTCATTTTATCTAGGGAGGTTTTAAAATTGGGGAAAAGAGTTGTTAAAAGAGTTCTTGCATTATTATCAGTACTAGCATTATTCTTTAATGTGTTTCTACCGAAGGCAAATGCGGAGGTTATGACGCATGAAAAGTATTCAATGAACTGGAGCTATAGCAACAGTTTAGGAAAGGATATCCGAACTGAAATTATCAAAAATTCAAGCGGTCAAATCGCTTATTGTTTAACTCTAGGTTTAAAATCACCAAATGGAGAAGATCTTCCTGAAATGGGGAAAACAGATAATGTAGTATATAGAGTCCTATTAAATGGTTTCCCGCAAAAAAGTGTAGAACAGCTGGGAGTAGCTAATAAGAATGAAGCACATTACGCGACACAACTTGCCGTTTGGAATGCATTAGGTCAACTTGATGTAAATGAATTAAAGCATACGAATAAAAATGTCGAAAAAGCAGCTAAAGCTATTATTGATGGTGCTAATAGAAGTGAAGATACTCAAGATATTTTTATGAATGTGATTCCTGCTGAAAAGCAAAAAGCAGAATTAAAGGGTGAGTTCTTTGAAACAAACCTTTACACAGTAGAAACAAATGCTAAAAGTGGTTCTTATAAGGTAGTAGCGAAAAATGCACCTAATGGAGTAAAAATTGTTAGTGAAAATGGAGAAGTGAGAGATCAACTTTCAGTTGGGGAAAAATTCCGTATCCAAATTCCTAAAGATACAAAAACAGGTGAATTTAATCTAAGTGTTGCTGCTAACTTAACAAAAGTTCAAGCAATTGCTTACCGCGGTACTGATACTGTCCAGAATGCTACAGTACTACTAGAAAGAAATGAGGAGAAGCTTAGTAGTGACCTTGCAGTAAATTGGGAAGCTGCTGGTTCTTTAAAAATTAAAAAGGTTGGAGAAAATGGGGAAGCTTTAGCTGGTGCAGTATTTGAAGTCTTTAATGCAAATAATGAATCAGTTGGAAAAATCACGACTGGTGCTAATGGTATTGCAGAATTAAACAACTTACCAATTGGTACCTACACAGTAAAAGAAATTAAAGCACCAACAGGTTATGTTTCAGGTGATAAACCACAGACTATTGAAGTTAAGACAGGGGAAACAGGAGCTGTTCAAGTAGTAAATAACAAAGTGAAAGGTAACATCGAAATTAAAAAACTTAGTGATTCAGGAAAGGTTTTACCAAATGTTGAATTCACGGTCTTCACTGAAGATGGTAAAGAAGTGAAAAAAGTAGTAACAAAAGAAAATGGAATTGCAAATGTTGATGGTCTTACGTATGGTAAATATTATTTCTTAGAGACAAAAACACCTAATGGATATATTGGAAATAAAACAAAGTATCCTTTTGAAATTAAAGAACACAATAATACACTTACTTTTACAGTGGAAAATACAGAAGTGAAAGGTAGTGTAAAGTTACTTAAAGTAGATAATGAAGATATCGGTAAAAAATTAGAAGGTGCAGTATTCGAGCTAAAAGATGCAAGCGGGAAAGTAATTGGCGAATATAAGACAGATAAAAATGGTGAAGTTAACGTCAAAGATTTAGCGTATGGTAAATATTCATTTGTAGAAAAGGCTTCTCCAAATGGTTATGTTCTTATTACAGAACCAATCGTGTTCGAAATAAAGGAACATGGGAAAATTATTGAGCTATTGGCAGTCAATCATCTTATCAAAGGTGATCTAGAAATTACAAAAGTTGATGTAGCTGATGGAAACAACAAACTTCCAAATGCAGAGTTTACTATTTATAACGAAGCAGGAAAAGAAGTAGTAAAAGGAAAAACAGACGATAAAGGTATCGCGAAGTTTGAAAAGTTACCATTTGGAAAATACACATATAAAGAAACTATTGCACCAAAAGGTTATGTATTGAATGAAGAAACGTTTTCTTTTGAGATCAAAGAGAATGGTCAAATCATTAAACATATTGTCAAAGATGAAAAGATTCCTTCAATAAAAACAACAGCTACTGATAAAACAGATGGTACAAAAGAAATGCACACTTCTAAGTCTGTAACAATCCAAGATAAAGTGGAATACAAAGACCTACAAGTAGGTAAAGAGTACACTTTAAAAGGTAAATTAATGGATAAAGAAACTAATAAACCATTAGTTGTAAATGGTAAAGAAGTAACAGCTGAAACTAAGTTTACACCAAAAGAAGCAAATGGTTCTATTACATTAGACTTCACATTTGATGCAACTGGCTTAGAAGAAAAAGAAGTAGTAGTATTCGAAGAGTTACTGAAAGACAGAAAAGTTGTTACTACACATGCTGATATCAATGATAAAGGTCAAACTGTTAAGTTTGTTAAGCCTTCAGTAAAAACAACAGCTACAAACAAAGCTGATGGTGGAAAAGAGATTCATGCAAACGATTCTATCACTATCCAAGATAAAGTAGAGTATATTAACTTAGTTGTTGGTAAAGAGTACACTGTAAAAGGTAAACTAATGAACAAAGCTATTAACAAACCATTATTAATTGATGGTAAAGAAGTAACAGCTGAGACTAAGTTTACTGCAAAAGAAAAGAATGGTTTTGTAACATTAGACTTTACTTTCGTTGGCGCTGAACAGCAAGGAAGAGAAGTAGTCGTGTTTGAAGACTTATTACATGAAGGTCAAGTAATTGCAACTCACGCTGATATTAACGATGTAGGTCAAACAGTTCGATTTGTAGAACCTTCTATTAAAACAACAGCTACAAACAAAGCTGATGGTTCTAAAGAGTTAGACGCTACAAAATCTGTAACAATCCAAGATAAAGTGGAATACAAAGACTTAATCGTGGGTAAAGATTACGTTGTAAAAGGTAAACTAATGGATAAAGCAACAAACAAGCCATTATTAGTTGATGGTAAAGAAGTAACAGCAGAATCTAAGTTTACTGCAAAAGAGAAAAATGGTTCTATCACACTAGATTTCACATTTAATGCTTCTGCATTACAAGGTAAAGAAGTAGTCGTGTTTGAAGAACTGTATCAAGATAATGTCTTAGTAGCTATTCACGCTGAATTTGAAGATAAGGGTCAAACAGTGAAATTTAAAGAGGTAAAACCGGAACAACCTAAACCAGAACAGCCGAATCCAGATAAAAATACTCCAACATCAGAACAACCTAAAGAGCAAGTAAAAGAGCAACCACAACCTAAGAAAGAAATTCAATCTAAAATTGGATGGTTACCGCAAACAGGTACTAACCTTACAAGTTGGATCTCTATGGCTGCAGGTGCATTGCTGTTAATTGTTGGTGGAGTGATTTTCTTAAAACGTAAAAATGCATAGGAATTAAAAAATAAGCACATCTGTTTTTTAATAAGATGTGCTTATTTTCTTGCATTATTTTTGATTTAAAATGAAATTTGTATTTACACTTTCAATTGCGCTATAACTTTTGTTCATTCTATCTTTCCAGGCTTGCGTTTTTGAAACTTGATTATCTTGTTTGTTTGCATCGATTTGATTTTGCAGATATGGATTGAAAATCAAAATGTGCTTAGTATGATTTTTTTACGAAGTGCTTGTAGTCCACTTATTATAAAATCATAGAATCTCTTTAAGTTAATACAAACTAAAGCCAATTTCCTTAACTTACAGGAAACTGGCTTTTTCTTTGTTGAAATTTGCTTAGCGTATATTTTCGTTAAAATGTTGGTGGTACGCCTATAAGGGATAGCAACTCGAAAATAATAATTCGATTATATATATATATATCACTATATGTAATGCTGCATATGTTATAGACATAATATGCTGAAATATGGAACAATTGGAATTGTTATTTATATAAAAAAATTTGAAGGAATTATATGGTTCTGTTGCAAGGTTTTTAAAACTAAGTTAAACTTTTGCAAAATAGATTGAGGAGAATCATAAATGGAATATTTTAAGGGGAAACAATTCAGGTAGGATACTATTTTAGTAGCTGTCGACTACTACTGTCGTTTTTCTTTAAGTTATCGAGATGTATCTGAAATTTTAAAAGAATGTGGTGTGTCGGTCCATCCCACAACCATCATGCGATGGGTTCATGAATATGGAAATCTCATTTATTAGATTTGGAAAAAGAAAAATAAATCTGCGCAACTATCTTGGCATCTGGATGAAAACTATATCAAAGTTAAAGGGGTATGGCGTTACCTATATCGTGCAATTGATAAGGAAGGGTACACATTGGATATTCAACTTTGTAAAAAACGGGATCATCAGGCTGCATATGCCTTTATGAAAAGGTTAGTAAAAATATTTGGAGAACCAACGGTTCTAACAACAGACAAAGCACCGGCATTACTTTGTGCATTTAAAAAATTAAATGAACAAGGCTTTTATAAATATACTGCTCATTGTACAGTCAAGCATTTGAATAATATCATAGAACAGGACCATAGACATGTGAAACGCCGCTTTGTCAAATCCACAGGATTTCAAAACCTTCAGCATGCTTCACGTACAATCAAGGGAATCGAAACCGTTTATGCTTTATATAAGAAAAACAGGAGTTTTACATCAGACTCCTGTCTTTCGACGTGCAGTGAATTACAAAAACTATTTATAATTGCATAATAGTTAGTGAAAAATACCTCATTTAATTTGATGTTAAGAAACTTTGCAACAGAACCGGTATGATAATAGGGGGCCATCATACATGCCCATCAACTTAAACAATTATTTGTTCCCAAAAATGAACTGAATTAACTAGTTTCTTCCAATCTACAAATGAATACTTATCTGTATTATGGTTTCATTCATTAGGAACTTCAACATAACATATTAATTCTAAACTGTTACCATCTGGGTCTTTGAAGTATACTGGAGCATTGTATTACTTTGGTGTAGACGGATAAAAGGGTTCTGGTGCAGAAAATTTAAAGTGACTGAAATAGTCTTTCAAACCTGGATATACTGATACTATTACACTATAAAAGGTGTGTGATTAGTATAGAAAAGGAAAATTTATTTAAATGGAAACTGAAAATGAAATTCGATAAAGGCAAAATTAGTGAAAGCTATAGGGACTAAGGTGCATTCCACTATGTCAGCCAGTTGCGAAAGGTTAGGAAACTACCAAATTATATTCATTTTGGCTGTTTAATTCCTTATGCCTTTAGGCGTGGGAAGAATTATATATAAAGGAGAATCATGCAGCAGTCAAAGTTCAAAAACAAAAAAGGGGGAATTATTTTGAAAAGGATTTCATCTTTATTATTAACTATGCCGATTATTTTAGGCAGTATTGCTACGATTCCGCATACAAAGGTTTCAGCTGAAACAATGTCATTCAATCAAGAAACATTCACTTTAGAAACATTGAACCAACAGACGGATCAGGCAATTGCAAAGGGTAATTTTGAAGCTCATTTGAATAATCTCACAGCATATCTGAATGGAAATATTGGAGGTATGACTGAAGAGAGTTTAAAAAAGAAGCTTACAGACCCAGTATTTGCAGCAGCTTTGGCTCAGTTTCAATTCATATTACAAACAGGTGCTGCAACAATGGATGCATTTGCAAAAAAAGATGCTGACCATCAGAAATTTCTTAGCTGGGCTATGAAAAATACAAGTGTGATGAATACCTATCTTGAAGGTGGTAGTCCAACGGGAAAAAATCCTGTAAATGCACTTGAGATATGGAATACAATCTGGAATGTGGATGCAGATTCTCATGAAGGATTGTATTTGAAATTAGCGATAGCTACATCGTTAGCTCATGCTGAACCTATAAAATATTGGACAAACAATCAACCTATTAATCCATTAACAAGGTACCAACATTATAAATCAGCAGATCAAAATAATGAGTTACTTCCTTCCTTTAGAACATATAATGTTTGGCATTTAAGATTAGTAGTGAATACTTGGTCACCAGAAGAAGATTTAACTTGGGCAAGAAATATGATTAATACGGAACATCCAGAACTTAAAAATCAAGATAAGGTAGGGGAAAGTGCATATTTGATTAATTATGTAACCCATAACAAAGATGGCGTTAGTATTCACGCTGGAAATGATGCATTCTACGGTTTAGGTTGGAATCTTTCTTCCATTTACAGATTTGGCGGGGTATGCGGTAATATTTCGAAGTTTGGTACGCAAGTAAGCCAAGCCTTTGGAGTGGCAGCTATGCCTGTTGGACAACCTGGACATTGTGCACTCATATGGAATAACAAACCATCTTCTTGGAATTTAGGAAATGATATATCCGGATGGAGTAAATCGAGCCGTCATGATGCAACTGTTATTCCTTGGTCAGATAATAGCCCGACAAATCAAGTACCGTATATGCTACTATTTGAAAATGCTGAACTTGACCCAGTAAAACTAGATCAATCAGAGCGATTACGCTGGTTAGCGAAAGCGATGACTTCAGCAGATAATAAAATTGCAATTTATAAAATATCCACCAATATTTTACCAATCAATTTTTTAGTATGGACAGATTACGTTTCTCTTATGTTACAAAATCCAAATGTAACAGATGCTGAGTGGAAAGAATTAAATAACAGTATCATTTCTGTTTTTGCGAATGAACCGCGACCGATGATGGATCTTCTTACTCAAATAAAAAGCGATGTACCAAATACAGAAGATATCTTGGAAGGAAACCAGTTTGCATGGTCGCTGAAAGGGATTGGAAATTTTGAATTCGCAAAAGTAAATTTAAATAAATCAACAGAAGAAATGCAAATTGATCTAAAAGCAAGTGTACCACATAACTACTTTGATAATATATATGCAAGTATTAAAGTGCAAAACACATCAGGTAAAGTGATCTATAACAAAGAAGTTTATGGGAATAAACAGCAAAATGCTGAAACACAAAAAGTTCCAGTAAAGATCGGCGATTTTATTGAGCTTACACATCTAGAAGGCGGAGAGAGGGCAACATTAATAAATTTAGATAATAATAAACGTGAAAGCTTTGATAAAAAAGCAATGTATGAAGTTACAAAGGATGGCCTGAAGAAAGTAAATCGAATTGTTAATCCTAAGCCAGATACAGAAGCCCCCACACAGCCACAAGGATTATATGCAAGCAACGTTACTTCTAACAGTGTAGAGCTAAAATGGAATCCTTCTTCAGATAATGTAGGTGTAAAAGAATATCAGGTATTACGTGATGGACAATTGATTCAAAAGGTACAAGGAACGACGTTTATTGATCAAAACCTAACAGTTAATGTGGAATATAAATATGCAGTGAAAGCTGTAGATGTAGCTGGAAATACATCAATTCAAAGTAACCTTATTCCGGTAAAAACAAAAAATCAAAATGAATTTTATGAAAAATGGGATCCGAAGAAGGCTTATACAAAGGGAGATAAAGTAGAACATCAAGGGAAAGTGTATGAAGCTGTTCAAAATCATCAAGGAAATGGTGACCTGAATTGGATATTTGCGTTATCGTTATGGAAACAACTTACAATCAATTAATTATGTAAGAATCAGATGTGGATATAGAACATCATAGATTTGGGCGGTATTTTCAAGAATTATGGGATGTTGCTTGAATCTTGATAGATTTCTCTATTAAGTTATTATTTAATAATAAAAATTAGAAAAGGAAGTAGATTAATGATTAGACAGAAAACGAAAAAAACATTTAATAAAGTTATTATAATTACCGCAGCATGTAGCATATTTTCTATGTTTGGAACGTCTATTTCGCACACTAAAGCAGTAACACGTTCAGCTGCTCCTTCAGTTTATGTGAGTCCACAAAATACAGCTTCCTCAGATATTATTAGTATAGACTGGTCACCAGTTCAGACTGCACCTTATACGTATTGGGCTGTACACAACTGGAATGCAGGTGGTGAAGCTGGGGGATACGCTGGTTTTCAACAACAAAGTGGGTTTGATGAAAATGGAAAACGTACTTTACATTTTGCCTTATGGGATCCAATTGCCTCTAAAGAAGCTATAAAGGCCGAATACTTATCTCTGAATTCACAAGCTGGACTCTTTGGAGGAGAAGGAACAGGACTGAAGGTTCAAACAACTTATGGATGGAAAGATTACAATTGGTACAGAATGACAATGCGTTCATGGCAAGAAAATGGTCATACTAAATTTGGACAATGGATGAAAGATGTAACAAAGAATAAATGGCATCTAATTGCAATTATGGACTTTCCGGTTGCTAATGTTGCATTTAATCATGGATTAGGAATGTTTCAAGAAGACTGGGCTGGTAATGGACAGGATGTTCGAGAAGCGCGCCTAAAAAATGGTTATAGCCGAAAGTTAGTAGATAAACAATGGAGTTCTTGGAATAATCAAAGTATTTCTGGACAGCATGATACTTCTCATCAATATGATGGAGGAGCTACTTCAGAATATCTATGGGTCAAAGCAGGAGGTAATACGCAGTCTACCATTGGAACAGGAAAAATATTCGCGCTAACTCAACCTACTCAACCTGAAATAGGAAAAATAGATTTTGATATACAATCTATATATTATGAAAATGAAAAATTAAATGTATCTTGGAAACTAAAAGAAAATAGCACACCACAATTTAAAGGTAAAATTGAAATTTATAATGATGAAAATATGACAGGACAACCAATCGAGATAATTGATAATATTAAATCTTATCAAAGTCAGGTTAGTCAATCTACACTATTATCTACAAATACTTATGCAAAAATTATATTAACTGATTTATTTGATCAAACTGTTGAGAAAAAGGTACAAATCAAAAATGAATCTCCAAACATTTTTGAAGGTAACGAATTTGCATGGTCTCTGAAAGGGATTGGTGATTTTGAATTTGCGAAAGTAAATTTAAATAAATCAACAGAAGAAATGCAAATTGATCTAAGAGCAGGTGTACCACATAACTACTTTGATAGTACATATGCAAGTATTAAAGTGCAAAATACATCAGGTAAAGTGATCTATAACAAAGAAATTTATGGAAATAAGCAACAAAATGCTGAGCAAGCAAAAATTCCGGTAAAAGTAGGCGATTTTATTGAATTCACACATGTAGAAGGTGCGAACAGAGCTACCATTACAAATATAGAAAAAAACATTCAGGAAAGTTTTGGGGATAAAGTGGTGTATGAGATTACAAAAGAAGGAGTGAAGAAAGTAGATAACATTGTTAATCCGAAACCAGATACAGAAGCTCCCACACAGCCACAAGGATTATATGCAAGCAACGTTACTTCTAACAGTGTAGAGCTACAATGGAATGCTTCTTCAGATAATGTAGGTGTAAAAGAATATCAGGTATTACGCGATGGACAATTGATTCAAACGGTACAAGGAACGACGTTTACTGATCAAAATCTTACAGTTAATAAGGAATATAAATATGCAGTGAAGGCTGTAGATGCAGCTGGAAATACATCGATTCAAAGTAACATTCTCCCAATAAAAACAAAAAATCAAAATGAATCTTATGAAAAATGGGATTCGAAGAAGGCATATACAAAGGGAGATAAAGTAGAACATCAAGGGAAAGTGTATGAAGCTGTTCAAAATCATCAAGGAAATGGTGACTCGAATTGGATATTCGCTTTAGCATTATGGAAGCCACTTACATAGGAGACTGATATATATTGAAACTACGCCCAAATGTTTATGGTAATTATGGGGGGCCTCGTTTCGAGTAATGAGATAGTTTGATTCACCTTTTATACATTATTTGAAAAAGAACTTGTAGTGATTTCTACAAGTTCTTTTTGTTTTTCTTATTGTATTTAGAGTGGAAATTTTTAAATATAGAAGCAATGAAGAAATATGATATTAAGTGTTCTTCATTTTATAGACTTGCTAAACAGTATGAAGAAGTAAAAAAAGGGAAACCTAACGAATAATTAAGGTAACAATTGGGGATTACGTTCTATTTTTATATCGTAAAAATCCTAATTTACAATTAACTGGATATGTAGTGAGTGTTCTACAGAATACAATTGTTGTAGATATTACAGAGATAATGGGAATTGAAGTAGATGATGTTAGGCAAGTAGTAAAACACGGTTACTATCATAAAGTGGATCAAAGGCAAATAAAAAATAATGTTTCATAAAAAGTGCTCCTAGATTTATCTAGGAGCACTTTTTATGATGAAGTTACTGAATTTTTTGAGATGATGAATACCAGCTGTTAGATAGTAACATATTCATTTAGCAAAAGCATCTAAATAGAGCCCTTTTTTCGAGCATGTTTAATATTTACAAATTGAGAACAAGTTTTACAAAGGATACAAAATGTTAAACTCATAAAAACCCATTGATATCATACACATATGCTGATATCAATGGGTTTTTATTTGGATATTTATTGACGTATTTAACAAATTATAAAAAGATGTAAACTAATGGGTAAAAGTTTACTTTCGCTTTTTAAATCATTTACAGTTAATTTTGTAATAAATTTCTCAATATAGATATACTTGTTAATTGTGTTTCTAATATTCAAAATCAACAAAAAATAAATTATAATAAAAATATGATGGTTATCCTTTTGTTTACTCCTTGTGCTAAAGATAAGATCGTGTTCCCGGATCTTATCTTTTTATTTTTGGATTTTAGATACAAAAAAGGAATCCTTAATAGCTTAAGGATTCTGCAACAAGAAAGAACAAACATATAATAATAAAAAGAATTACTTATATTATAATTTAATAATAAAACAAAAATATTGAGAAAATTTAGAATGAATTGAATGTCACTACACGCTTAATTATAATTGATTAGGAGTTGGAGTAGTAATCTGTCATCTGTTCCTTTTTTAAAGAAGATTGATCTCAATCTTCTTTTTTTTTGGTGTTTTTTCCTCTTCCCTCGAAAAAGGAAAAAGAATTACTTAAGAATTGTGGAAATTGCTTGCTTGTAGACTAGTTGTTGCTTACCATGAACCATCATAAGAACAGTAAATTTATCCGTTGTAAGGATCTGCCCACGTATGGGGACCCCATTCTTTAAAAATATAGTGATATCCCCTTTTTTCTCTTTTAATTGTTCATACATATCTTCTTGTAAGTTATACATGAAATGCGCCCCCTATTTTTATCTGCTTTTCTTTTAATACTTGCTACTATACAACAATCGTATCACATTTAAATTTAAATACCGCTCTAGGTACATATTTCGCAAGAAATCTATCAAAAATATAAATAAAATGTCCATTTTACATGAAGTATTATCCCTAAAAAGTAAAACTAAGTTCATGTTTTTTTATAATTAGTAAAATAGACAGTTAAATATTCATATAAAAACCCGTTATATCAGTATATACACATGATACAACGAGTTTTTATGGGTTTAACATTTTCATACATTTGTAAAACTCGTTTTCACTAAATGAATATTAAATATGTTTTAAAAGTTGTACCTTTTTGGAATATGAAAATTCAGGTGAATACGATGTGAATGCCATTTTGTCACATCTATTCCTTTTTTTAAAGGGTGTTTTAAACCTTATTAATAATAGGGATGATAGTAGTGTGTAAAGGTGATAGTGGTATGTATGGTTGATAATGAATGCGTAGAGGAATAGAAGTTTGTTAGATACGCTCTATAACATAGTGGAAGATTAATAATCTTTACTATGTTATAGAAGGGGTTCTCAAGGTGAATAAAAAACTTAAAAAGCAGAAGAGCAAGAAGAATACTAAAAATGTCAAAAAAACAAAAAAGACTTCCAAACTGGAGACTTTGATCCGATGGGGAAAGTTTGTAAAATTAGTAATTGAAATAATTAATATGTTCTTTTGAGATTTTAGTTAAATCAAATATACAAGTTCTCTCATAAATAGAACTTGTAGTAATACCTGTGAATATACCTAAAAATTTGTTTGTTACTTATAAGTAACTAGGGGTGGTTAGGATGTTATTTATGCTAGATGAAATTATGACACCGAGAGAAGCATGTGATCGTTGGAGAATAACACAAGATGCGCTGCGGATGAAATTAAGGAGAGCTAAAAAGGAGGGACTAGTGGGTAGATTGATTGAAGAGGGGAAAATGAAATACTATAAACCTGAAGGGAAACAAAGGGGAGATTGGATTTTAACAGTTTAAGCAATGAATGTACTATTCCCTAAAAATATAACTGAAGATTGATGTCTTATATAATAGAAGAAACAAGATGAAGTAAGAAAGAGAAGAAAGGGTGTATATTTTTGTTTAAGAAAATTGCTGGAGTTAATTCAGATATAGAAGGTAATGCTAAGCTATGGCGCTATATGGATATCACACCAATGCTTTCTAAAGAAACTAACCATCTCTATCACCCACTGTCTCAATTTTTATAAAAATAGCGTTCAAATAGGAAATCAATCTGTTTTTCTACAGGCAGTACTCTTATATCTGCCCCTGATTCAAGAATTGGCATCATTAATGCTGGAAGAAAAATGGATCCAAATATTTGCACTGTCATCATCATTAAAATTTCCTGATCCGTTTCATTTGTTATTTCGCTCAAAATATTCTTCACTTTACTAAAACCGAGCCTCTTCAAAAAATCTCCATATTCGTATTGAGATGTAAATCCCGTAGTTCCCATTGCAATAATTTTCCTAACTAACTCAGGGTATTGCTGAATTACTAGTACATAATCCAATAAAAATATTTTTAATCTTTCTTTCGCTGGCACTTTAATATCATCTAAAATAGAAAAAGTGCCTTGAAAGCTAATTAATAAGACTTTAATCGTCTCACTAATCAATTTTTCTTTTGAACCAAAATGGTAATTTACAAGCGCGATATTTGTATCTGACAATGCCGCAATTTTTCTTATTGTTACACTTTCGAAACCTTCGTCTTTAATTAACTCCAATGTTGTATTTAAAATCTTTTCTTTCGTTGATATTTTTTCATTTTCCCTCAACTTATCTCCCCCTCTAGAATTTATTAATTAAACAATGTTTTAAACGTTGTTTAATTTTATGGTATCACCTTCAATTTTTAAAATCAATTTAATCCTTTCGACATTTCCCTACATTTTTTATGATTTATTCCATACAAAAAGCGTGAAAATGCTAAACTGTTCACGCTTTTTGTATTTGTACTGTTATACACCAGCTCCTACTTTATATTCCACACATAAAATAAATTTCTAAAAATAATTTAAAACTATCCATATACCAATACGTAAAGAAAAATATATTGTAACTTCCTCCGAAAAAAGCTTAAATAATAATTTCTTAAATATTCTAATAGAGGTCACCATACATCGCTATCAATCTAAGATAAATTTGTATCCATATAATCAAAAAAACGCTATTCTTTTTGTAGAAAAATACAGAAAGGATGGCGTTTTGTATGACTCTATCGATTCAAGTTGAGTTTCATTTATTCGCTGAAGACTACAGCGATATCTATCTCCAAGTATCCTTCAACAGCTCGCACAGGAAACGGGTTTCGTAAAACGTAAAAGTAAGTTTGGTGCACGAGATTTGGCTGCTTTATGTATTTGGATTAGTCAACATGTAGCAAGTGATTCTCTTACGTAGTCAGCTTTATGCAAATACAGCTACACTCATGAGTCCAGAAGGACTGAATCAACGCTTTAATCCAGCAGCTGTCGCATTTCTTCGAGAAGTCTTTACTTCTCTTCTCACACAAAAACTCTGTTCAAATCCCTCACTTTCTGCACATATAATCTCTACTTTCAATCGTATCCGTATTCTAGATGCAACAGTGTTTCAACTACCTGATCAATTCACCACTGACTATCAAGGTTCAGGTGGGAGTAGTAATAAGGCAGGCGTGAAAATCCAATTGGAATATGATTTACTTAGTGGTCATTGGGAACTGTGGTTACAATTACAACTAGATCAGGTCAAATTATTGGACCTGCTATATTACAACAATTCATTTCAACACTTTGTATAGTTATATTAGAGGAGGAAGGTATAATAACACCGGCATCTTCTAGTTTTATCTTCATAAGTTGTGAAGATATAGAAAGTGTTACATTAAATACTTAATAATAAAAAAGGTTCACTCCTATATAAAAATAGATAAGGAGTGAGCCTTTTTTGTAATTTATAGATGTTTGATAGGTTCAAAAGAAATTATTGATTCATTAAATATATTGTATATGTATGTATAAATTTAAGGACGTGATAAATATGGTAAATTGCAGGAGGGGTTGCCAACCTAACTTTTGTAATTGTCCTCCAATTCAAAGACAAGATATAATTCCTTTGACATTAACAGCATTGACTAATTGGACCAATATTCTTAATGAGCTCATTGTATCAATACCAGCAGTACTTACAGTACCCACACCGCAAAATATAGGGAAATTAGTTGTTATTCTAAATCAATTATTAGCATTTGCACAAGCGGGATTTTTAAATCAACAACAACAAGCAGATCTTATATCTATTACTAAGAACTTAATTACTATTTTAAATATATCTCAACTAAATTTTATTGTTTTAACAACTGAATTACAAACATTAGTAAATAATTTATTATCCCTTATTAATTTATTTGTTATTGATAACACTACAAGACAGGCACAAATACAATTAATACAAAAGATTATTTTGCCCTTGGCTCAGTTAGGCCCGACAGGAGCAACAGGTCCAACGGGAGCAACAGGTCCGACAGGAGTAACAGGTCTAACAGGAGCAACCGGTTCAACGGGAGTAACAGGTCCGACAGGCCTGACAGGAGTACCAGGTTCAACGGGAGCAACAGGTCCGACAGGAGACATAGGTCCAACGGGAGCAACAGGTCCGACAGGCCTGACAGGAGTAACAGGTTCAACGGGAGTAACAGGTTCAACGGGAGTAACAGGTTCAACGGGAGCAACAGGTCCGACAGGCCTGACAGGAGTAACAGGTTCAACGGGAGTAACAGGTTCAACGGGAGTAACAGGTTCAACGGGAGTAACAGGTTCAATGGGAGCAACAGGTCCGACAGGAGACATAGGTCCAACGGGAGTACCAGGTCCGACAGGAGTAACAGGTTCAACGGGAGCAACAGGTCCGACAGGAGACATAGGTCCAACGGGAGCAACAGGCCCGACAGGAGACATAGGTCCAACGGGAGCAACAGGCCTGACAGGAGGAGTATTAGATTTTGCGGATTTTTATGCGTTGATGCCCCCTGATAATGCTGCAACAGTTGCAGTTGGTGGAGACGTAGATTTTCCAAGAGACGGACCTTTTAGTGGAGCGGGGATTGCACGTACTGGTGCTGATACATTTAATTTGTCTGCAATCGGTAGTTATCAGGTCTTGTTTCAGGTGAGTGTGACCGAAGCGGGTCAACTAGTTTTAACTCTTAATTCCGGAGCAGGAGCTGTTGAATTAGCTTATACGGTAGTTGGTCGAGCAACTGGTACTTCTCAGATAGTAGGAATGGCTCTTGTGCAAACATCAGTCATCAATTCAATACTTACTGTACGTAACCCTGCTAGCGAATCCACAGCACTAACCATTACTCCTCTGGCTGGAGGAACAGAGTCTGTTTCAGCACATCTTGTTATTACGCGACTTAGATAAAAGCGAAAAATAGAATTGCATAGGTTGTAGGCTATAACTATGAAGTTAAGGGAAATGTTATAAAAGTCCCTTTAAATCTTTTGAGGGAATTTTTATAGGTTTTTAGATATAGTGATTTCTTCTAAAGAAAACTATGTAAAAAAAGCTAGCGTAGATCTGGTTTTTTAGATGTTCTAATCTCTTTATTTTTCATATTTTGAATGTAAACTAATGATAAAAAGTTTACATTAGAACTTACAATTTAAATTTCAGCATACAATGCTATGAACATTTACAATATAACCTTGGTCGGTTAATAAGAAAAAAAAGAACATGTAGAAATTACTACCTGTTCTTTTTGAGGCGATTCATTTTTAAATATTCCGTATCTTCTAGACTTTTCTTAGTGTATATATCCTTGGTCTTTTTTATGTATAAATAGACTTCCGCTTTATAAACTTAAAAGGTATTTTTGGAAAATTGCCATATTCCTGTAACAAAACAAAGGTATGTTATGTGTGTAAAATATATATAGAAAGAAGGAAAAGTTGTGAAAAAAGTTTTGCCAATTGTTGCGTTATTAGGAATGATGAGTTTTGGAGTACAGGAAATGAATGTGAAAGCTGATACTTATCACAAGAGTGATTCCAAAATTCATTTTTGGGATTCCAAAAGAAAAGGTACTAATTTTATGAATAGTACTTCATTACCTGAAAACTATAAAAGTGCAAAGGAAGCTAATATTGAATATGTCCGTTTAGCACCTGATAAATGGGCGAAAGATAAAGATTTCTTATTTGAGGATAAACCAGATACTTCTGGAAAGGATTTTCTGATAGGGAATGCAGATAACTATCAGGGATTGGTAAAGGAAGATTTGGAAAAATTAAAAGCGGATTTAGATGCCGCACAATCGCAAGGAATGAAAGTCGTTCTTACAATGTTATCCTTACCTGGTGATCGATGGCGCCAATTCAATAATAATAAGAATGATGATAGAATCTGGGAAGAAGAGAAGTATCAAGAACAAGCAAGTGAATTTTGGAAGGACCTTGCTCTTGAACTAAAAGATCACCCTGCAGTGGTTGGTTACAATATTATAAATGAACCGCATCCAGAAACAGCTAAAAATAATAGATATAATGATTTTTGGACGGAAGATTACGAGAAATGGTATGAAAAAGTGAAAGGAACGACAGCGGATTTAAATAGATTTAATCAAAAGGTCATTAATTCCATTCGTGAAGTGGACCAAGAAACACCGATTATTTTAGATTCAGGTTTATATGCTACTCCATGGGCCTTTAAATATTTAAAACCAGTAAAGGATAAAAAAACACTTTACGCATTTCATATGTATGAACCATATGAATTAACGAGCCAAGGTGAAAAACAAAACAAGGAATATCAATATCCGGGATTTGTAAAAGTAGGGGATTTAGAGAAACCTGTAATGTGGAACAAACAGGGATTAGAGAAATTTTTAAAGCCAATCCAACAATGGTCTAAGAAAAATCATGTACCATCTAATCGAATTATTGCGGAGGAGTTTGGAATTAACCGTACTGTCCCTGGTGCTACCCAATACATGCAAGATCTTATTTCTATCTTCAACCAAAAAGGTTGGCATAAATCATTCTATGCGTTTCGTGAAGACACTTGGACGGGAATGAATTATGAATTGGGAACAGAAAAAATAAAATGGGGCGAAGATGGTAAACCGATACGTCAAGATAATTCGCTCTGGGATGTGATAAAAAAGGATTTACTGTCGCATAAATAGTTTACAATGTTAGGCTCAAGGACTATATGAAAGCATCTAATTAAAATAGGATTAGATGCTTTTTGTATTGGGTTATTTTAGTGGCCATTTATTTTTTAAAGCTTGGATTAGAAAGAGACTCTGATAAAAACGATATATTAAGTTATATTAATATATCGTTACAAATGTGTTGTTATTCTGTGAATTCACCTAATTTTACAGAAACATTTAATATAATAGAATTTAAAAAATAAACGTAATGGAGGAAATTATGAAAAAAATAATTGGTGCAGCAACAGCAACAGTTTTGGGATTGGGGGCTTTTACAACATCTGTTATCGCAGAAACTATCGTAACAGCGGATGTACTCAACGTACGTGAAAAGCCAACTACGGAATCAAAAGTTGTCGATAAAGTAAAAGATGGACAAAAGTTAAATGTCATACATACCGAAGGAGGTTGGTCAAAAATTGGGTTCTGGTGCAAAAACTTAAGGACAATTGCAATGAATCTATAAATCTTGGACATACTGTTACTATTACTTTAAAAAGGGTGCGTGATTGGTATGGAAAAGGAAAATGTATTCAAATGGAAGCATTATCAGCCTGATATTATTTTGTTAACGGTAAGATGGTACCTACGGTACAGCCTCAGTTTTCGGGATTTGGTGGAAATGCTAGAAGAACGGGGTTTATCCATTTCTCATACAACGATTATGCGTTGGGTTCATCAGTATGGTCCTGAATTGGACAAACGAATCCGCCGTCACCTCAAATAAACAAATGACTCTTGGAGAGTCGATGAAACATATATCAAAGTAAAAGGTCAATGGATGTATCTGTATCGTGCTGTTGATTCGAAAGGAAACACAATTGATTTTTTCCTAAACAAAACAAGAGACCAAAAGGCTGCAAAGCGCTTTTTCAAGAAAGCTTTGCGGTCTTTTCATGTTTCAAAGCCACGTGTTATAACAGTCGATAAGAACCCGGCTTATCCTATAGCAATTGAACAGTTGAAAAAAGAAAAAAGCATACCTGATGGTATGCAACTTAGACAACAAAAGTACTTGAATAACATAGTAGAACAAGATCATCGCTTTATAAAGAAGCGAATCCGTTCTATGCTAGGGCTCAAATCTTTTGACACAGCTACATCCATTCTTTCTGGAGTAGAAGCTATGCATATGATTAAAAAAGAACAGCTTGATTTACGGGACCAGTCTGTCCAAAATCAGAAAGAATTCATCCATCAATTGTTTGGACTTGCAGCATAAGATACGATTCCGTTAGGAATATATGCGCTTTATTCTCTTTTATTTTATTTTTGCACCAGAACCGAAATTTTTAATCACCGCATTATCGTAACAGTTCCCTTTTCGAGACATACTTTGTGTAATTTGATGCTTTTGTAAGGCACCACGATATTTCTTCATCTGATAATGCCAACCTTGATCAGAATGAAGAAGGGGCTAGAACAGCAGATTATTAATTTACGTGATGTGATGGGATTCAATTAAAAACAGTTTGCTAGTGAGCTAGGTTATAGCTATGACCATATTAGAAGAGTGAGCAGAGGAATGAAAAGAAACCACAATCATGCCACAACGATGACACACTGTTCTTGATATTTAGGTGATACACTATTATTACTGAGAGGTAGCGGAAACTACTTTCAAGGTCTTGATTTCGAGATGGATTGTTTTACAAATGTGGTGATGGTTCGTTCGATTGGATGAACTGTATCGTTATAAAAATATAGGTCTAAACGAGCAGAGAGCTTCCGCTCTTTGTTTGAGCCAATACAGCGGAACATTCCCCTCCGTCTTATGTATAGGTTCAAATAAGGCGCCGGAAGAAACATATGTGTCTTATAGATTTAAAGATATTCCTAAACGTTGTGTAAATGAGAGAGTTACCCCATAGCTCTCGAAGTCTACGGACTTAAAACGAGAAGATTCTTAGTCTTCTCCCAGTCACCGAACGTAAAGCTCGTAGCTAAGGATAGTTAAAAAATTATATGATGCGGTGGCTTGGAGAAGGTTGAGGATAGTCTTGACCTTGAAAGAAGGAACTTTACCATTTGTTTTTTTCATTTCTCTCTATTGGAGATGTGAACTATGGATGATAGTTTTATAAAACATATTTTTTGAATTATTTAATACAAATATATATAATTATATTAATACAAAGATGTTAACTTATTAAAAATGGGGAAAGAAAAATGAAGATTAAATTTGATGTGGTTAAGGATGAAAATTTTGATTTTACTTTATTAGAAACAAGATTGCTGAAAACTTTTAAAGAAGTGGATAGTGAAGCAATAATTGAAAAGGTTGAAGATAAAATTTTTGAAAAAGATGATATGAAACCCCATTTAGCGGAGATTACTATTAATGTTACAGGAAAGAATATCGGATATAGATCAGTTTCAGCTAGTATATTTATTGTTCTAGAAAGTTTATCAATAAAGCTATTCAATATTAATATTAGTATACATTAAACATCCAAAACTGGTGCTTTTTTCTTTGTTATATAGAAATTACACATTAAACCAGTGAACATTCTAATAAAACAATCATATGATGGATCCGTGTGGGGACGAGTTATCATATGAGGTGAAACTTGGAGCGCCATACTTACTTGTTGAAGAGTACCTAATGGCGGGTACTCTTTTTATTGCACCTTTAGTTCTATCCTAGTATTAGGCTCAAAACGTATAAAAAGACACTACTTAAAGTGTCTTTTTATACGTTGACATGTTATTTAAGAAAATGTAGTGATTAATCAGATGCTTCTCGATTAATATTAGTATAACATCAATATAGAAGATTTTAAATGCAATTATACATATATCTTGATTTTTATATATTAATTAGTCTGCTCTAAAACTCAATTACTAAAATTTCTAGTTCCCTTATTTTTGTATTTATACTATAATTTTACTGATAAATAGTATTAAAGGAGCTTTTAAAGATATGGAGATGGGAAATGTACATAAACTAATTGAAGAAAAGAAACAAGAACTAATTAAGCTTGTAGAGAAGTATGGTTTTACTCATAAGCAAGTTTTGTATTTAAGTCAAGACATCGATATATTAACTAATAAATTTATATATATAAACAAAAAAGGTGAATAAAATTACAGTTTATATAGGGGTCTCACCACATCCATCAAGCTATTATATTAGATTCTCACAAAAATGAAAATTTTATTTTTCTATAGTGGTCTATTAGCCCTTAACTCATTTTTCTCGTTTTGGGGAACAATGAATTTCTGAGCTTGATGGGTATGTGACTCTATCCCTTATTAAAGTAATGGCATTAAATGTTTTTCGTAATTCTAAATTTTCTCCACTTACTTTCGCAATATATTTCAAACATTCTACCACTGGATACTGAATTAACGATTTAGGTTGTGAGAACTTGATTTCTTCTTTTTCAAGAAAATTGACAAGTTGTTCAACAGTCATCTCTTTGCGTTGTATCCTATTGAAATGTTGTACCACAATGTTTTTCCAGTAATAAGATGGACTCTGGAAATAGCCTTCTCCCTGCACTGCATGATTATAAATCATATCCAGCTTTTCTTGTTTCCTCTTCTTTTGTAAATACCCTTTTGAAATAAGATAGTAAAATTAAGATAGGGGGTACTGTCTAATTATACACGATATAAAGTTAATTCCCTTCTAGTTTGAAAAATCTAGTCATAACCGATACGCTGTTTAATGTCTACAGTGTGTATTTTTCCTTTTCAGCAAAAGTCAAATTTAGCTTGATGCGCATGTATAGAGATCCCTAATTTATTTTTTGAGGAAACAAGATACGTAGACGTTCGTCTACGTATCTGTTATTATAAATGTAAGAATATAATTAAGGGGTGTGTAGGAATGAGAAGTTTAGAAGAAATCGCAAAGGAATATGTTTCAATTGAAATGTGTGAAGGAAGTCATAGCAAAAACAAAGATGAATATGATAATGAATTAGATTTTTATCTTGAAAATGTAACTAATTTAGAGGGTTCCTATGAAACCTACTTAACTAATAGTCTTTCAAAAGAAGGGTTAGATCACTACGATGTAATTGAAGTATGGAATGCTATCGAAAAAGGAATAAAAGAAGCTGTTGAGAAAAGAAGATAATATTCTTTTATGTAGGTGAGTGACGAATGCAATATACAAAAGAAGAGTTGATCTTGATTATTCAGTATAAAGCGAAAGAATTGGGGAAGATTCCAACCAAAAGAGATATTAAACAACAGACGCCCATTAAAAAAATATTTGGGAGTTGGAATAATGCCCTTGCTGCGGCTGGTTTTGAACATCTAAATCAGAGAACTTTTACAGCAGAAGCAATTATCGAGATATTTCATATGTGGATTCGTAAGAATAATAGAATCCCGACAACAAATGATTTGATTACAGACAAAACATTGCCAGATTCCAAAGTAATTAAGCGGTATCTTCATATGGGGTATAGAGATTTCATTATTTCATTAGGCTATGAGCCTTTTGACGGGACTGTCTACACACAAAGTGATAAAGAGCTACTACAGTTACTTAAAAGTGAGATAATGCGTCTTGGAACGACTAAAAAGAATGTATTTATGAACGAAAGAAATAAAGAAATAGTGCCATCCGTAACGTATTATGAGACTCGTTTTAACATGCGCTGGAATCGCATACTTTTGTTATCTGGTATTTCTAAAGACGATTTGTGTGGATTTCACTATACAAGAGAAGAACTCATTCAAATACTGCAAGAGTTGTATAAAAAATTTGGGGAAGTACCTTCTCAAAAGAAGCTTGAACAGTTAGGATATAGTCGTAATATCTTTATAAACATGTTTCAAAACTATAATAATGCGTTAATTGCAGCTGGTATTACACCAATTAATAAGACACCCGAGGTTGTGAAAGAAACCGATGAAGAATTACTTCAAATGTATATTGATTTTTCTAATTGTTTAGGACAAGCAGCAACACCAAAGCAGTTAAATGAATCTCATGATATATATAATGCAGATGTCTTTGCTCTACGATTTGGTGGTATGCTTGAATTGCATAAAAGAGCAGGACTTATTTCAACGTACGGTACTCGAAAAGTTTATACCAAACAAGGATTAGCAGATAAATTAAAACGTGTATATAAAGTAAATGAGGGATGTATTCCAATACGTCGTTTCAAAGAATTCGGATTATGTGCTAGCACACTCATGCGGTATTTCCAAACAACAAAGATAAATGAAATATGGGAAGAAATAGAGAAGGAGATTAAGCATGACAATCAAAGCTTACGGGAATAGGGACATCAGCAAAGTAGTTTTCTCAGGAAATCCTACAGCATTATCAGTATGGCTTAAGAGGCGAAATGATCGTACAAAAATACTCGCAGCACTTCCAAATCCGTATGTAGAAATAGGAACAAGAAAAGGATGGACACAAGAACAAATAGAGAACTGGGCTAAAGAAAATGGCCTAAAATGTGATTGGTCACAAGTTGAGGAATTATAGTAGAGAGTGAATTCCACTGAAAATATAACAAGTGAAAGGATTGTAACCAAATGAGATCTATAGGAATAACTAGGAAAATAGATGGATTAGGACGAGTAGTACTCCCAAAAGAATTAAGAAGAACTTTTGATATTCATGATAAAACACCAATGGAAATCTTTGTGGAAGGGGAGGCAATTCTATTGAAAAAATATGAACCTAATCATGCTTGTATGATTACAGGTGAGGTTGCAGAACATAATCTCTCATTAGCAGATGGGGAAATCAATGTTAGCCCACAAGGGGCAAAATTCTTAGTAGAGACATTGCAGCAATTTCTAGTAAAATAATTAATATATTTACACGTGTATGAACTTCCAAATTTGATAGTAAGTTAGTTCTTTCTGTTTAATTTAGTTGTGTTAATAATCAGTATTATAAAAAGATAACAAATATGATACAATTTTCTTTAAGCGATGTTTCTTAAAGGTAAATGGTAGTTCAAGTTAGGGGAAGGGCACTCATACGGGTGCCTTTTTCTTTGGAAATCATTAAAGGAGAGTGCAACATGACTATTATCAACTTGGATACTTTTCGAAAACAAAAAGAAAAACAAATGGTGACGATACCAATCATTGAACGGATATACAAAGAAGATGGCGAGGTTAAGATTGAAGTATCTGGGGAACAAGAAGTTTCTAAAGCCTGGCTAAACAGACACGATAAGAAAGTATAATATGTTACTAAAGAAAAAGGATCTGTTATTCATATCAGATCCTTTTTCACTATGTATAATTATTTCACTGCTGTTTTTAATTCTTTTCCGGCTTTAAAAGCAGGTGCTTTAGATGCAGCGATTTGCATTTCTTCACCTGTTTGTGGATTACGTCCTGTACGTGCAGATCTTTCACGCACTTCAAATGTACCAAAACCTAGAATCTGTACTTTCTCTTCATTTGCAAGCGCATTTGTTATAGCGTCTAATACAGCTTGTGTAGCTACAGCTGCATCTTTTTGTGTAAGCTCTGCTTTTTCTGCTACCATTTTTGTTAATTCGGTTTTATTCATTTTTTGCACCTCTTTAAATGTAATAAGAGATTATTATAACGTACCTACGTTTCTTATGTAAATAAAGATTTATAGAAAAAGCCCTAGCAAGGCTAGGGCAATTCTGTGTGATAGTAGTACCAAGGAAACTAATCTCATCGTACAGTTAATATTTTAACATTTTGATTAAACAATATAAAGCGGTGTTTCAGAGTATATGTTTGTTGCTGCATATTCTAAATTTAATAATATCCTTCCAAACTCATTTCATTTTAGAAGGATATTTCCAATCTTTTTCTGTTTCTGCTTTTGGAGTAAGGGTTTGTTTTTCTATCTTATCTAATCGATCTTCTACTTTTTCAATTGCTTCTTTTGTTTTTTCCAGCTCTAATTTAATTTCCGTTAACAAACGCAGTATAGCGTCTCCTTTTGTCATGTTCAAAGCCAAGTACCCCTTCTTATATTCGTGCAAAAGATCTTATACAGATAATATTTTATCATATTTAGTTTAAATTCAAAAAATAAGCATTAATGCACATATCCATCAACTTAAGGATTTAGACTATTTTTGAAGTTAATATCAATCACAAATATTTGTGATTGATATTAACTTCAATACTTCTAACATTAACTAAGCCCATTTCTGGAAATATTTATCTAAATTTTTTCGTTTTAGTTAGAGCTTATAAAATACATTGCAAAGATTTATAATGAAAAAATTGGAATAAAGTCCTGTTTAGGGATTCAGCCGCACATCCATCAACTTAAGGTATATTTTTATACAAAATGCGGTCTTTCCATATAGTTTTTATGGTTCTGGTGCAAAAACTATAAGGCTCATGTAACGAATCTCTGAAACTTGGACATACTAGTACTTTAAAAAAGGACGTGATTAGTATGGAAAAGCAAAACTTATTCAAGTGGAAACACTATCAGCCCGAACTAATCTTATTAACAGTAAGATGGTACCTTCTGTACAATTTAAGCTTTCGTAACCTGGTGGAAATGATGGAAGAAGGAGGAATATCAATCGCTCACACAACCATTATGCGTTGGGTTCATCAATATGGGCCTCAATTAGAAGAGAAAGTACGATATCATCTTAAATCAACAAATGACTCATGGAGAGTTGATGAAACCTATATCAAAGTAAAAGGTCAATGGATGTATTTATATCGTGCTGTAGATTCCGAAGGGAACACCATTGATTTTTATCTTAGTAAATCAAGAGATAAACAAGCAGCCAAGCGCTTTTTCAAGAAAGCTTTGGCTTTTTCGTATGTTTCTAAACCTCGTGTGATAACAGTAGATAAGAACCCTGCCTACCCTATAGCGGTGCAAGAGTTGAAAGAGGAGATCCATATGCCCGAAGGCATACAACTAAGACAAGTTAGATATCTTAATAATATAGTGGAACAAGATCATCGTTTTATCAAGAAACGTGTGCGTTCTATGTTGGGATTTAAATCATATAAAACAGCAACTTCTATATTGAGTGGTGTGGAAGCCATACATATGATAAAAAAGGGACAAATTGATTTACAGAATCAGTCTGTCCAAAATCAGAAAGAGTTCGTTCACCAAGTGTTTGGACTTATAGCATAAAATACGATTCCGTTAAGAATCTACCATCATCCATGTTCTTCTTCATATATTTGCACCAGAACCGTTTATTTCGTATGCAAATCTTTCAATCACCTACACTTGCCCTTTAGAAAAAAGAAACAATCTCGCCTAAAATTGACATTGCATAAGCTTAGCTTGATAGCGATGGGGTAGCACCACACATCCATCAACTTAAGAAGAATAAACGCCACCAAAACAAAAAAAGCCCCAAATTTTTCTTGAAAATGAAGTGAAGCCGAATAGTGGTACATGAAAAAAACACCTCCTGAATTCGCATACTAAGTATGCAAATTCAGGAGGTGTTTTTCGTTTGAAGACAAGAGTTCATTACCCAGAAGAAATAAAGTGGAAAGTGATTGAAATGAAAAAGGATGGTTATTCAAATCACACCATTATGGAGAAGCTCGGCATTAAAAATGTTTCCCAAATTAAGACATGGATGAAATGGTATCGTACAGATCAAACGTATCGTTTTCAACAACTTGTAGGAAAACAATATTCTTATGGAAAAGGGCCAAAAGAGCTAAGTGAATTAGAACAACTACGTTTAGAAAATAAACATTTAAAAACAAAATTACTTGTATGGGGAAAGTATCTGGAAATCGAAAGGAGTTGAAACCAGAAACTGTAGTTACTTTATGGAGAGATGTAAAAACAAAAATAACTGTAAGAGAATTATGTAGCGTATTAGAATTACCCCGTTCCACATTTTATCGCTGGTTACAACGAACGGAACGTCTTAAAGATGATATAGAAGAGAAGATAAAGGCCGTCTGTCTTAGGCACAAATTACGGTATGGATATCGAAGAGTGACCGCCACTCTTCCAAAAATGGGACTGTGTGTGAATCATAAAAAAGTATTACGGATTATGAGACAATATCATATACTCTCAAAGGTGCGGAACCAGTGGTAGCTCCTCATCGATTGGAACGTCAATTTGAAGCATCGGCCCCAAATGAAAAGTGGTTTACAGATGTGACTTACTTATTATTTGGAGAGCGTACCTTGTATTTATCAACGATTATGGATGCCTTTAATCGTGAAATTATTAGTTATGTCGTCAGTGAGTCACAAACACTGACATTAGCGATGAAGACATTAAAACAAGCAATGAGAGGAAGAAAAGTAAAAGATGTCATCCTTCACTCGGATCAAGGGAGTATTTATACAGCGAAGGAATTTCAAGCATGTGCCAAAGAAAACGGCATTATCACCAGCATGTCCCGGAGAGGAAATTGCCATGATAATGCCGTCATGGAAAGCTTCTTTGGTCATTTAAAAAGTGAAGCTTTCTACTCATAAAAGATAACAAAAGTATCCAACACAACTGTGCGAAAGATTGTGCTAGAATACATTCATTACTACAATTGTGTGCGAATTCAAGAAAAATTAAACCCCCTATCCCCTAAAGAATATAGGGAACAGATGGTTTAGGTGTTTTGATATGTGTCCCGCTTTCGGGGTTCACTTCAAAAGCAGTGGGCTTTTACTTTAAATATGTTGAAAATCATTTGATATTACGACAGTATGTTTATTTAACGCTAATTTTATGTTAAAAATTAATTTGGTTTTATATAATCAATGTCAGAGATCGCTATCAATATATGTAAACATCTATGATAAAAAAAGGTGATTTTCCAAGATTATAAATCTATAATTTAAAAATCATCTAATAAATCCTCAAATTTTGTTAGGAGGGGAGTTCATGTAGCAATTAAAATTTCACTTTTATAAATCCTCGACTAAAATTTACAATGAAGGAGGGTATACATGGAGAATGTTCTACAATTATTTCGAGATGCAATATTGATATCAGAGCCGCTCTATAAAAATAATGCGGAGTTGTGGCAAAAATGGAATTCTTATTATGAAGAAGTTAAAGAAAATAATAGTAAGATTGTAACCTCGTTTTATTATTCTCCTTCATTTTCAATGCTTGTGAAGTGGCTTGAACAAAAGCAAGGAAGTGGCCTCTCTTCTTTGCAAATATTCACAAGTATAGAGAAATATAAAATTGAAATCAACGAAACTATTGGTAGATTTGTTGAACAAGAATTTCCGAAAGACAACAAAGTTAATAATATAACACCTAAAATTTTAATTGAATCTAATCACAAAAACGTGCTTGAAAACTACCTTGAAGTGAATAACTCTGCAGTTTATTATAAGTTAAGGGATGGAATAGCAAAGAATCAATTTGAAGAAGATGAAAATACAAAATTACAGTCGTATCTAATTGAAACGAAAGATAGTAGTGGAGTAGCAAAACTCTCTTCTCACAAAGATGAAGATTTAAGGTTAGCGAACATTGAAGAAGCAGCGCGATGGAATACATTAATTGATGGTGTAATGAGTAATATGGACGATCTTACCGCAGACTGTTTAGATACAATTACAATACAGTGGTTGAATCAAGCAAAATCTCCAGACGATTTTATTGATTTCAGCTATGAAAATGTACTAGATATGTGTAATATGCCAAAAGCAACAGCAAACGGTATAGAGTATTATCGTGCAGAAGATAAAATTAAAATTGCACAACGGATAGCTGCCTTGGCGAGTATCTTTATTTATTTAAATGATGATAATGAGGTCGTGGTTTTAAATGATCGTGCAGAAACTGGTAAGCAATTTGAAATGAAACGTGAAATAATTAAAAGACTTTTCGTTTTAGATTCTGTAGTTCTTTGGAGAGATAAAAATACCAATGATTACGTAGGTATTGAATCTTGTAGAATAAAGCCAGGTAGCTTTTTATCGATGTATTTATACGAATCTAGTAGCACAACAGCGTTATTATCTAAAAAAGCATTGGAGTATAATAGTTATCGCCACAAATTCCATAAGCGACTCATTCGCTACTTATCTTGGCAGTGGAGAATTCGACAACAGTACAGTAATTTAAAAAGACCATATTCAATTGGTGGAGAAAAAGGACTATTATCTGTTATAGGGATTAATATAGCTAAGGGGCGTCCACACCGTATTCGTGAGCAATTAGAAAATGTGTTAATAGATTTAGAAAAAGAAAAAGTTATTTCACATTGGGCGTACACTAAAGATTTAGATGAGACACAGTTTACAAAGAAGTATTGGTTTGAAAATTATTATTCACAGTTAGGAATTGTGATTTTACCACCAGAAGAATTAATTAATTCTGTGGGGAAAATGAAAACAAGAAAAAATATAGATGTAATACAAGGGGAAAATCAAATTGTAAAAATAAATAGTAAACCTTTGAATACGGATGAGAATGAAAAATTGATTCGAGAGAAACTAGTTTTTTTTCATACTAAAAAGAACATAAAAATGAGAGAACTTTCGGAAGAAATAGATATTTCGCAACCTACTCTTTCCAGATTCTATAATCGAAAAACAAAGCGTCTTTCTGAAAATGCTAGAGACAAATTAAGTCACTGGTACAATAGACAAATTATTATTGAAAAAATGTAAAGAAAGAATATCTATTTTATTGAACTACTCACCACTTAACATCCTCACGGACTGTTTGAAGTGGGAGATTCCTAAGTACGGAAACCTAACGGTTTCTAATTCATTAGGAGATCCCGTAGTTCCTACGGTTAAGAGACGAATTGCTTGGTTTCTAAGATTGAGCGCTGCATTTCGATCTCTATCGTGATGTGCGCCACAAGTAGGGTAATCCCACTCACGAATTGATAAAGTTTTTAATCGGTATAATGAAAAATTTCAATTGTTCATTATACCGATTAAGTGAAACAGTGTAAATGAAATCCCTTTAAGCAAAAGTTTTTTAGAGGCTTGTTTAAGGTTTGTCTCTATGTTTTTTGAAAATTATGTCTTTATAAAAGTATCTTAATTCTAATTGAATTGGACTATATATTAAAATTTATGACTAACAAAACTGATGGAATGTTAGAATATCCTTGTATATACTTTACGCATATTTATTTAATATAGCTGAAGCTTTTTCTTTGATTAGTGTAACTATTTCTATAGGATGTTTAACTTCAACGTCATCTCCCAAACCTAAAAAAAACTCACTCATATATCCAATTTCATTTTTATTTAGGTATGTATCAATTAGACCTGTTCCATCATCAAGTATTTTAATTTTTTCACGTAACCAGATGTTAAAATCACATTTAAGAATACCTTCTCTTGTTAAAATTACATATAATTTTATAAGTTCTTTGGGTTTTTCTTCTGTTTTTTTAAACCATGTATTTAAAGTTAAATTAGAAAAATCTTTCTTTTGCGGGAAGTTATTTTTAACTTCTAGCATCCTTATTCTATCTATTCGAAACAATCTATTTTGTTGCCTATTAAAGCAATATGCGGGCATATACCAATACCCATTAGACGAATAAATACCTATGGGCTGTATAATTCGTTTTGAGAAGCCTCTTTTTGATTCATACTCAATTTGTATCACTTCTTGATCAATAGCAGCATCCATTATATTTTTTAAAAGAGGGGTCTTTTCCTGTCTTGTTGGAGTGATAAAGAGCACCCTTTCACTCATTGAATCAATTTTTTTTTTTAGTTCTTGTGGAAGATAATTATAAAATTTATTTAGAGCGGATTTAGATTCATGTTCAAATGGTATGGAATCATAATATTGTAAAGATTGACAAGCGAAAAACAAGGAGATTGCTTCATTTTCAGAGAATGTAATGGGGGGTAATAAGCCATTTTTATTTATTAAACGATACCCCCCATGAGGACCTCGTTCAGAATAAAGTGGAATTCCAAGGGTAGATAATTCTTCTAAATCCCGTAGAATCGTACGTTTAGATACATTAAATTCATCTGCAAGCTCTTGCACAGTAAATTTATTTTTTGTGTTGATTTGCAGCAATATATTAAAAAGTCTATTTATCTTGCTCATCAGTTTTCATCCTTTTTAAAAATTTTTCTTTTATACATGACAAAAATTGTCACTATTAAATGTTACGATTAAGTTGTTCAAATAAGGAATGGAGGCGAATATATGTACAGTAAATTGATGCGAACTACCTTTAAGAGTGCAACAGTATACAAGTTTAATGTATTAACAAAGATTATAGCAACGCTTATAGCCGTGTTTGCTGTAAGGCAGGTTTGGACCGTCTTATATGAGAATCCCCCAGCGAATGGGGTTAATGTTACTTTAGACGTAATGTTAACATATATGACAATCTCAATTGTACTACAATCCCTATATACTCCTACAATTGTATGGGAAGTAAGTCAAAAAATTCAAAATGGACAAATAGCACAAGAATTTCAACGTCCATGGAATTTTGAGTTTGCAATGCTTTCGCGTTCGTTCGGACTGATTCTTGCGAATATTATGACGGTTGTTATTCCTATTGGAGTTATTACCGTGTTTATTTTCCCAATTAGTATTAGTAGCTCATGGATAATGTGGTGTGCTTTTTTATTTAGTATTTTTGCTGGTATTATAATAAATTTTTGTGTTCAGTTTTTTATTTCTCTTCTTGCATTTGTTTTTGTAGAAGTTTGGGGATTTGAGATTGTTATAGGATTAGCTACTGCGTTTTTATCCGGACAATTAATACCACTGTGGTTTTTCCCAGAGTTTTTGCAAAAAATCGCTCAATTTCTACCTTTTAGAGGAATGTACGATATTCCATTATCTATTATAACAGGGCAAGTTAATTTTCAGAATGTTTTAGGTTTATTGGCTTTTCAAATAATGTGGGCTGTTGGCTTAATAATAATCATCCGTTTAGTTGTTAGATATTTTCAAAGAGTGCTTGTAGTTGCTGGTGGTTAAGAAAGGAGAGAAGTATATGGAATACTTAAGACTTTATTTAAAAATGCAGAAAGCTAATATTCGTTCTAGAATGGCATATCCATTTAATTTTTTCTTAGGCATTATTTGTGTTACATGTTTCGGAATATTTTCTACCCTATTTATATGGGTACTAACAAGAAACTTTCCAAGTATAGCCGGATGGAATTTTTACGAAATTTTATTCATTTCGTCTTTTAACATGCTTTCCTATTCGTTGGGCTTACTATTATTTATACACATTATGGACATTGATCATTATGTAAGAAATGCGGAGTTTGATAGAATCCTTGTCCGACCAATGAACGCACTTTTACAGTTTGCAAGTAAGCAAATTAATATTAACAGTTTAGGAACAGTAATTTATGCAGTAAGTGCGTTAATTTACGCAGGTGTCCATATTAGTGGATGGAGTGCTGTATCAATTTTATATACCGTGTTACTAATTATTTGTGGAACTATAGTTTCTATATCTATCCATTTAATAATAGGATCAACAGCCTTTATTACTTTACAAAGTGGAGGATTGTTTCAAATGTTAGACAATATCTATACGAATGTTGATAACTATCCAGTCACAATTTTTCCGAAATGGGTACAATTTTTCTTAACTTTTATACTTCCTATTGGGTTTATAGGCTTCTATCCAAGTGCCGGTTTATTAGGAAAAGGTTCTTATTTATTAAATGACAATCTTATTTTGATCTGTTTGGCAGTCTCACTTATTTTATCTATTTTAAGTTATATTATTTGGCACGTGTCTATTAAGTTTTATTCGGGAGCCGGTTCTTAATTTTTAAAAAATTTTGGGGGTGTCTGTATTGATTATTGAAGCAAAAAATTTATCGAGAGAATTTACAGTATATTCTAAAGAAAATGGTTCTTTCTTTATGTTGAATCAAATTTTAGGAAGGAAAGGAACTAAGAAAAAGGTTGTAGATAATATAAATATGGACATTGCTGAAGGTGAAATGGTAGGGTATTTAGGACCCAATGGGGCAGGGAAATCTACAACAATAAAAATGCTTTCAGGAGTTTTAACACCTACTTCAGGAGAGTTAAAAGTTCTGGGTAGGGAACCAGGGAAGTATCGTAAAGAAAATGCTAAAGATATTGGCGTTCTATATGGACAGAGAACACAGTTATGGTGGGATCTAAAATTAAAAGATTCCTTTGAACTATTAAAAGCGATATATAAAGTTGATTCTAAGGTATATAAAAAAGATTAGATAACTTTATTGAAATATTAGATATGGAGGAATTTATAAATCGACCAGTCCGACAATTATCTTTAGGGCAGAGAATGAGAGGAGAAATGGTTGCTACACTACTACATTCACCACCAATTTTATTTTTAGATGAACCAACTATTGGCTTAGATGTTTTGGCTAAAAATAAGATACAGGAGTTTCTTAAATTTTTAAATAAAGAAGAAAAAACAACGGTATTAATAACATCTCATAACATGGACGATATTGAAAAATTATGTGACAGAATTGTTCTTATTGATCAAGGAAAGATTATGTTTGATGGTGCAAAAAATAATTTAAAGAAAATGACCACAAAAAAAGATACGTTAATCGTGGAAATTGCGCTAGAAGACATGAATAAGATACCATCTTTGATTCCTCTAAAAAAAGAAGATAATAAAATGTACTTTGAATTTAGTGATCATGAAGAAGTACCAAAGATTATTAATGAATTATCTAAACAATTCAGGTTAATTAAAATAGAAATTGAAACACCTGAAATAGAGCAAGTATTAAGGGAATTATATGAAAATAAACAATATGGGATGGTTCTTTAACGTACTGTTAACAACAAAATTACTATTAAATAATGGAATGATAAGAGTAGATTATTATATTATAAATATGCCAAGCGGCAATATATTATGAGAGGAGGGAAAGACATGACAGATTCAAATACAAAAATGTTTGTTGGTGGCGTAAAGATTTAATATTGTTCTAATTTTTCAGGTAGAACTATTCAGATGTACTTTTTTAGTACTTCTGGATGGTTCTATTTTTTTATATAAGAAATTATTATTTTATATTAATGTACAAACATTTTTTAGACGTATTGTATAAAAAAGTCATAAGGAAGGCACTAGAAGTCATTAACATGACGTTAACATGTTAATGATTTTAAAGTAATGGAACAGTACAAGTGTATATGAGATGATAACTATGAAATAAGAAAATAAGAAAATAAGAAAATAAGTATATAAAGGAGGTGATTAATATGACAAACCCAAAAGTTCTTGTTGGAGGCGTAAACGCGTAATATTGTTCTAATTTTTTAGGTAGAACTATTCAGATGTACTTTTTTAGTACTTCTGGGTGGTTCTATTTTTTTATATAAGAAATCATTATTTTATATTAATTTACTAATGTTTTTTAGATGTATCTTCTGAAGAAGATCAGAAGGAAGGTACAGGAAGTCATTAACATGACGTTAACATGTTAATGATTTTAAAGTAATGGGACAGTACAAGTGTATATGAGATGATAACTATGAAATAAGAAAATAAGTATATAAAGGAGGTGGTTAATATGACAAACCCAAAAGTTCTTGTTGGAGGCGTAAACGCGTAATATTGTTCTAATTTTTTAGGTAGAGCCATTTAGACTTACTTTACTAGTATTTCTGAGTGGTTTTATTTTATATGTTCATTCAACCTAATATAACTATGTGTTAATACTTAAATGTTATTTGGATATGGTTTATGAAAAAACTTTAAAAGGAATATGTTAGTAGTTCTTAACATGGTATTAACATGTTAAGAACTCTAAATTGATGGGACAGTACAAGTATATATATGATTATAACTGTATAAAGGAGGTGATAAATATACGAGATGGAAAATCAAAAGTTCTTGTGATTAAAGTTATTTAATTGTTTCAGTAATAACAGACATATAGAAATGTTTAAAATGCCTTCTTTTTTACTTTAGCAGTTAAAGCTATGTGAACCATACTTAATTTATTTTATTAATATGCATTATGAAAAGGTTAAATTATTTCCATGTATAGTGACTACTTTTCCTCACTAAGCTCTTACTATAAATTATTACATTGATTATGTTAAACACTTTAATTTCTCCGAAAAATCCTTAGGCCTACTACTAAGGATTTTTTATTTAATAAAAAATTCATACTTTAATGTTTTTTCTGTAAATAACGCAAAATTAACTGTGTATTTATGTCATTACTTTTAATCAATTTGTATTCTTTTATTTAAGGAATAAAAAATATGGAGAAGAAAAAGATGAAAAATTATAAAGTTAACAATTCAATACTAGACTTGGTAGGTAGTACACCATTAATGTTATTAGAAGCATTTTCTGATAATGATGTGAGAATTTTTGCGAAGATAGAAGGGTTTAACCCTGGGGGAAGTATGAAAGATCGTCCAGGATTAAATATGATTAATATTGCTGAAGAAAAAGGAATATTAAAGCCGGGTGGAAGAATTATTGAGTCGAGCTCAGGGAACTTAGGAATTGCTCTAGCTATGATTGGTGCAGTTAAGGGATATCAGGTACATTGTGTAGTCGATCCTAGAATTAGTACGACTAACTTAAAGATTATGCGAGCGTATGGAGCAACAATAGATATGGTCTCTCGACCAGATAACTATGGTGGCTATCAACAAGCAAGGATTGATAGGGTAAAGGAATTATTAGAAGTATATGAAGATGCTTACTGGCCGAATCAATATGACAATAAGGGGAATCCAGAGGCACATTATAAAGGAACAGCTTTTGAAATCTATAATGCGTTAGGAGAAGATATTGATTACTTAGTAATACCTGTTAGCTCCGCAGGATTAGTAACAGGTTGTGGTTTATTTGTTAAAAAGCATATGAAAAAAACAAAAATTATAGCGGTTGATGCAAAAGGATCAACTATTTTTGGTGGCTGTCCTTCTGCTCGTAGGATGACGGGGATTGGTGGGAATGTAACACCTCCTAATTTAAAAAGAGAACTTATAGATGAAGTATTTCATGTGAATGACGATGAGAGTGTTCAAATGTGTGAACAGATTATTAAAAATGAAAGTCTTCTTGTTGGTCCATCTTCAGGAGCGGCACTTTTTACAGCACTTAAGTTAAAGGGAAATATAAAAGGTAAAAAAAATATAGTAGTAATATTTCCTGATAATGGCGATAGATATTTGGATGGTTTATTGGATGTATTTTGTTCAAAAAGTAATCGGAAAGTAAATATTGAAAATCTAGCTTATTAGCAATGAAAGGAAGCTAACAATGGATTATGTAAGATCTGTATTTGATTTATGTGGCGATACCCCAATTGTACAACTAAATAGAATGGCTAAATATCAGAATGTATTTTTAAAGCTTGAAAGCTTTAACCCTGGTAAGAGTGTCAAGGATCGACCTGTTATAGAAATGCTGAAAGATGCGGAGGAATCGGGCAGATTGAGGGCAGGGATGACTATTGTCGAATCCACTTCGGGTAATACTGGCATAGCGTTAGCTTTATATGGGAAGAAAAAAGGTTACAGAGTTATATGTGTAGCAGATGAAAATATCCCGAGAGAAAAGCTTAACTTACTTAAAGCATATGGTGCAGAGGTAGAGATGGTGGAAGGAACCATAAATTTGAAAAATGCAGATTTAACAGAATATCGTATAAAATACATTCGTAATTTAATTGCAGATAATAAAGATTATATTAATTTGAGTCAATATGATAATGTGATGAATCCTCATGCTCATGAAATACATACTGCAGAAGAAATATTAAAACAAATTAATCAAGATATTAAAGCGATAGTTATTAGTGTTGGCACAGGTGGAACAATAACGGGTGTCTCTAAAGGTATCAAAGATAAAAGGCCAGATTTGCTAATATATGGGGTGGAGCCAGTTGGATCTACTTTATTTGGTGGAGAAAAAGGCCCATATTTACAACAAGGTCCTGGAAATTATTTTAAGCCTAAAATATTTAATACAGTACATGTAGATAATCATGAAAAGGTTAATGACTATAATGCCTTTAAAACAACAAGGGATTTAGCTACTAAAGAAGGTTTATTATTAGGAGGATCTTCGGGAGCTGTAGTATATGCTGCTATCAAAATTGCCGATCAATTAAAAGAATCAGGTGGAGTTTTAGCAGTTTGTCCTGATAATGGGACCAAATATTTAGACACAATTTTTAATGATGAATGGCTCAAAGAACATAATCTGTTTTAATCAAGGAGGTGAGTTTAATGATAATGAATAAAAATAAATCTAATATGGTTCAAATGATTGAGTATTTTTGTAATAGAAATACTACTGATGTTGAGCAGATTATTAAAATGGTACATGAAGTTGGGTATGATTTAACTCAAATAGAGAATGTTAATTTTTTATTTTCAACAGGTGTAAATAGACATCGGTATATAAGTATAGTAGAAAAGAATGCTAATCTTGAACAAAGTGTAAAATTTATACACCAGAATTTAATTTATGAAATAGAGTCTAGTTACATTACGCAGCGACTTGAATTGACTCATTATCAAATTGTGGTAATAGAGATCAATCTGAAATATGCGAGAATATTAAAGGAATTAGAAATAGATAATGAATCAATACTTTACCAAAGAATAAATTATTTCCTTATACCAGTGTTACAATTATTATCTTTAAAGCAAGTACTAAAAATTTGTATTGACTACTCGAAAAAACGCGTTGCTTTTGATGTACCTATTCATAAACATCAATTAGTGGGCCAAACATTAGCAGATAGTTTTACAGAGTATACAACCAATAAATTATTATTAATAGAACTAGCAAAGAAATTAGATAAGAAATTAATTACCATGAAAGAATGTGTTAGATCAATAATATTTCTTATAGAAAGTCAACAAGAAATTGTAGATAAGTTAGTTCCTACAACTGGCGCATATGGATTAATTGAAGAAGCAGGTATAAATAGCAGGTTTTTAGAAATTCATGGAATTGGTTCTGTATTCCACTACATTAACTACGTATAACTAAGAGGGTTTGATAAATGTGGGTTATATTAAAACTTTGTTAAAAAAACAAATAGCGTTAAAAAAAGAAGCAGCAGTTATCAATGAAGAATTTATATATTCTCCTACAAAGGTAATAAAGGAAATGAACGTTATTAGTAATAACTTTAAGCATTTCAAAAAGGGAGAAAAAATTGGTTTAGTAGTAGATCATTCTTTACGATCATTGATGATATTGTTAACAATTATAGAGCAAGAATATAGTTTACTACCATTGGATAGTAAATGTACAGTTTCTGAAATAGAAAGAGTTAAAAAAATTACAGAAACAAGTGTATGGATTATACCAGATACCTATAACTATGAATCTCTATCAACCAGCAGCTGTTACACTTACTCGGAAGTTTATAGTGAACAATTGAAAAGACCAAATAATAACAATGAAGCAGAAAGTAAATCCTTATATATGCTTACTTCTGGAACAAGTGGTATTACTAAAATTGCCAAGATTCCTTACCATAGTTTATGGAGAGGTGCGGAAAGCTATCGAGATTGGTTTGATATTAAAAATACCGATACTATAATTTCAACCGTTCCATTAACTCACTCATACGGTTTAATAGGTGCATGTTTAACTTCAATTTTTAGTCAAGCTACTCTGTATCTATGTAAAAACCCTACCCCCAGAAAAGTCATTAATGCAGTTCATGCATCAAAATCTACAATTTTATTTGGAGTACCTGTATTTTATAACATACTTACTCAAGCCCAAAAAATAACAAAAATAGATTTAGAAACGCTAAGATTAATAATTTCATCAGGAGGTCCTCTAGATAAGATAGTTAAGGGGGAATTTTTCCAAAAGTTCGGTCTGCCTATTCAACAAGTATATGGAAGTACAGAAACAGGTGCCATAGCAGCGACACATCCTGTTAGAAAATCAAGTTTAAATGCGGTGGGTTACATATTACCTCACGTTAAAGTAGAAACAAGTAATAATGGTTGTTTAAAAGTGCAAAGTCATACGGTTTTTAATGGATATTTAACTGAAGTTGGTGAGCATTCGTTTGTTATTAACAGAACATTCGAAACAGGAGACTATGGATACGTTAAAAATGGAGAGGTTTTTTTAAAAGGACGGGCAAAAACATTTATAAATGTTGGAGGTAGAAAAATAAATCCAACCGAAATTGAACGTGCTTTAGTAAATCATCCTTATATTACAGATTGTAAAGTTTTAGGAGAAGTGGATACATTATATGGAGAGAGAATTGTTGCCTATGTTCAAGCACAAAGTGAGTATCTAACTATTGAATGTGTTAAAGAATTTTTAGAAAGAAGATTAGCAGAATATAAGTTACCCCACCAAATTAAAATTGTACAAGAAATTTCGAAAAGTTGGAAGGAAAAATATATAGAAGGGGATAGATACTAATGAGATACGTAGAAGAGAAAGAACAGAACGATAGTATTTGTATAATTGGATTAGGTTATGTTGGTGTTACACTAGCTAGTGCATTTCTTGCTAAAAAACAGAATGTTGTAGGTATTGAGGTGAAAAAAGAAGTTAGGGATCAATTGAGTAGAGGGGATATGCATCTATTTGAACCTGGAATAGAAAGTATATTAAAAGAGGAAATTAATAATAGACTTACAGTTCAACAATATATTCCGGATAATTTAAAGAGTGTAATTATTTGTGTAGGTACTCCGTACTCACAAAAAGATAATAAGCCAGATTTAAGATATCTCAAGGAAGCTATTGAGGCTGTAAAAGATAAAATGACATCCGATACTTTAATAGTTATTCGAAGTACATTACCAATTGGTGTCACTAGGGAATTTGTTTTACCTATACTTCAAAATAAAATTAAAAATCCTAAAGTTGTATTTGCACCAGAAAGAACAATTCAAGGTAAAGCATTAGAAGAGTTATTAAATTTACCACAGGTTATTGGAACATCCAATGATGAACATTTTGAGCAAGCTAAACGACTTTTTGAGAAGCTAGGCGTAGAAGTAGTCAGGGTACGATCGTTTGAAACAGCAGAGATGCTGAAGTTAATGTGCAATGCACATACAGATATTTTATATAGCTTTGGGAATGAGATGTCCAATATTTCAACAAAATTTAATATAGATATACATGAGATGATAGAAGCTGCAAATCATAATTATCCTAGACCAGATATTGCGACTCCGGGTTATGTAGGGGGATCATGTTTAACTAAAGACCCTTATCACTTAATTTATTCTGCTAAGCAAAAAGGATATATGCCGCATTTAGTAAAAGCAGCAAGAGATACAAATGAGAATTTGCTTAAAGGTATTATGTTACAAATAAATGATATTTTGGAGAGTAAAGGGTTAGATTGGAATACCACTAAAATTTTTGTTTCAGGGTTGGCATACAAGGGACGGCCTGAAACAGATGATTTAAGAGGAAGTGCAATATGGGAGCTCCTTAACCTTTTAAAAGGAAAGAAAGTTAAAGAAATCATGTTACATGATTTTGTGATTGATGCTCAAAAAATTGAAGAGGAATTTGGACTAAAGGCTGTCACATTCGAAGCTGGAATGAAAGAAACAGATATTGTGATTATTTTAAATAATCACCCTAAGTATCAATTATATTCAGATAATATAATTGATACTCATGAGAAGAAACAGAAAATTATTTATGATGTATGGGGTATTTATAAAGAGGTTCTAAAAAATGTGACAAATAAAAAATGTGATTACTTAGGAGTGGGATTTAATGGCTAAAATTTTGGTAACTGGTGGAGCAGGTTTTATAGGTTTTCATTTAGTAAAGTATTTACTATCCCAAGAACATAATGTAACGGTTATTGATAACTTTTTTAGAATTAAAGAAGATGATGAATTTAGAAAGCATGAATCTAAATTTAACTTTATACAAGGTGATCTAACTAAACCTTTAGATGATCTACTAATGGATAAGTCATTCGACTATGTATTTCATTTAGCTGCTATAAATGGTGTTAAATATGCGAATGAAATGCCTGAAAAAGTATTAAGGACCAATATTTTGAGCACGATTAATGTTTTAGATTGGTGTGCAAATCATCCACCTAAGTCATTTGTTTTTTCTTCATCTAGCGAAACGTATAATGGGTCAAAAGAATGTTTTGATATACCAATCCCGACATCCGAGGGCGTACCTGTAGCAATTAGTGATGTAACTTTACCAAGAAATTCTTATGCGGGTTCGAAGATTACTGGTGAATTATTAACTATTCATTACGCAAATAAATATAATTTTGCAGGGAAAATTGTTCGCTATCATAATATTTATGGACCAAGAATGGGAAAAGACCATGTAGTTCCAGCTTTAATTGAAAGAATTTTCAGTAAAGAAACCCCTTTTAAACTATATGGTGCTGAACAAACAAGAGCGTTTTGCTTTATTACAGATGCAGTGGAAGCAACATATGAGGTGGCTTTACTAGAAGATGAAAAATGTCAGATAGTTCATGTTGGTAACTCAGAAGAAGAAATCGAAATTAAAGATTTATGTAAAAAAATATTTAAGATAGCTAATTATGATGTGGAAATTGAAAATCTTCCAGCACCAGCAGGTTCACCTGCGAGAAGATGCCCAAGTACAGAAGAACTTAAAAGAATAATTAACTATATGCCTAAAGTCTCATTAGAAGAAGGATTGTTCCGAACTTATGAATGGTACAAACAAGAATATAAAAAAAATATTGATGTTGTTTAGAAGTAGTTATCCAATGGTATCAGGTGCTGATAACATGGCAAGTTATACTGCCAAATTTTTATCTAAACACAATGAGGTAGATATAATACTGGTACAAAAAAGCGATGCGCATAAAAAATATAAAATAATAAGAGATGAACTAGGAACAAGGATTTTTATCCCTAGTTCATCATCCCTTGACGATTATATTGATTATTTAGAAAAACTGGAACCAGATTTAATACATTTAGTGGATTTAGTAGATGAAGAGTTTTGTGATGTTGTTCAAAAGTTAAGTTATAAAGCTCCAGTTGTAGTAACTCCTGCAACAGATATTCGCTTATGGGAAAATCGAAGGAAAGGGCTTAATATATGTCGACTTGCAAAAAATATAGTTACTTTAACAGAGTACGAAGAAAAGAATCTTATACAAGAATTGGGATCAAAATATCTCAATAATATTGTTAGGATTTCCCAGGCTCCTGTAATAAGTGATGAAGAAATATTTGATTTTCGGGAAAAATATAATATTTCAATGGATGATCAAATAATTTTATTTCTTGGAAGAAAAATAAAATCAAAAGGCTATCATCTTTTATTGAAAGCAAGTAGTGACATAATAAAGAAACATCCTAATAGTAAATTTATTTTCATTGGACCTCATTATAAAGGATCTAAATTGATATTCGAAAGGTATAAAGGTAATAAAGCAATATTAGATTTAGGTCAAGTTTCAGAAAGAGAAAAACTTTCTGCATTACAAGCTTGTAATTTACTATGTTTACCTTCTACTGCAGATGTATTCCCATTGACATTCCTAGAAGCATGGCTGTGTAAGAAGCCAGTAGTTTCAGCTAACTTTCCAGGTGTTAAGAATATCGTTAACCATGGGGAAAATGGGCTGATAACAAATACGGAAATACAATCTATCTCAGCGAATATACAGTTTTTATTAGAAAATAAGTATCTCGCTCAGTTGTATGGGGAAAATGGGTATCAGAAGGTTATCAATCAATATTCATGGGAAAAGGTAACAGAAAATATTCAAGTGTTATATGAGAAAATTATTGAAAGGGAGGTAGAAACATATGAGAGCAGTAATAATGGCAGGGGGGAAAGGGATTAGATTACACCCATATACTAAAATCATCCCTAAACCACTTATTCCTTTGAATGAAATACCAATCTTAGAAGTTATTTTGAGACAACTTCAATACCATGGATTTACACATGTGACTCTAACTTTAAATTATAAGGCTCGTTTAATTCAAACTTATTTTGGAGATGGAAAAGAGTTAGGGTTAAATATTGACTATACAGTTGAAGATAAAGAAATGGGAACAATTGGACCACTAACATTAATAGAAAATTTGAATGAGCCTTTTTTATTAATGAATGCAGATATATTAACAGATTTGGACTTTGGAAAATTTTACAAAGAACATATTAATTCCAATGCAATTGGTACGGTCATGTTATATAACCATTCATTAAATGTTGATTTTGGTGTGGTAGAAAGAAATTCTATTGGTGAGATTACCGATTACCTTGAAAAGCCGTCTTACGATCTACTAATTTCTTCAGGGATTTATATGCTAAACCCTGAATCGATATTTTATTTAAATAAAGGTGAAGAAATAGGTGCACCTGAATTTTTAAAAAAATTAATTAAATCGCAAAAAATAGTTAAATCATATATTCATGAAGGTGTATGGATGGATATTGGGACAAAAAGAGGGTTAGACTTAGCTACCGATTTCTTTCAAAAAAATAAAAATCAATTATTGAATTTAAGTAAAGAAAATTTAATAGAAAAAGATAGGGTTGTATAAATTATGGATTGGAAAATACCTTTATATGATTTAACAATTGGTAAAGAAGAAATATCGGCTATAACTAAAGTATTAAAATCTCAATGGATATCTATGGGGGAAGAGACTAAAAAATTCGAGGTTTTATTTTCTGAAAACTTAAATATTAGTTTGCCAGGATTAGCTGTAAATAGTGGGACGGCTGCTCTACATACAGCTATGAAAATTTTAGATATTGGGCCAGGTGACGAAGTTTTAGTACCTTCAATGACATTTGTGGCGTCAGCTAATGCAGTAAAGATGGTGGGGGCTACACCAGTTTTTATAGATTCTACAAGCCACTATGATTTTAATTTAGATCCGGAAGTAATAGAGAGAAAAATAACTTCAAAAACAAAAGCTATAATTGTGGTGCATTATGGTGGTTATAGTGCAGATATGGATAGAATTATGCAGATAGCACATAGTTATGGAATAAAGGTTGTTGAAGACGTAGCACATGGACCATTTGTAAAGACTCCTAAGGGATCTTTAGGAACCATTGGAGACATAGGGTGCTTTAGTTTCTTTTCAACAAAAAACATAACTACAGGTGAGGGTGGAATGCTTGTTACTTCCGACTCTAACTTACATGAGAGAGCACGCTTATTTAGATCCCATTCTATGAGCGTTAGCTCATGGGAAAAACATAAAGGGAGACCTACAACATACGATGTTAAGGAAGTAGGTATGAATTATAGGACTACAGATTTAGCATCTGCGATAGGGATTCAACAGATATATAAGTACAAAGAAAATCAAAAAATAAGAGAAGCACTAGCTTCAGAATATAGGATAAATCTAAGACAAATAAAGGATGTGACAATACCTTTTGAATCCGTAAGTGTCTCAAAAAGTAGTCACCATATTTTTCCTATAATATTGCCTGGAAATATAAATAGGGATCTCGTTATTAGTAAGTTAAAAGAGGAAGGAATTCAAACAAGTGTACACTATCCCCCATGTCATTTATTTACACTATATAGACAGACACAAGGAACAAAAATAGGTGATTGTCCTATAGCTGAAGAAATTTCAGATAGAGAACTAACTTTACCTTTACATCCTAACCTGAATGTAAGTGATATTCATAGAGTTTGTTGTGTTTTAGAGCACACATTAAAGGAGAATATATAAGTTATGTATATAGGTTTCAACTATCATCCATCCAAAAGTGGCTGTCAATATTGGCATGAATGGGATGAAGATGAAGTAAGAACTGATTTGTTAAAAATGTCTCGTGAAGGGTTTAATGTAGTCAGGTTTTTCTTGTTTTGGAAAGATTTCGAACCTCATGAAGGAGTCTATGATTATCTTGTTGTAGAACGGTTACATCAGTTTATTAAATTAGCAGATGAGGCTAATTTGTATTGTATTCCTTCAATTTTAACAATATGGATGAATGGACAAATATTTAAACTACCTTGGGATAATTCAACGGATGTATGGGGAAATATTAAACTTAAAACTAGAGCAGAGTGTTTTCTAGAGTTTATAGGTAAGGAACTAAGAGAGTATAAAAATATTTTATATTTTGACATAGGTGATGAAATAATATATGCAAATGAAAAAGCGGTTTTATCGCTGAAAAGTGAAGAAGCAAATATATGGTTAAGAGATATGATTACTGCATTAAAAAAGGGGAATCCACAAAGTAGTGTAATTATGGCAAGTGATCATTTATCAGTAGTAGGAGAACATCCTTTTGTTTTATCTAATATTTCTAATGAATTGGATGCGGTTGCAATACATGGATTTCCTCTATGGACAAAATTCAATATTGAATCCAATAATTCATGGAAATCATCATTATATGTATCATTTCTAGTTTCAATAGCAAAATTATATGGTAAGCCCTTAGTTGATGAATTTGGTTTGTATGGTTGTTCCGATGATATAAGAGCTGATTATATGTTGACGAGTGGATTAAGTAGTATTTTACATGGAGCAACAGGAATTATTTCATGGTGTTGGAAAGATTTTGAGACTGTTAAAGAGCCTTTTAATTTAAGACCGGGAGAAAGGTTTGTTGGTTTTTATAGCTCTTCTGGAAAGCCTAAAAAGAGTGTATACAGTTTGAAAGAATGTGTAAAAATTTCCAATAAGATACGAGATGGAAAGTTGAGTGAAAAAAAGGTAGGGATTTTTTTACCAGAAGAGCAGTTTAAAGAAAATGATAAGAATTTAGATTTTACACAAAAATCAATATCTCAATTCTACGCATTTTTATTGCTAAAAAAGACGCAAATCCCAACAGAATTTTGTAGGGAAAATCTAGAACAGTATAAAGCAATTCTATTCCCTTCAAACCTACATTTGACAAATGAAGATTTAGAAAATTTGAAAAAATATGTATACCAAGGTGGAATATTGATCTATAGTACAGGGAATTACTTATACGGACATGGGATATCTGACCTATTTGGAATAGAATTAGAAGATTATACATTAAACAATGAGGATTTTAGAAGTTTTGAATATGAAGGGACTTCATATTACGTCGAATGGGAAAATTTAAAAGATAATCAAATTCCAATTATAAGAGAAAATCAAGCAGAAGTGTTAGCAAGATTTAATGAATCGAAGAAGCCTATTATAACAAGAAATTCATATGGAAAAGGGAAAGTTTACTATATTAATATCCCAATAGAGTCGCTATTAAATAAGCCTTACGCTATGGAAAAAGAAAATTTTTATAAAATTTATAAAAATATCCTTTATGCAGAAGGAATTGATGCACCAGCACAATTCTCATCGCCTTTTGTTGATGTACACATTTTAAATTATCATAACCATAATAATTGCGTTTTAATTAATCACTCCCCAAGAGAGCAAAATGGGAAGTTATTTATTAATAACACTTATATAGATATAAAAATGCAACCTAAGTCAGTAAAAGAAATAAAAGTATTCAAGGATAAGGAGAATGGCGATGAAAGCAGCTCTGTTAAGAGGACCTAGACTCATCCAGATTCAAGATGTTCCAGTTCCAAGTATTTTACATCCTAAAGATGCTGTTATAAAAGTTACTTTAACTTCTATTTGTGGTACAGATATGCATCCGTATAGAGGAGAACTTAATGACTTTATACATAATACAATAATGGGACATGAATTTACAGGAATTGTAGAATCTGTAGGTAATGAAGTTGAAAATATCCAAGTAGGGGATAGAGTTGTCGTCTCTGATATTGTTGCGTGTGGAGATTGTTGGTACTGTCAAAAAGATATGCATTACCATTGTGAACATGTTTCATTATTTGGCTATGGCGAAGTTGTGGGAGAGTATATCCCAGGTGGACAGGCTGAAAAAGTTAGAGTCCCATACGCTGATAAGCTTTTATTAAAAGTTCCAGAGAATGTATCTGACGAAAAGGCTATTTTTGTTGGTGATATATTATCTACCGGATACGCCTGTGCTATGGAGGGACAAATAAAAGAAGATGATTGCGTAGTAGTTATCGGTGGTGGACCTGTAGGACTAATGACAATTTTGTGTTCAAAGATGTTTACAAAGTCAAAAGTCTTTTTAATTGAACCTAATGAAAATAGACATTTAATTGCTAAGAAATTAGGAGCGATACCTCTCAAGCCGAATGAGTTAAATCAAATTTATAATTTTACAAATCAAAGAGGTGCCGATGTGATACTTGAGGCCGTAGGGACAGATAATACACTTCAAACAGCTTTAGATCTAGTACGTCCTAAAGGTAATGTAGTATGTGTAGGAGCGCATCATTCAAAGGCTATGCCATTTAATACTGAGAAGTCTTTTGCAAAAGAGTTATCATTAAAATTTGTGGTTGGGGACCCTTTAAAATATGGAGAGTTACTTTTAGAAAAAATCAAAGATGGGGAAATAGACCCTAGTGTTATTATTTCCCATCGTATGTCTTTTGGGAACATTGAAACAGCTTATAAAATGTTCGAGAGTCAAGAAGCTTTGAAAATTGTTTTAAGTCTAGGAGAATCGAGGGTATAAAAAATGAGTAGAGAAGAGATTTTAACGAAGTTAAAACTCGTATTATCAGATAATAATATTTCTACACAGGAATTAAAGATGGGGGATAGGATTGGCTATGGAAAATTAAAAATTGATTCTATCAAATTTATGAAATTAATGGTTGATTTAGAGAATGAATTTAATATTGAGTTAGACTACCGAGAAACTTTTGATGAACATAGTAATACGATTGAACATCTAGTTCAATATATTGAACATGGAAATAGGTCTTGAAAAAAATTAATAAATCCAAGAGGTTTGGTGCATTAATTTTAGCTGCGGGTGAATCAAGTAGAATGGGAAAACCTAAGCAACTTTTATCAATAAATAATGAAACTATGATACAGCATGTCATAAAACAAGTAGTACAAGCAGGATTCAATCAAATTATTTTAGTGTTAGGTTTTATGGACAAGACAGTAGAGAAGAGCATTTCAATAAAGATAAGAAAGAAAGTTGAAATTGTTCGAAATGATCAATACAAAAAAGGAATCTCATCATCAATAAAAATAGGTATAGGTAGCTTTAAAGGTGACATACCTGTTTTTATTTTCTTAGGAGATCAGCCTATAATTTCTCAAAAATTGATACTTGAGATGAAAACATGCTATCTCAAGTATCAATACGATGTGATACGTAATAATTATAATAATACCCCTGCACATCCCGTGTTGTTAGGACCAAAATTACTTAAAAAAGTCGATGAACTAGAAGGTGACAAGGGATTCAACACTTTAATAAATAAAAATAAGATATCGGTTAAAAATATAGATAATTCAAATGATTTTCCAATAATAGATATTGATACTCAAGAAGACTATTTTAAATTTATAGAATTAAAAGAGGGGTATGAATGTGACCAATAAAGTCCCTATTGAAATAATGGTGAATGGGGAAAAAATTAATACTGCTGTTTCTTCTATTCAACCGTTAGTACATTTTTTAAGAGATAATCTAAAACTAACAGGTACTCATATAGGCTGTGATTGTGTTTCATGTGGTGCTTGCACGGTGCTACTGGATGATGAACCCGTAAAATCATGTGCTATCTTAGCAGCACAGTGTAACCAAAAACAAATAACTACAGTAGAAGGTTTGGAGACAGATCAGGGATATAGTATATTACAGAAAAGTTTCCAACAGCAATATGCTCTCCAATGTGGATATTGCACGCCAGGTTTTTTGATGATTGGTACTTATATTACTAAAAATTTTACAGAATTAAAGGATGAAGAAATCGCAGAGCTATTAAGAGGGAATTATTGTAGATGTACTGGCTATACTCCTATTATCAAAGCAATAAAAGAAAGCTTAGGGAAAGAATAGATAACACTCTTCCGAAAGTGAGGATGCTGACAGATATATAGTATAGAACTTAAATATATTCTTGCTACAGGATGTGTATGATAACGAGAGTGAAGTTTGTATTTTAAAACTTAAATAAATACGGGACCGTTAAAGAATGGATTATGCATTTAATACTATTTATGTTTTGTTCTAATAAAATAATTTCATGTATTTATCTAATGAAAAATTTTTAAGGGGTTAATAGATGGAAACCATAGAGAAATTATTAAGTGAAACAATAAAGGGGCGAAAAACTGCATTAGCTACAGTTATAAATACTAAGGGTTCAACGTACCGTAAGCGGGGAGCTCAAATGGTTATTAATGATAAAGGAATAGGATATAGCCAGTTAAGTGGGGGGTGCATAGAAAATAACATAATTGATAAATCCTTAGACGTAATGAATAATCAAACAGGTTTTGATATTGGCAGTTATTTAAATCTTTCACAACCAGATCCTATTTTTGGTTTTGATAAAGGTTGTAAAGGCGACATGGATATTCTGATTTTAGATACTAAGCAATTACAACCACATCTTCATACTATATATAATAGTTTAAATAAAAACGAGACTGTACTAGTTGGTACCATTATTAATCATATTGATTTTAGGCTAGTAGGGGAGAGTTTTATCAAATATGAAAATTCTGATCTGAAAATTCTGAATAATTACGATTTACTAGATCCCAAAATCAAAGAGGCTTTGAAGAATGTAGAAATTAAAACAGGTTTGTATCATGATGAGAACAATAAGGTAGGCATATTTATTCAAGCGTTTTATCCCCAAAAAGAAATAATTGTTATGGGGGCAGGAAATGATGTATTTCCTATTATGGAAATAGCAAAAAAATTAAATTTTGAACTAAGAATAAATGATTTTAGGGAGAGCTTAATTAAAAGATTTACTAACAGATGCAAAGAAGTTACTTTACTTTCTAATAACATAGAGAATGTTGAATCCTATTTAATAAATATGAGTAAGAATACACCAGTTGTTATTATGAGTCATAATTTTTCGTTTGACTGTTTATGTTTAAAAAGTGCTATTGATCTAGGGTTTAAGTACATTGGTGTAATGGGACCAAGACATAGATTAAATAATTTAATGACAGAAATTGATGCTACGGAAACCAATTCTATTCATTGTCCAATTGGGCTAAATATAGCTGCACAAACACCTGAAGAAATTGCAATAAGCATTTTAGGAGAAATTATAAATTACTATAATGATCAAACAAATACATGGAGGTAATAAAATGGATCAAATTAAAGAGAGAATAGTAAAAACTTTAATTGTAGCTTCTGAAGGAGCATTAGATAAAGAAACTATTATGGAAGTTAAGGATGATATAAGTGCTTTATCTTTAAATTCGTTAACTATTATTAGATGGTTGGTAAGTATGGAGGAGGAATTTAATATTGAGTTAGATATGGAAAAGGTATTGCTAGAAAATAAATTAATTTGGTCATTTGAAAAAATAACAAAGTATATAAATACAAAAGTTAATGGGGAGGCTGTTTAATTATGATACTGGAAAATAGAATTCTAGATTTTAAACTTTTAACTTCGAATGGGAAAGAGCTACGTTTAAATGATTATTTAGGTAAATATATTGTTTTGTTTTTCTATCCTAAAAATGGAACACCAGGTTGTACAAAAGAAGCTTGTTCATTTAGGGATAATTATAGTGAGTTTCAACAACTCGAGGATGTAGAGCTATTTGGAATTAGCGCAGATAATTTAGAATCTCATCAAAAATTTAGTGATGATTACAAATTACCATTTCAGTTATTAAGTGATGAGAATTTTGAAGTTGCTAAACGATATGGTGTGTTTGAAGAGAAAAAGTTTCTTAATAAGGTTATTAAATCAATTAATCGAACCACATTTATTTTAGATAAAAAAGGTATTATCCAAAAAATTTTTACGGATGTTAATCCAAGTAATCACGCAAAAGAAGTGTTGGAAGAATTGGATAAAATTAGAAAGTAAAATACGTGGTTTTACTTTCTAACTTTTACAAATTAAATGGGGGGAATGAGGTGGTTATTTGAATACTAAACCTCTGCGGAAAGAAGATAATAGATTTATTACTGGTAAGGGGAGATACGTATGCGATATTAACCTTTCTGATATGCATTATGTTACTTTTGTCAGAAGTACAGTCCCGCATGCGTTTATTGAAGAAATTGATAAAACAGATGCCCTCATAGAAGGGGTAATTGGTATATTTACAAGTGAGGAATTAGATCCTAACCTGGGAGAGATTTCAATTGTATGGCCTGTAGAGAACCTGAAAAATCCAGGACATCCCTTGTTAGCAAAAGAAAAGGTAAGATTCGTAGGAGAGCCTATTGTCATAATAATTGCTGTAAGTAGAGAAATAGCTTTATTAGCAGCTAGTAAAGTTAAGGTAAGATATAAAAAATTAAAAGCTATTACAAATCTATTGGAAGCAATAGATAACAAAGATGTATCTGTACATGAAAATATTAAGGAAAACGTAGCTTACAATATAAAAAAAACATTTGGAGATAAGAAAGAGATTGAAAATGCAGTACATTCTTTTGAACAGAGAATCATAATTCCAAGGGTAGCACCTCTACCAATGGAGACTAGAGGAGTAGTAACTTACTATGATGAGTATCAGGATACGCTAACAATGTGGACTTCTACTCAACTTCCCCATGCTTTACGATTATCTTTATCAATTGCTTTAGGACATCCGGAAAATCGTTTGTATGTGAAATGTCCTGATGTAGGTGGGGCATTTGGTTCAAAAATGAATGTTTATAGGGAAGAAGTTCTGTTAGCTTACTTTGCTAAGAAAATAAAAAGGCCTCTTAAGTTTATAGAGACAAGAAATGAAAATTTTTGTACGACTACCCATGGTAGAGATCAAATACATGATGTAAAGGTCTACTATAATCCTGCAGGAAAAATCCTAGGAATAGATTTATTATTACATGCAAATATGGGAGCATATTTGCAAGTAGCTACACCGGGAATGCCTATCTATACTTCAAAGATGTTATCAGGGTGCTACAATATTCCTTATATAAATGTTGAAATAAAAGCATATTATACTAATCAAGTAGCCATAGATGCATATAGGGGAGCAGGAAGGCCTGAAGCAATCTATTTATTAGAAAGAATTATAGATATCATAGCTCTAAAATGTGGTATAAATCCTGTAGAAATAAGAATGAGAAATTTCATAAAATCTTATGAATTTCCTAAAAGTGTAGTTACTGGATTGACTTATGATAGTGGTGACTACCATAAATCTTTAATAAAATTAATAAAAATTAGTGAATATGAAAAATGGAAAAAAGAGCAGTTAATGAGAAGGGAAAATAAAAGTAACTATCAGTTAGGTATAGGCCTTTCGAGTTATGTAGAATTTTGTGGAACTGGTCCATCTAAGGAACATAAGGCAATCGGTTTGATGACGAGTGGTTTTGAATCTGCTGTTGTTAGGATTCATCCTTTAGGTACTGTAACTGTTATTTCTGGATCATGCCCGGCTGGTCAAGGACATGAAACTGCATGGTCATTAATAGTATCACAAGAACTAGGAATAAATTTTGAAGATATTGAGGTAATTACCGGTGAGACAAGCAATGTACCTTGGGGGGGAGGGACTTATGGTAGTAGGAGTGCTGCTGTTGGTGGAAGTGCTATATACAAGGCGTGTCAGCAAATTATTAATAAATCAAAGATATACTTATCTGCGATTTGGGACAAAGATATTCGTTCCATTCAATTTGAAAAAGGATTATTCTTCATTAATGAAAAACAGACTATGAGGATTGAAGAAGTGACACAAAAATTATACTTAGCCCATGATCTTCCAGAAGGTGTTGATCCAGGTTTAGAGGCAACGGTATTTTTTGAACCCTCTAGCCTTACATTTCCTTTTGGTTCGCATTTATGCATTGTCGAAATTAATATTTTAACTGGTGAACCCAAAATATTAGAGTATTTTGCAGTGGATGACTGTGGACATATACTTCATGAAGAGCTTGTTGAAGGGCAGATTAAAGGAGGTATAGTCCAGGGGATGGGACAAGCACTATTAGAAGAAGTATGTAATGACGAAGATAATGAAGTCCCTTTTTCACAATCTTTTCGAACATACCAATTACCAAGAGCGATGGATATTCCTAAAATCACACTAGAAAAGACAATCACCCCATCTCCCGTAAACCCTTTAAAAGTTAAAGGAGTAGGTGAAGCAGGTACAATAGGAAGTCCACCGGCTATAATAAATGCAATCGTAGATGCAATATCTATATTTGGTATAGAGCATATTGATATGCCTGCAACATCAGATAAAATTTGGTCATTAATACAGGAGGCTAACAATGGTGGAATACATGGCACCTAAAAGTCTTGAGGATGCAATAAAAGCATTAACTGTAAAAAAGGGAAAAAAAGTAATATTAAGCGGTGGACAAGTTGTAACAAACCAAATAGTAAAAGGAACTCTCTTCCCAGATACAGTTTTAGATATAACAAGAATTCCGGAACTTAAAGAAATTAGAGTAGAAGAAAATGGTGTGTTTTTAGGGGCGTGTCTTACACATACCGATATTTTAAATAATCACATAGTAGTAGAATCTCTTCCAGCTTTTTATCAAGCAGCGGGCACTATAGGAGATTTACAAGTCCGGAATAGAGCAACAATTGGTGGAACAATTTGTGATGCTAATTTGTCAGGAGATTATTGGGGGGGATGGTACCTTACTAATGCTTTAGTTTGGATAAGATCTAAAAATAACTTGAAGAAGGTACCTATAAAAGAGTTAGTAAAGGGACAAAATAAATTATATTTAAAATCAGATGAACTTATTTTGGGAATAGAAATTCCTAAAATACATAATAGTCTATATATTAAATTTTACTTAAAGAGTAGGCAAATGCTTGGTGTCACCATTGTTAATGAAAAAGCTGCTATTACAGGAATTAATGAGTATCCAATAATAATAGATTTATATAGAACTAATATTACTGAGTTATTTGATTATACTAGCATCTCGAAATATAAAAAATATAAAATTTCTATGGTTCAACATATACTAAATCAGTTTAAAGGGGGGCTTAAGGATGAAAATAGACTTATTTAAAAAATGGTTAAACCCATATGCTACAGTTGTAAGAGATCTGGCTTTAGAAAGTGATAGGGCTGGTAAACCTGTTAATACTTTTGTTGAGGATTCCTATTTCAAGCCTCTTCATTTTTTTAAAACACCTTCTAGATATTGGGATGGAATTACTTTAAAGGATGGAAATAAAGTATTCGGTACAACGGCATTAGAGAATGTCATCTTTGTAGAAGAAATAGCTTATGGAGATCCAAGTTTATATTTATCCCTTCCAGGTCCGAATCTTTCGGGAACAATAGTGGATAAAATAGGAACGCAAGAACAAAGGGATAATTTTTTTGAATATTTCATCAATAAAAATTCTTGGTCAGCTTTTGCATTAACAGAGCCAACCGCGGGGTCTGATGTAGCCAATATGCTAATGACTGCAGAAAAAGGAGAAAACAATACTTATTTATTAAATGGTCAAAAAAGATATGTAGGAAATGGGGCTATTGCAGATTATATGGTTGTTTTTGCTAAAAAGACAAAGAAAGATTTACCAAAAAATAAAAGTATTTTTTTAGATGCTTTTTTAATTAATAAAAATAATAATTTATCCAATATTAAACAGAGTGTCGATAATACACTCGGATTAAAATCGGCTCGTTTAGGAAAGATTGAGTTTACTGATTTTCTAGTAACGGAGCAAGATATTTTGGGACATGACAAGAGTTCGTTAAAAAGAGGGATAAGAGGAGCGATGGAAACATTTTTACACATGAGACCGGCAACAGCTGCAATTGCTATTGGATTAAGTAAAGCTATTATAGATTATGTACAAACATGCGTGAATCATGAATATAATAAATTTATTTTAGACAGGTTGAAATGGGAAGTTGAAAGAGGAAGAGTATTAACATTGCAGGCAGCTATTACATGTGATGCTGGTAATTTTAACTCATATTATTCATCAATGGCAAAGCAGTATATGAATGGTGTAGTAGTAAAGGTAGTTAGAGAATGCTCAAAATTAATGGGGGACTACGGATTGATAGAGCATCCTCTTTTGGAAAAGTGGTTAAGAGATGCAAGAATGATAGAGTTTATGGAGGGTTCAACCAATATATTGAAAATGGATATCAAAAATAAAATGATGAATGGTAGGTTGTAAGACTATGAATCCTATTGCCTTATCACATATATCTAGTTATATACCTAGTAAGAAAATTGATATTCCTGAAGTTGCAAGAATGATAAATGCTGTTGATTATCCGTTTAGTAAAAGCGATATTGATAGATTTGACAGCAATTTAGGTTTTAAATGTGTACCAATAGAGGAAAAATTAAGTTTGGAGGAGATGCTTTACAAGGCTTGTACTCCAACAATATGTAAATTACAAAAAGAGGGTAAAGCGATAGATAGAATAATATTGACTAGGACTTCTCAGATATATTGGCATGAGCAAAATATATTTCGTAAACTGATGCATGATTATGATTTATTGGACATACCCACATTTTCTGTTGCTCAACAAAATTGCGCTTCTATTCATACTTCTTTATTATTAGCACAACAATTACTTAATTCCAATGAAGAAATGGAAGGGATATTATTAGTAAGTGGAGATAAAGCCTTTCATCCAAGCCTACGACGTATCCCTGATTCATTATTAGGTGATAGTGCTAGTTGTTGTTATTTGAGTAAAAATCTTAAAGGGAACCACCATACAATTCAAATTATAAAAAATAATGTTGATGCGGTAACGTATAATGGCGTGAATTCTACCCCAAATCAGTTAGAATGGTTTAATACAACGTACTATTTTGCTATTAGACAAATAGTGAGGGAAGTATTAAAAGAGGCAAATCTTACATTAGAACAGATCAGCCTTATAATTGGGAGCAATGCTAACTATAAGACGTGGCTAAAAGTATCAGAAATACTTGATTTTCCTATAGAAAAATTCTATACGGACACTATAGATAAGGTAGGACATTTATACTGTTCAGATATTCTATTTAATTTACAAATGATTGATATAGAAAAAAAAATAAAACCAGGTTCTTATTATCTAACTATTACAGTGGGGCTAGGAGGTACATATGGTTGTGCTTTACACCAGTATCTATAAGGAGGTCATAGTGTGAATAGTTTTTTTTTATCAATTTTAAATGTTGAAAATCCCTTATATGCTAATAAGGCAGACTATTTGCAAGATTTTAATAAAAAGCAAACGAACGTAGACAGCGCTTTGGATTGGCTGTTCGAGGATAATATTCATAACATACCGTCAATTCATGATTCAAAAAAACAAGAAGAGTTTCTTTCAAAAACAATCAAAGTACCTACATTCAATGCTCCTCATTCAGATATTTTACTAAAATTAATAAGTGAATCTAATATACCCGCTGATGAAATAGATGTATTATGTTACTGTCATGAAACGTTAGAACAAAGTCATAGTATGTTACCTGTACTTAAGGCTAAGAAGGAATTAAAATTAAAAAAAGCTTTGCCATTTTCAATTGGGCAAGCAGGCAGCTTAAGTAGTATTATGGCTATGGACATAGCGAAAGCTCTATTGAACAATGGGTATAAAAATTTTCTGGCTACTATTGTAGATTCGATGCATGCTCCTTTTTCACGTTCTGCTTTTAATGGCTATACAAAAGGGGATGTGGCAATTTCTTTGCTATTAAATAACCAGAATGGTGATTACAAAATTAAATATTTTAAAGTATATCCTACCTGCCATAATATAAGTCCTGCGCATTGGAGTATCAATGATTATTTAACTGCTGAGGATTTACTAGTTGCAAAATATAGAGAATTATTGGATGATATTAATAATAAAGAACATTCAATTAAATGGACAGTATATCAGAACGTATCCAATAGATTAGATAATATGTTTAAAGAGATAGGATTTAACAAAGGATTAAATTCTTGGAATCGAATAAAATCTCAAGAGATAAATCTATTAAGTAGTGATGTTTTTTTATCACTACTAGATTTAGAGTCTAATAAGAAATTAAAACCAGGAGATGATATATTGCTTGTATCTGCAAGCATTGATCATGGGATTGCAGGGGTAGTTTTAGAAAAAATGTGAGAGAGTTAGAGTGGGGGAAAAAGTAATGGTAAAAATATTAACAGAATTCCTTAGACCTAAAAGTATGGAAGAGGTCCTAGGACAGTCTCATTTAAAAAAGAAAAATCATCCTATTATGAAAATGCTAGAGAATAAAAATCTTAAATCTATCCTACTATATGGTCCCCCAGGTACAGGTAAATCGAGTTTAGCAAAGATTTTAGCAAAATCATCGGATCTGCCTTTTGAAGAGATGAATGCAACAGTAAATTCAACTGGTGATATTCGAGAAGTAATCGAAAAGCACTCCAGTTCTTTTGTGCTGATATTAGATGAGATTCACTATTTAAATAAAAGGTTGCAAAGTATTTTATTATCGTATATGGAAGAAGGGAAAGTTATTTGTATTGGTACAACAACTGAAAATCCATATAAAACAATCGCGGATGCTATTCGGTCCAGAATGTTTTTAACAAAAGTATATCCTCCAAACAGAACAGAAGTGAAGTTATTAATCCAGAAAATAAAAAAAATTTTTAATAATATTGAGATTGAGCCTGAAGCAGAAGAATTAATAATGGGTGCGTATGAGAATGATGTTAGAAAGTTTATAACGACCTTAGATTTATTATTTAATATAGAAGAGAATATTATAACCTTAGAGGATGTACAATCAGTTTTAGGAATTACTCAAGGGGATGATCCTTCAAAGTTAATGTCAGCTTTTATTAAATCTCTACGTGGGAGTGATGAGAATGCGTCACTCTACTATCTATGTCGTATGATACGCGTTGGAGTTCCAGGTAGCCAAATATTTAGAAGGCTGTCTATTTTTGCAGCTGAAGATGTAGGACTTGCAAAACCTGATGTTATGCAGTCTATTGCAAGTGCGCAACAATTATATAATAATCTAGGCGATGAAGAATACGACTCAATATTAATATTAGCAAATTTGGTAGTGTATCTTTCTTTAATTCCAAAATCAAGAAGTATTGTTGAAGCTGTACAAACAACATTTAAGGAAATTGAAAGTGGATATTTACCGAGTGTGCCAGAATATTTGTTGAACTATTATAAAGGAAATAAAAAAGCGGGGGAAATAGACACTCCTTTTCTGCCTGAATCGTGTAGAAACAGAGTATTTTTTACGCCATGGGATGTGGGACAAGAGGCAAGTGTAAGGAAGTTTTTGGAAAAGAGAAGGAATAGCTAGATAGATAATTATTAAGGAGGAAATTTTTTAGTTAAGTACAAACATAACAAATACCAATCTAAACTTAGATTGGTATTTGTTATGTTTGTAAAAATATATTAATGCTCATTTTTATATTGAGAATGATAAGGTTGTAATGATAAATATTTAAAATGCATTATTATCCCTTTAAATACTTTGAAAATAATTCTTTAATTTTTTCGGGCCATAGTTGGGTATCTAAACCATACTGAGCCAAGAATGCAAATATCCATCTCTCTAAACCAAATGCCATACAACTCGTAGAGGCAAATTCATTATTATTTTTAATTGAAAAAGCTTGTCCAAAAACATTACCATGGTAATTAGATGAACTTACTGAAATAGAACTATTTAGATAAGGAATCTTGAATTTTAACTCATACTTCATATCCAGATCTCTTTGGAAAAAAGATTTAACTTTATAATCATCTGTAAAAAATGGATCATTAGCATTTTCAAGGAAAGAATCAATTTCCCATATGTTAAGAAATTCTTTCAATAATATAATTGATTTTTCACGCATTGATTTTACGTATTCGTCACTACCGATAAAGATAATTTCTCTCATTGAAAAATCAAGTAATCTGCCAAAATCTGAATGATTATTTGATTCATATCGGCTACATCTTCCAACAGATGTTATTGTACTCCCCTCATTAGGGACTTCTTTATTTTCTAAACTTTGATAACAATGGTAGCAAACAGCTGGATTTTTAACAAGGCTAGTTGTTCTGACGTCATTAGGTTTAATCATATCTGCATTCAAACCATCGTTCGCTCTTACATTTTCTGTGAACTTATCTATATTCGTTAACTCTTCTTCTAAATGTTGAGTAAATAGTACATGATGCGGGAAAGAAGTGAAGTGATTGGTTTTATTTAAAGTATCCATTGAAATTAATGTAGGATAATATTCATTTACAGCACCTAGTGGTTTTGCAACATAATCAACAATTAATTGGTCTAAAAAAAGGATTAAGTCTGAGAAAGGGGGACGGAATGTGAAGATTCCCTCATGATTTTTCACAATAATATTTTGATCTATAAGTTGTGTAAATATGTCATTTATATAAGGTGGTTGTACCGAATGCTCATGAATAATTTGACTTTTAAAAGGAAGATTCCTTCCTCCTGAAATTCTTTCTGTTAACTTGTGGACTAGTTTTTCTAGATGAATAGTAATTTTTTCAGTATGATCAATCTTAATTTTATCATGATCAATTTTACAAGAGATAATATTATTATTTAAAAAACGAAGCAGGTACTGGAATTGTTGGAATTCTTCTTCATTTTTTGTGAAATTATCAATAATTAGCTCATTCATTTCAAAACAACTCCTTTTTTATTTTGTACAAAAGTTATTATTTTATTAATAGTAGTAAAATTATCTAGTGTTAATTCTTCATCAAATACTTCAAATTCAAAATAAACTTCTAAGTCTACAATAAAATGCATAAATGCAATAGAGTTGAAACCAACGAATAATAAGTCTTGATCATCGTCTGTATTACTATCAATGTGAATTTGTTTTTGAAGCAACTCAATAATAGAATCTCGCATAAAATCTTCTCCCTAATTTTAAATATATAATTTATTTTTATTTAAGATACTCTGAATTATTTTTTCGCCATGAAAGCGTCCGTCTGAAATAGTGATAGTATTAACATCGGATCCTCCAGCGACCACACCACAACAATATATACCTTGGATATTTGTTTCTAAAGAGTCTTTGTTGTATTTTGGTATATTTGTAACTTCGTCGAACTCAACCCCAAGTGATTGGAGTGGAACATAGTTAGGTTGGAATCCAATGAGCTTTAACACAAAATCATTTTTAATATGTTTTACGCCATCTGGAGTATTGATAGTTACAGTATTTTCTGTAACCTCTTGTATGTTAGAATTAAAATAGGCAGTAACTTTTCCTTCATCTATAGCCTTTCGTACAGATGCCAACATCCACCTTTTTGGTGTATAACTGAGATTCGATCCTCTGTGGACAAGAGTAACCTTTGCATCCACAGTTAGTAAATCCATTATGGCCTCCAAACCAGAGTGTCCTGTTCCAACAACAACAACATTTTGATTAGAATATGGATGAGATTCTGTAAAATAGTTTTTTACTTTGTTCAAGTCTTCTCCAGGGATATTTAAATTTCTAGGATTATCAAAGAAGCCTGTGGCAAAAACAACATTTTTTGTATGATAGATTCCTTTATCCGTACGGATTTCATAAGACGTTTGAGTCATTTTATTAACTGAAGAGACATCTAAAACCTCTTCATATTGTTTAATATTCAAATTAAAATATTTGGAAACCTTATAGTAATATCTCATCGAGTCTTGTTTTGTTGGGGGACCATACTTTAAAGAGAAAGGAATAGAATCTATTTCAAAATCTTCAGGAGGTCCAAAAAGCGTAACATATGTAGGGAATTTAGAAATAGTGTTTACAATACAGCCTTTTTCAATAACTAGGTAATCAAGTTTAGATTTATGAGCTTCTACAGCTGCAGCAAGACCACAGGGGCCAGCTCCAATGATAATAAGATCCTTCATTTATAATTACTCTCCTTTAGTTAGTTGTTCATATAAGGGTAATATTTCTTTTTTTATTTGGATGATTTCTTGCAAAGTATTTAATGAACGACTAATTAGTGTATCGTTCTTAGTCAGATGGGCTTTTAATATATAATTTGCAACCAATTTCCATTTGTGATCTAATTCGTGGAATGCATTTTCTAATACAGGATGTCCAAAATAAGTATTAATAAAATCTGCATGTTGAGCTCTATAAGATCCCATATGCTTTAGTTTAGAAAAAAGATTTATTACCTTTATATAATCTTGCAAATAGTCATCTCTTTTCTCCAAATCCGTATATAAACTTTCAACTCCTAATAAGCCAGAAGAGTTAGAATTTTTTTGTGTCATATGTTTGTAGTTTGATTGAATTAATTCAGTTAGTGTATTTTGGTTAAAAGTATGTTCAATTTTTTCGATGCTAGCAATAATTATAGGGTGTTCTATATGGAATGCCTTTTTTATAGATTCTTCAATAATATTACGATTAACTTTAGTAAAGGAAGGTGTAGTGAAAAAATCTACAATATGATACTCCTGATTAATAGGATCATATCCTCTAATAAGTAAATAGTGATTTTCATGAAACTTTTGAAAGCATATATTATCATGTGGCAAGTCAAACCTATCAATAAAAACCATTGGTAATCTAGTTTTACTAAGAGAGGAAATAATTATTTGATGATAGTCTACTATAGGTTCCTCTATAGCCGTAAGTTGAATATTAAAATAATCATTAAGAAGTCTATTTCTTTCAAATGGTGAATTAAATAGACTTAATGAGAAGAAAATCAGGGGATCTTTTTTATAATTAAAACGCCAAAAAGATCCTGTTACTTCTTGAAAATTAACTTTACCCAAACCTTTTAAGGCAGCCATACAATATACTGTAATACAATCTGCGAGCTGATTATCCATATGTGCTATTTTTAATTTCTTCATTTTATACTCCTTTTACAGCTTAGTCATATTAGATAGTTTTAATGAAGAGGGATAGAGAACTAAGTAATCAAATATATAGTACTAATTAATACTACTGGATAATTTTATAAGCTGTTTAATATATTGTTCTTCTTTTTCTTTCAATTGAGATACCCTATCAAAAACCTTTTGTGAGAAGTGATCATTACGTACAACATTACGAAGTGCTAGGTTAGCACAAATCTTGTATTCTTGTGCTAAATCTGTAAGGATTTGTACCAGAGTAGTTGTTTCTTTTGAGGTATCATATTTCTCGAGAAATTCTCCAAATACATATCGAGAATTTCCCAATTCATTAAAGTCTTCATAGAGCTCCTCGAGAGTTGCTTGACGTAATTCTTCGTCCATATCTTGATTGATTGAATTTAACTTATGATAAATATCTTTAAAGACGTCTAATCCTTGTGAGAAGATATAGGATTCATCAAAAATCTTATATGACACGGGCAAACCAACTTGGTCAGTAGAAAGAAGGCTCGTTAGGTTTATATTTATAGATTTTTGATATGATTGCTTAGCAAAAGACTTATAATTTTTAGTACTTAAAGAATAATACTGATAACTTGATGGTTGTAACAGTTCTTTAGATCCTTCGACAGCTTTTTGAAGATCTTCTTCACTCAGATCGCCTACGAAATGATAGTAATGATCGATTAATTTATAATTAGACTCTTCTTTTTTCCAAATTTCCATCCAGTGAAAATTATGTTGAACTTGGTATCTAGATGAGTAAGGGAGAAAGAAAGTATCGACTGGCGCAATTACTTGTATCCCCTTATCGAGGGTAGAATCTAAACTTTCCCTGTAATCATTAAAGTTGGAAAATGTTTTATGTTCAGGTACTAGGTTAGAAAATTCAGAAATCTCTTCATTAAAAAAACTCATTCTAGGTATAAACCTTACCGAGTTATCTGGACGTTTAATAGTATAGAGTTGACTAAGAAACCACAGGCCTTCAATTTCTACCTCTTCATGAATTACTCCTGTAACCGTCATAGTTAAGCAATTATGATAGGGATGAGTAAATAGTTTGGATTTATTCAATTGTTTCACCTCTTAATGTAATTGAGAATATATGGATAAAGGGATTGCTACCTAATTTAATTTCATCGAAAGCAATATTAGAAGGCAGTTGTTCCTGATGACAATATATCTTGGGTTGTAAGCTGAATAAATCAAGATTTTTGTTTCTAGTAAAAGGACATTCTAAAATAATTGGATCCCCAAACCAGGAGGTTTCTGAAACAAATTCTGTTAATGCTAATTTAAATGTATAAACTGTTTTGTTATTAAATAGGAGTTGAACATCATCATAAAAGTTACCATTATTTGAAGAACCAAGTATATAGAGGTCAGTAAATTTCCCTTTAGGAACTTGAATAGTTTGATAATCTAAAGTTAAATTATCGAAACCCTCACTAGTCTTCGTTGGAAAAAGAAATGAAGTATTTTCCCAATGGAATTTTTCTCCGTATTTAGGGAGATGTTCTGCTGGATAAAATGAAATTCCTAAGCTAAAACTACTATCATTAATAGGTTCATTTTCACCAAGAATACCATGATTATTAAATAAATCACTTAAATTAAGGTGGTAATCTTTCAATATAAATCCCTCACTTTTTACAATAGTTATTAACATGAGCTTATAATACTTTTGTCTATGTGGACCATAAATCATTTGTTAAGAAAACGTTAGCGTATTATTCAATTAAGAAATGTAAAAGTAATTCTATTCGAGTATATAGACATCTTCTGTATATTTTCTTAGGCGATGTTTATAAGAAAGTATTTTCTTTTGGAAAGATTCGTCATCTTTTTGATCTAAAAGATGTAAGGGCATTTTTAGGTTTAATAATCGATCTGGAATTAATAATCGAGTCATTCCTGGTGGGGTAATATAATGATAGTCTCTCAATTCCTTAAATTCTTCTAATGTAAAAGGCTGAAAAGAAAGATACTGTTTACCAGGTTCTAAAAAGTCTGGCGGTTCTGGAAGTCTTTCAATTTCATCTTTATTTAAATAACTTGAAGATATTTTGTGAAGTATTTCTAAACGTAATTTTAAAGATTTTGGTCCTAGAAATACTGTAGTTTGATTAGAACGAAATAAAGTAAACATCGGAACCTCTTTAGCATAATAATTATTATTAATGATTTCTATATAATCAGGTATGACATGTGTCCATGATAGAATTTTAAGTTTAGGATGATCCAAGTCTACTTTTTGTACTATAATGTTATTGATATTCATCTCTATTAAAGATTTAGCCCTGTGTAATCCATCTAATATTAAATAGGTATTATCATGACAGACAGTTACCATAGGAGGATTATTTAAATATTTTAGGCTATGAATGTCATTTGTAATACGTTTCAATCTATGTGGGTCGTGATCTTCATGAAATCGTAAAGAATCTATTGGAATTAAATCTAAATTATTTAAGATAGACAAAATTATCAGCTCTCTCTTTTTTAATAGTAATAGTCCAATATGTGAAAGCGGACCAACTTGTAGTAATAAAATGTTATCATTAGCATCTAAAACGCCAGTTTGTTCAGCTTGCTCTAATGAAACTAAACAATCACTAGTCAGAAGATTACTGCTAGTAGCAATGGTCCTTTTGAAGAGTTTTAGTTCGTTTTTTTGAGTATACATTTCTAATGCTTCAATGAAATATTCACTCAAATTTTGTGCGATTATCCATTTTATGGCATGGGTATTAATAAATTCATCTAATAATTTGCTTGTAATAGAAATCAATTTTTCTTCAAATAAATTATAATCTGTTATACTCCACCTTAGCGGTGTAGGAGTTGAAGAAAAAGAATGTAAAGTGTAGTCAATAATGCGATACTGTCCATTGTCTTTACTAAAAATACAGGAAGCAGAACTATCTCCCTTAGGATAAGAGTTGAAAAAAATTCTAGGGTGGGGTGGACATACTTGATCAGTAGTAGTAATGATAGAAAATGTCTTTTTTGAATTTTGCTTGTGCAAAGTATCTAACAGAAATATAGAACTAGTAAAAGCAGCAGAACCTTGGTGACTTATCGAGAAGGGTATAGAACCTTTTAACTTCAGTTTTTTTTTCACTTTTAAAGCAGGAGTTAAATAGATACTAGGCTCGTTTGTATCATGACAATATGCAAAGTATAAGGGGTCTCTTTTTGATGTTTTACCCACTAATTTTTTTGTTGCTTCTAATGCCAAATCAGAAGAAGTTTCATTTAAAGATATTGGCAGTGAATTATTTGGAAGAATAAACTGTAAATTTGTTCCATCATAATTATTATCTAATCCGTATTCTTTGTTCAAAGAATATAATGGGAATTTCCGTTTTTGAGATTCAAATTTCTTAATAATATTCTCTTGATTTATAAGATTATTTTTTTGTATTTTGCGAGAATTGGGAACATAAGTTGTTATGTTCGAAATGAATATATTTGAGTTCATGAATTACACCTCTTGATTAACATTTGAATAAGGTACATCCAAAAGTACCACCTATTCCAGCAGTTAATGTTACATAATAATCTCCTGGATGAATTTTTTTGAATATATTGCATGGTGAAGATTAAGAATAGGATCAGAATTATGTGCATGTCCAGTATTAGATAAAGTAGGGAAATAGAATTTCTCAATAGGTATTTTTAAAATTTTTCCTATGTTACTCCAAGTTGGGAAGTTTATATTACTTGGAATAATTAGAGTGATATCATCTGAATTGAAATTAGCGTCTTTTAAAAGGGACTTTAGATTTTTTATTATTCCTGTTGAGACACTTTTTAGAAACCAATCAAATTCCTCTGGAGCAGATGCTTCCCCATTAAAAATAGTAGCATCTACATTAATATTAGATGCGATGATTTGATTTTGCTGTGAACCTTTTGAAACCAAGACGGCACAAGCAGCATCTCCCATTACAGAACTTTCCTTGAGATACCTAAAGTCTTTTACAAATGTTTTATCACTTGTTAAAATTAAGACACTTTTTGCGTGATTATTATTTAGTAGCCATGTATGGGAGAGAGATAGTAAAAAATCCATTCCTGCACAATTCAGATTTGCTACTGACATACTGTGTGCATTATGAAAGCCAAATTGATCTTTAATAGCTAGAAGTGGTTCAGATAGAAAAGGTGAAAATTGCAAGATTGTATGGGTAAATAAAATTAACCCAACATCTGTTGAATCAATTTTATTGTGCAACATAAGGTTCTCTATAGCCGCAATTAACATCTCATTAGCATTTTTTTCAGTTTCAACAGCTACTTCTTTTAAGTGATGAGTATTCATTAGTACATCAAGTTCATTTTCAGATAAATATAAGGTACTTGCTAATTCTTTTAAATTTACGCGATTGTTAGGAACGTAAATACCGATTCCCTGAATGCCTATCCTCATCTAGTTCCTCCTAATAGTATTTATTATTAAAGCTAAGGTACAATAAATACCATATTTAACTACATCAATCTAAAGTTAATGACATGTTAAAAATACTGAATATTCTTAAAAAAATACATTTATTGAGTTATTATAAGTTTAAATTTTATTAAAAGAGGTGTATTTAATGTATTTGCATAAGATTTCCACGTATAGACCAGAAAAGAGAGTAGATATTTATGATATTAAAGAATCAGTTGGACTAAGTGATAAAGAATATGAGAGAATAACGGATTTTCATAAGTTAAGATATATTATGGATTCTGGTACAGAGACCTCATATAGTATGGTGAAAAAATCAGTTAAAGATTTATTTGAAACTAACAAAATAATCCCTGATGATTTAGGGGGAATTATATATGGACATGCCATGCAAAGTCATCCTGATGGTAACGTGTTTTTAGAGAAGTTAAAAAAAGAATTTGATTTAGGGGATATCCCAGCATTTACAATTTCAGATTTGAATTGTGTAACACCAATAACAGCTATTGAAATAGCGACTAAATTACTTGAAAATTCCAACAAAAAATATATTTTGCTACTATTTGCTGAGAAGATGTATACTGATTCAATGCGAAAAATTGAGGACATGACTGTATTCTCCGATGGGGCAGCAGCATGTTTAATATCTTCTCAGGGTGATAGTAATAAAATCATATGTGTTAATCAATTTGTAGACTCTAAAGTATCAAGTTTTGGGGAATGGGATGATCAATCATACCGTTGGTTTCAAATGTCATATTTTTTGGGTATAAAGAAAATACTTAAATTGACAGAGAAAAAATCCAATATTAATTTACAAGATATTAAACTCATAATCCCGCATAATGTGAATTTTGATACTTGGGAGTTAGCCTCACGTTCTTTAAACATCCCGTTTGAAAATATATATACAAACAATATAGCTAAATTAGGGCATGTTAGCGGTTGTGACTTATTACTTAATCTTCAGGATTCCTTATATGAATTTGATATCCCAAAGGATTCATATTATTTAATGTTAAGTGTGGGCCTTGGAGGTGCTTATGGTAGTGTTCTAATGAGAAAATAATATTAATATATAAATCACGTGGGATTAACATAGATTTTATGTATTTTGGTAAAATATACTATTATAATTTTACTAAAATAACATAAAAAAAATCTAAAAATTCGGAGGAGTTAGATGAATTTCAAAATTTCGAATAGAGTATCTAATTTACCTAGTTATTTATTTGCACATCTTGAGAATATGAAACAAAAGAGAGTAAAGGAAGGATATCCTGTTATCGATCTAAGTGTGGGAGATCCTAATTTTCCAACACAAAGTCACATTGTCGAAAAAATGAAAGAAGTTTTATCTGAATATGAAACGCATCGATATCCTCCATTTCGCGGTATTGATCAGTTAAAAATCACAATTTCCGAGTGGTATAAAAGGCGGTTTGGTGTGGATATAGATCCGGAGAAAGAAGTATTGATTTTAGTGGGTTCAAAGGAAGGATTATCTCATATATCGCTTTCATATATAGATCCGGGAGAAATAGCATTAGTTCCTAATCCTGGTTATCCAGCATATGCAGGTGGAGTGGCTCTTGCTGGAGGGCAAGTAGAGGAGCTACCTTTACTAGAAAAGAATAATTTTTTTCCGGATTTCTCTAACGTTTCTCCTAGGATAGCTAAAAAAGCAAAATTAATGTTTTTAAACTATCCTAATAATCCTACTGGTGCGGTGGCAGGTGTTGAGGATTTTGAGCGAGCAGTAGAGTTTGCAAAGAAAAATAATATCATAGTCGCACATGATGCTGCATACTCAGAAGTTTCTTTTGGTAATTATGTAGCGCCTAGTTTTTTAAAAGCAAAAGGAGCTAAGGAGATAGGGGTGGAATTTCATTCCTTTTCAAAAACATTTTGTATGACTGGTTGGCGCATTGGAATGGTGGTTGGGAATGCAGAAGTTATAGATAATATAGCCAAAACGAAAGCATTTGTAGATTCAGGTGTATTTGGAGCTATCCAAAAAGCAGCTTCATTTGCACTAGATTCTTATAACGAAGTTCCTAAAGAAATCAAAGAGCGTTATTTAGAGCGTATGAATATCCTTAAAAGAGGATTAGAGCCTCTTGGTTGGGAAATTCAGGTGCCTAAAGCAGGGTACTTTATTTGGGTGAAAGTACCAAATAATAATAGTTCTATGGAATTTTGTAAGATGTTATTAGAAAAGGCGGGGGTTTTGATGACTCCAGGTGTAGGATTTGGAGGTTATGGAGAAGGATTTATAAGGATTTCCTTAAATGTTGAAGAAGAACAGCTCCATAGAGCAATTAAGTCAATTAATGAAAATATCTATATTCAAAAATAAACACTATAAAATAGTTTTATTAATATTTAATACCAATATAATAAAAAATACAACTCATCTATTTCTAATTATTAAAAATTTGGAGGGTTATATATGAATATGAATGATATTAATCAAATTTATCAAAATCTATTTGGTTTTATTCCAGCTCCAACTGAGGCTAGGCATGAGGTGACTCTTCAAGTTAGGCCAGAAGAGCTTGAATTACATGAAATGTTTAGAAAAAATAGCATGGAATCAAAGTATATTCCAGAAAAATATGTACAAATAATGTTATTTGGTATGTTACTTATGCTAGCTGCACCTGGGGCTAAGGTGCACTTAATTGCCTCAAGAAGAGCTGGCGCTAGTTGGGACGAGTTATTTGATGTAGCTAAGCTAGCATTCTTATTTAAAGGATTATCTGCATTTAATTTTGGTATGTCTTTAATTAAAGAAGTAATGGAAAGTGAAAAAAATAATAATTAGGAGAGACTATAGAATGGAGTTATATATTTCTAACTTAGAAGTACTTTATCTAGATAAATATAAGACTGTAAAGGATTATTTGTGCGATATAAAAGGAGCAGAGGTTAATCCAGATTTTAATGGAATGTTTGAAGCGTATAAAAAGAAGTCTAGTCAAGACAGCAGAGATTTGGGACTAGATTCCTTTAAAAAATATATGTATACAATCCCAATTAGTGATAATAATATTGCGGAAATGTCAGGGGATGTGGTGAGAAAATCTTTAAACGGAAAATCTAAGGAGAATATTAAACATCTCGTTTACTGCCATGAATTTTTAAATCTCCCACAACCTATAACTGTAGCAATGAATATAAAAAGACATGGGGATTTATCTCAAGCGCTACCTTATGCTATCAAAGATCAGGGATCCGTTGTATCTTTAACAGCTATAAATATTGCAAAAATGTTTATAGAAGATAATAAGCAGGAATTTCAAATAGTATGTGCTGATAAATGTAATCTTCCACAAATGCGTGTTAAACATAATCAATTTCCTTATGGCGATGGAGCTGCTTCGTTTACAATTTCTAGAACTACTGGACAATTTAAGATTGTTTCATGGGATCTTCATTCATGGCATGTTAGGGAAGAAAATAATTGTGAAGATGAGCTAATTGTACATATTCAAGAGCAGTTAAAGCACATAAAAGAAGAAAATTTAAATATTATGCCCTACCATGTGATTTTACAAAATTTCTCTTCGAACTTTATAGATAAAATTAAATTAGATTGTAAGGGTTTTTATTTTTATCAACGTGAATATCGAAATACTGCTAACTTAACTACTTCAGATCCGTATTATAGTCTAAAAGAGATGCATCAAAAAGGACAAATCAAAAAAGGGATGCATATTCTACTAATCTTTGCTGGTTCTAAAGGTACTATTGGGACGCTTCATCTAGAATGTATGCAATAACATTATTATATGACAGAGGTGATTAGAAAGTGGAGATATTGGAATACATATATAAATCTGCAGAGAAGTTTCCGGATAAAGAAGCTTTAATGTATAAAGATTATAAATTAAGCTATAAACAATTTGTAAATGAATTTGATAGTATTGGTGAAAAAATAGAGCAAGATATAAGTGGTTTTTCTTATCCAATTGGTATTTATATTAAAAATCATCCAGATTTCATCATTTCTTATTATGCACTTATTAAAGCTAAGAAAGTTGCTCATTTAGTCGATCATAAATGGCGAGAGAATGAGTTAGACAACTTAATAAAGCATGTTCATCTTGGCGGATTTATTGTTAGGACGGAAGAAATAGATGATTTTCCTTTAGTAGAAAAGATAAAACATATTTATAAATATGGAAATATATCACTAATTATTCTTCAACAAAAATATTTGTCTAATGAGATTGCGACGGAGAGATTAGAAAATATAATATCATGCCGTTATTCATCGGGAACGACAGGTATTCCAAAATGTATGATGTACGAAGAGAAAAATGTAATCGCAGCATCTACAAATTGGTTAGAATCAGTTAATTTAAATTCGAATGATATAGTATATTGTGCCGCATATTTAACGCACGGCTTAGCTTTTAATACCTCAATACTTGCTCCATTGAGAGTTGGTGCTACAATTTTACTCCATGATAATATAACCCCAAGAAAAGTAGTTGAAATTATATTAGATAAGAAACCTACTATATTTGTGGCTTTTCCAGTTTTGTATGATTTAATGACTAGAATAAAAAATACAAAGCAATTTAAAAATGTAAGAATGTGTGTATCTTCAGGTACAATTCTTCATGAAAGTATAAAAAGAAAATTCAAAAGGCTGTTTAGTATTAATATTTCAGACTTATATGGCGTAGCTGAAACTGGACTATCAATCTTAAATCAAACGGATGACTATAACAGTGTAGGATATCCACTCCATAATGTTAAAGTGAAAATTTTGGGTAATGATGGTGAAGAGTTACAAAAAGGAGAAGTAGGAGAAGTAGCGTTATATACGGAGTCAAGGGCGAAGGGATATTATAATCTTCCAGGCGAGTTAGAAAAAAGGTTATCTCAAAATTATTATTTGACTGGGGATTTAGGTGAAATGGAGCTAGATGGAAAAGTATATATAAGAGGAAGAAAAAGTGATGTTGTAGATGTAGCAGGTAAAAAAGTAGATCCAGTTGAAGTAGAGGATGTCCTACGACAACATCCCGAAATATATGATGTATCTGTATTTGGGAAAAAAAATCTAGAAAAAAGAACGGAAATTTTAGCAGCAGTTGTAGTTGCTAATGATTATTTAAAAAGGGAAACTGTGGTGAAATTTTGTGAGGAAAGATTAGTTAGTTACAAAATACCACAAATTGTTAAATTTGTATCCGCTATTCCCCGTAATAATAATGGAAAGGTTTTAAAAAATGAACTGCAAAATTTAGTCTAGGAGGAAACTATGTCTTTCTATAAGGAACTAAAGAACAGTCTTAGTGAATCGGGAAAAAATTTTATATGGTTGGGTAATGTTGAAGTAGAACAGCATTGGAAAAAAGAAAACATCATTACAATACCGGGTAGTAATATTTCGAAAGCGCAACCATTGGTTAATAAAATAGGTGAAATGGCATTATTTCTTGCTGGAAAAGAAGACATTGTTTGTCTTAAAGAAGACATTGATGAGGATTATGTACAATATATAGAAGAAACTCGAGGATTTGTTCCGAATGTAATGAATTTCTATTCTGATAACTCGGCAGATAATATTTCGGAAACAATTTTATCTAGCACTAAAAATATTAATAGGCTTCAAAATATTAATAGAGATAATTCGTATTCATTACTACCATATGGTACATCAAACATTGAGGAAAAGGTATCTCAACAAACTTCAATTTCTTTATGTACTCCTGCATCAACTATATGTCGTGAGGTTAATAGCAAGATTTATAGCTGGAAGTTAGCAGATGAATTTGATCTTCGCCAAGTAGCAGGAAAAGTGAGTCATACTATCTCAGAACTTGAGTTTAATTATCATGAAATTAGAAAAAGATATTTAGAAAATCCATTAGTTTTAAAAGACTCTATGGGAGTATCTGGAAAAGGAATGGTTCTAATTGATTCAGATAGTAAATTTGAAAATATTTTAAACTTATTAAAAAGGATGTCCGTAAAAAAGGGACATGAAAATATAGAAATGATTTTAGAAAATTGGATTGAAAAAGAAAGAGACCTTAACTATCAATTCATCATAGATAAAAAAGGGAATGTCAAATTTACATCAGTTCGAGAAGCGTTGGTACATAAAGGTGTACATTTGGGGCATAAATTACCAGTTCAATTAACAAAAGTTCAGGAAAAAGAACTTCTAGAAAGTTATGAAATTATTGGGAAAATATTAGCGAGAGATGGATTTTATGGTGTAGTTGGTGTTGATGCAATGATTGATAGGAAAGGATTTTTGTACCCTTGTGTCGAAATAAATGCTAGATTCAACATGGCAACATACCAAAATAATATTATTGAAAGATTTTTCAATCCCCATGCGTTCTTTATGGCTATACCTTTTGAGGTTGTCTTGGAAAAAACAGTACCTTTCAAAATAATTAAAGAGGAGCTAAAAGATATTTTATATACCAAGGAAAAAGAGCATGGTGTAATTATTAATGGCTTTTCTACGTTGAATTTGGGAATTAATAAGAAAGGGAGGCTATATACAATTATATTTGGTGAAACTATCAATCAATGTGAAGATATGGTGAAAATTTTGAAGAATAAATTAGGAAATTTAAATGTTACTTAGAGGAGAAATAAAAGGAGATACAATATGAGAAAATCGATAGATTTTCAGATCCAATCATCTATGGAACCTATGGGTGATCAGCCACAAGCCATTGAAAAGCTAGTAACGGGAGTAAAGAATGGCAAAAGTAGGTTGTTATTAAAAGGGGCTACAGGTACCGGAAAGACATTTACTATTGCTAATGTAATTCATCAACTTAATCGTCAAACTTTAATTATCGCTCATAATAAAACATTAGTGGCTCAACTATGGAGCGAATTAAAGGAATTATTCCCTAATAACGCAGTAGAGTATTTTGTAAGTTATTATGATTATTATCAACCAGAGGCTTATGTTCCACATAAAGATCTCTTTATAGAAAAGGACTCTAAAATTAACAGTGAAATTGAAAGAATGAGGCATTCTGTTATGGCCAGTCTATTAAAACGAACAGATGTCATTGTAGTAGCCAGTATTTCATGTTTGTATCCAATGAGTGCCCCCGAGGACTTTAATAGTACTTCTTTCGTTTTATCTGTAAAACCAGATGGGTATTTTGTTTACACATATGAGCAAGTTATTAAGCATCTAATTGATAATCAGTACAAAAGAAATGATATAGAGTTTGAGCCTGGAACATTTAGAATCCGTGGGGGATCAATTGATATCTATCCAATGGGTAAACAGGAAGCTATCAGGTTACAATTTTTTGGAGATGAACTAGAGGAGATCCTTACTATTCATCCTGTTACTGAAGAGATAGTGGATAGTCTAGAGGAAGTTCATATCTTTGCTGCTACAAGTTTTATTACAACAACAAAACAAATTGAAACAGCTCTACCTTTAATTGAAAAGGATTTAGTTGAGCAGTTAAAGTTTTTAAGAGGTTTAGGTAAATTTCATGAGGCAGAAAGGTTGGAACAACGTACATTATATGATCTGGAATTGTTAAAGAATACAGGTCATTGTATGGGAATCGAAAATTATTCTTTATATATGCAAAATAGAGAAAAAGGGTCGAGATGTTTTAACTTGACGGATTATTTTGAAGATGGATATTTAACAGTAGTTGATGAATCTCATGTAACATTACCGCAGTTTCACGCTATGTATGCTGGAGATCAGTCTAGAAAGAAAAATTTAATTGACTATGGATATCGTTTACCTTCATCACTAGACAATAGACCACCTAAGTTTGAAGAATTTATGAACAATACGAAATGTATGGTGTCTATGTCGGCAACTCCTGGAAAACATGAAGTAGATTCTAAAGAGGTTTTTGTGGAACAAGTAATACGCCCTACTGGGCTTATCGATCCAGTTATTGAAGTGAAGAGTAGCGAAAATTACTTTGAGACTTTAATAAATGAAATAAAAAATACTATTAGTCGAAATGAAAAGGTATTAGTTATTGCGTTAACCAAAAAACAAGCAGAAGAAATAACGAAAGAAATTAATAACTTACAAATAAAAGCAGAATACTTGCATTCTGAAGTGGAGAATATAGAGAGATCAGAAATTATTAGAGATTTTAGAATGGGTAATTTTGATGTGCTTGTAGGAATTAATCTTTTAAGAGAAGGGTTAGATTTACCAGAGGTATCGCTAGTAGCTGTAATTGGAGCAGATCAAAGGGGATTCCTTCGATCTAAAAGTGCATTATTACAACTAATTGGTCGTGCTGCTAGAAATATTAATGGAAGAGCACTTCTGTTTGCCGATAGTATAAAAGATAATATTGAAGGTGCTATTGAGGAGACCGAGCGTAGGAGAGAAATTCAAATACAATATAACAAAGATAACAATATTGTACCTAAAACAATTGTAAAAAAAGAACCTGTTTCTTTGAAAAATTTATTAGGTATCCCTGAGGAGCGTTAAGTGGGAACAAGGAGGATTAAGGTATGTCTGACCGGGTAATCAAAGTTCGGGGAGCAAGGGCTAATAATCTGAAGAGTGTAGATATAGATTTAGACTTTAATAGCCTTACTGTGTTTTCAGGTTTAAGTGGCTCAGGAAAATCATCCTTAGCATTTGATACAATCTTTGCAGAGGGACATCGTAGGTATGTTGACTCTTTATCATCGTATGCGAGGCAGTTTTTAGGACAAATGGAAAAACCAGATGTAGATTCTATTGAAGGCCTTACACCATCAGTATCTATTGAGCAAAAAGTTATACATAAGAATCCTCGATCTACAGTTGGAACGATAACTGAGATATATGATTACATGAGAATATTGTTTGCTTCTATTGGTATTCCTTATTGCCCAGAACATAATATTCCTATACAACCCCAATCAATAGATCAAATGATGAATCAGCTTAAAGATTTAAAAGATGGGACAGAGTTGTATATATATGCCCCTCTCATTAAGGGAAAAAAGGGAGAGTTCAAGAGTGTAATTGAGAGAGCTATTCAGAAGAGATTTATTCGAATTAGGGTTGATGGCGAATTATTAAAGATTACTAGTCCCATCGTTTTAGATAAAAATAAACAACATACAATAGAGGCTCTTATTGATAAGGTCACTTTTTCACATGCTAATAAAAGAAGGGTTACAGATTCGATCAAAAAAGCTGCGTTAGAAGCAAAAGGACAAGTATTAATAGAGACGTTAGAACAAAATGGAAAAACAAACAAATACTTTTTTAATAGCTTACAAGCATGTTCCGAATGTGGTTATTCTATTGATGAGCTAACACCTAGGAATTTCTCGTTTAATAGTCCATATGGCGCGTGTGAACAATGTCATGGGTTAGGGGCTACTTTACAAGTGAATCCAAGACTGTTAATAACAGATTGGAATAAGTCTATAAATGAAGGCGTGTTTGAAAATTGGGCTACGAGTACTGCAAAATGGTATCACAATATAATTGATATAGTGTGTAATCATTATGGTATTTCTAAAGAAACGCCATTTAAAAACCTTTCTGATCAACATAAGAATATTCTTCTTTATGGAAGTGGAACAGAGGAAATCCTATTTCAATATGAGTCAGAGCGTAAACAACGAACACATTCAGCGCCTTTTGAGGGAGTAATTCCTAATATAAATCGTAGATACAATGCTAGTAATTCGGACAGTGTGAAGGAAAAATTAGAAGAAGTAATGTCTAGCATTACATGTCAATCTTGTAGTGGTAAGAGATTAAAACAAACAAGTTTAGCTGTATATATTGGTGATACAAATATTGCACAATTATCTAGCATGTCTATTGATAATGTAGCTAATTTTTTTAAGCATATCAATCAAATTCTTACTGAAAAACAAATAGAAATTTCCGAAAGGTTACTTAAGGAAATTAATAGTAGATTACAGTTTTTATTGGATGTAGGCTTAGAATATTTAACCTTAGATAGGGAAGCAAAAACACTATCTGGTGGAGAAGCTCAGCGTATTAGATTAGCTACTCAAATAGGGTCGGCTTTATCTGGAGTGATATACGTTTTAGATGAACCCAGCATTGGATTGCATCAAAGAGATAACATTCGTTTAATAAATACTCTAAAAAAGTTAAGAGAATTAGGTAACATGGTAATAGTTGTAGAACATGATACAGATACAATGTTAGCAGCGGATTATATAGTTGAACTAGGACCTGGAGCAGGGAATCAAGGTGGAGAAATTGTAGCAGCCGACACTCCTGAAGCGTTTAAAAAAGGAAATGGTTCGTTAACTAGTCAATATTTATCTGGTGCTAAAGAAATAAAGATTCCTAAAGAAAGAAAAAAAGAAAATGGGAAATATTTATCTATTAGAGGTGCTAAAGAAAATAATTTGAAAGATATTGACGTCGATATTCCCTTAGGGCTACTGACTTGTATTACTGGTGTTTCAGGTTCAGGGAAAAGTACCCTAATCCATGAAATATTATATAAGCATTTAGCTAGAAAAATTCACAGAGCATATAAATTGCTGCCAGGTGATTTTGATGAGATAAGTGGTTTAGAACACATTGATAGAGTAATTAATATTGATCAATCACCGATAGGAAGATCACCTAGATCTAATCCAGCGACGTATACAGGTATGTTTGATGAAATTAGAGATTTATTTGCAAAGACACCAGATGCTAAAGTAAGGGGATTAACTAAAAAGGCATTTAGTTTTAATGTACCTGGAGGAAGATGCGATACTTGTAAGGGCGATGGGGTAGTTAAGATTGAAATGCACTATTTACCTGATGTTTATGTTGTTTGTGATGATTGCCAAGGGCATCGATATAATCAAGAAACCTTAAATGTTCAATATCGAAATAATAATATTTCCGATATTTTAAATATGACTGTAGCAGATGCAACAGAATTTTTTAAAGATCATCCTAAAATAATAAAATATATAAACAGCTTAAATAAAGTTGGTTTAGGTTATATGAAAATTGGACAACCAGCAACAACTTTGTCAGGTGGAGAAGCACAACGTATTAAACTAGCTACAGAATTATCAAGGACATCTACTAGTAAAACCTTATATATCCTTGATGAACCTACTACAGGTCTACATTTAGAAGATATAAACCGACTTTTAAAAGTTATACATCAACTAGTAGAAAAGGGATCATCAGTCTTGATAGTAGAACATAATTTAGAAGTTATTAAAACAGCAGACTATATTATTGATATGGGGCCTAATGGAGGGGAAAATGGAGGACAGGTAGTAGCTGCAGGGACTCCTGAGGAAATATGTAATGTACCCCGTTCGCTTACAGGGGAATTTTTAAAGGGATTTTTAGAACATAATTAATAAATATTTTTGGAAAGGGGGTGATTGTTTGATTGATTTTCATGTTCATGTTGGAGAATTAAAAAGTGAGTACACTGAAGAGTTTGCCCAACAAATGATGGATTCATGTAATAAATCTCATACAAATATGGAAGTAAGAATAGAAAATTTAATCAAAGAAATGGAAGGAGTAGGAGTAAAAAAAGCGGTATTACTTGCTTTTAATGCTAAACGCACATTAGGAGTACATGTTACAAATGAGTATGTTTCAAAATTGTGCACAAAATATCCAAAATATTTTGTAGGTTTTGCTTCCTTTGATGCTTATGAAAAATCCTTGTGTAAAAAGAGTCTAGAACAAGAGTTAACTAATTATAACCTACATGGATATAAATTAGCTTTTGGATACTTGGGCATTTCACCTAATGATCCGGGCTGGTATCCTCTGTATGAAGATGCAGAGGAGCGTAGCCTACCAGTTTTAGTTCATATGGGGTTTACTCCGATAAAACAAGCAAGTTTACGTTATTGTCACCCTATACTACTAAATGATGTACTAATTAAATTTCCAAATCTTAATATTATAATAGCACATATGGGATGGCCGTGGATTAACGATACATTATCTCTTCTTAAAAATTTTAAAAATGTATATACTGATTTATCAATTGTATCTTTTTATCAACCAATTGATGAAATGTGTAATATTTTTAAGATGGCAAAAGAACAGGGGGTTATTAATAAGTTAATTTGGGGTACGGATTATCCAATGTGTACAATGGAGGAAAGCATTAATCGCTTTAAGAATATAAAAAAGCGCTTAGAAGAACAAGGAGTTCATATCACAGAAGAAGAATGGGATCAGATTTTTTATAAAAATGCAGAAAAATTATTGCAGTTGAAGAAGGGAGTTTAATATAAATGATTACCACAAACAAACTGAATATTGAAAAAAATAACCTTTTAGAAGTGGTAAAAAAGATAGGTACACCAGCTTATGTATATGATGCTAGTGTTATTCAAGAGCAAGTATACAAGCTCTTGAACCTTCACAAGGCAATTCAACTATTTTATTCCCTAAAAGCAAACCCTAATCCATCTATTGTAAAGTTAATTTATGACTTAGGGGCCAATTTAGAGATTTGTTCACTAAAGGAATTAGAGATAATAAAAAAAATAGGAGTTTCTCCTGAACGAGTTTTATATTTGGGACCAGGAAAAACTGAAGAAGAAATTAGAAAAGTATTTGAGTACGGAGTTAAATATTTTATTGTAGAGTCACTACAAGAGATGCAAAAAGTAAATAATATAGCTCAAGAAAAAGAAGTAACCGTTAGAGTTGGTATTAGAATTAATCCAAGTGTATCAGCAAAAGGTTCAAAATTAACTATGGGTGGAAAACCAAGGCAATTTGGTATGGATGAAGAACAGCTGGAAAATATATTTGAGTTAGAAGAAAGATTATCAAATCTCAAGATTGTAGGGATACATGTATATAATGGCACACGCATTCTATCTAGTGATGTGTTCATAGAAAATACAGCATATATTTTAAATTTGGCAAAGAAAGTTCAAGAACAATTTCATGTTAAATTAGATTATGTAGATATCGGTGGTGGAATGGGAATACCGTATTTTTCTAATGAAAGCACGCTTGATTTGGATGATATTTCTGATAGATTACATGCTATGATTCAGGAGTTTTATAGTAGCTTTGGTGAAGAAATCCCGATATTTTTAGAGTCAGGTAGATATGTTGTAGGTGAAAGTGGGATTTATGTTACAAAAGTATTATATGAAAAAAAATCTAAAAATTGCGATTTTTTAACGGTAGATGGAGGAACACATCACCATATGGCCGCTGGTGGAATGGGGAATGCTCTAAAGAAAAATTTCCCAATCAAGGTTCTTAATAAATGGAGTGATGAACCTAATACCGAATATTATATTTCTGGCCCTTTATGTACCCCAAACGATTTAATTGCAAAGAAGATAAGCCTTCCTAAATCCCAGCCCGGTGATTATATTGGCATTTTGAATGCTGGAGCATATGGATTGACTGCAAGTCCTGTATTATTTTTAAGTCATCACCTTCCTACTGAAGTATTGGTGAAAGATGATAAGTATATAGTCATTCGTAAGAAAACAGAATATGATCTGCCAGTAGTACAAACATTTGAAAGTTAATAGGAGGTAGTTTATACATGAAAACACTGAAATCTCCATCTTTTTCAACAAGAATAGATAGCATAATAGATAATATAGATGAAAATACTCTTTATAATGAACTACTTAAAGAAGAACAAAAATTATTACAAGAATTAAAAGAAGTCAAAGTAAGCTTGGGATGGAAAAATCGAGATTTATATTTGTTTGCCGGAAAGCATCAGGATGGTTCTATTCTATACCTAGACAACAATGTCTGGTGGAAAATGAGTTTTGAAGATAGTGTGAAAGTTTACAGTTTAGATGAGGAGGAGTTGTCCCTTAAAAAGGTTGAACAGTATAAAAACGTTATAAAAGTTCCCTCTCATCAACAAAAGAAACTATGGATTTATGGACTTCGATATAAAATAATTTTAGCATCTTTTGTTTTGAAATTCAGTAAATTGATATTACAATTTTGTAAAGATTATATTAAAGAACGTAAAACTTTTGGCGTACCAATAGCTAAACACCAAATGGTTTATGATACATTTGTCATTGCAAGTAGTGAAATTGAAGGGAATATACTGTTTTTAAGGGAACTATCAACAAAATCTATTATAGATGAAGCAGAATATAGTAAGTTCTTTAAACAGATTAATTTTATGTTGGAAAATAGTACTCAAATTATAGATAAGATATTACCTGTTTTGGGGGCATTTGGATTAGAGGATCCTTTCATTATAAAAAACTTTCTCAAAATACACCATATTTCAATGTTGAAGGGGGTCTAATTAATATGTTTGAATCACTTAGAACTGAATTAAGAGTATACGGGGAATCATTAAGGGAATTTGCATTAGAAGCAGATAAGAGTCGAGGATTACCACCCACTTATCTTCAGCAAGACTCATTTTACCAGCCTTTATGGCGTTTAGGTGTCCCAAAGGAGTATGGTTATACTGGTATCAGTGGACGAGATAATCAAATCTATTATGGAGATTCCTCTTTGGAGTTAGCGATATGGACTGAGGAGTTAGCATATGGAGATCCAGCGATGATGTTATCTTTACCTGGACCACAATTATTAGGACCAATATTAAAAGAGCTAGGGACTCAGGAACAACAGGATAAATTCTTCAACTCCTTTATGGGGAGGAATCCGGTTTGGACGGCTTTCAATTTAACGGAGCCTAATGCTGGATCAGATATAGCAGCTATTGAAACGGTTGCAACCAAAAAAAATGATAGAACGTATCTATTACAAGGAGAAAAAAAATATATAGCTAATGCAGAAAGAGCGCAATGGGCACTTACTTTTGCTAAGATGGGCCATAAAAATAACACGTTTGCAATTCAAAGTTTTTTAATATATGAAGATCAATTTAAAAATTCGGATACTGTAAATAGAGATTATGGTCGGACTTTAGGAATGCATGCAGCTAGGTTAGGTCATACAGTCTATAACAATTTAGAAGTAGATAAATCTCAAATTATTGGTTTAAATAAACCACCTCTTCAAAGAGGATTACGGGGAGCTATGAAAGTGTTTTTTAGAATGCGACCTTCGACATCTTCGATTGCAATTGGAACATCGAGAGCCATGGTAGATTACGTGAGAGAAAATATTAAGTTGAATTTAAATGAAGAAATTATACTCGATGAACTTCAATGGAAAATTGAAAGAACTAGGAGATTAGTTTATCGGGCAGCTAAAGAAGTTGATAGGGGTATTTATAATGCAGGTACTTCTTCCATGGGAAAATGGATGGCAAATAATTTGGTATATGAAGTAACCAGACGAATTAATCAGGTTGTAGGATCGGAAGCTATTATTGACCATCCATTATTAGAAAAATGGCTAAGGGATGGAAGAATGATAGAGTTTATGGAAGGATCAACAAATATTCATAAACGGGAAGTTGCTCAAGAACTACTGGGAATTAATTAATAATAAAATTAAATAATCGGGGGTTAAGTATATGAATAAGCTAAATAATTTAATGGATGTAGTTACTGAAATTCTTGCACAGCAATTAGAACTTGCTGTAGCAGATGTGAAAGTAGATGCAAATATTTTTGAAGAACTAGGGCTTGATTCAACAGGTATAATTGAACTTTTATTAGCTCTTGAAGAGAAATGTGAAATTGAATTTGATATGGAAGAGTTGGATCCTTCATATTTAGAAAGTGTTACTACCATTGCAAATTATATTATGGAGTTGAAAAATAGCTAGAATAATAAAAAAATTTATTCGGGAGTCGATGTATACCATGAAACAGGGAAATTCAATCTTATCCGTGCCTAATGTATATGGTATAGGGATTGATATTCAAGATATTACTGAGATTCAATCTGCAATAAAAAAATATGACCTCAAATTTTTAAATAAAATTTTCGTTCCAGAAGAAATTGAATATTGTAGAAAAAAAAGTAACCCATCCCAACATTTTGCAGCAAGATTTTCTGCAAAGGAAGCCCTTTTTAAAGCATTAGGTACAGGGATTGGTAATGGATTCTGTTTTACAGATGCTGTTATACTTAAGAAGAAGACGGGCGAACCGTATTTTAAATTCTATAATACGACTGAACAAACGATTAAGAAACAAAAGTTGGAAGCTTTTGTATCACTTTCTCATTCCAAAGACTACTCTATCGCACAGGTAGTCTTGATATCTAATTTTACCAAATAAAAAATATTATGGAGGAATGGGAAATGAAAATTGTCGTTATTAGTCCTGAATTATTTTTACCAAAGTTAGCTCGGAGATCTGCATACTATCCCAATTGGGAAATTATACATGTGGGAGATATTACTTCTCTAAATTATATTTTAAAAGATAAAAGAAACCATTTTGATGGGATAATATGGAGATTAAAAAGCTTAGATTTTGAAGAGGTAAAACAATTTCGAAATATAAAAAAAGAGTTAGAAAATATCCCAATATTAATATTATTTGATGAAGATATTAGTACTAATAAGGCAGGATTAGAACTTTTGAAAAAAAATTCTACAATGTCTTTTGAAATTCATACTCATCAACAAATACAGGAGTGCGTGAGTCATTTTTATAAACATATTGTCCAATTGAATAGAAATAAGCAGCACAACAAAAATATTGTTGAACTTTATCCAGGTATATTTGTGAATGTAGATATGCATTATCTAGATAATGCAGGTGAAATTTTTCCTTTAGCTGGAAAAGAGTATGAAATGCTCATGTTCTTTATAAACATGCGAGACAAATTTGTCACAACAGAAGATATCCTACTTGCTATTTGGGATGAATATACAACTACTGAAACAGTTAGACAATATATTTATAAGCTCAGAAAAAAATTATATACTAGTCAGAAAAATTTTAATCTTATAGTCCACCGAAAAGGAGTTGGTTATACCTTAATTGGTAAAGGAAACGAATTTCTTGTAGGGCTTTAATAACTTATTAAAAAGAGGCGTGTTAGAATTGCTTATTTAAAATAAGAAGAATTCTACATGTCTCTTACGTATGTATAAAATTAATTTTTGAATTTTTAAACCTTTTAGATACTATTCTCCTTAGGTTGAATTATATCCTTCTAATTTGACTATTTTTTTGAATGATAGTAATATTTTTGAACTTAAATTTATATTATTATATATGACTATTATGATTTTTTAAGCGAGTTTAATTTCCACTTCGAGTACTGTGAAAGTCATAATTCGGTGATAAAAGTGGGATGAAAGTTACTATTAAACCTTTTTGGATTTAATTTATTATCAAATGGAGGTAAGGTAAGTTTTCAGCCGAACTAAAATGATTAGTTAAATCTTGAATTTTTACCATGATTAAAAAAGTGTATCCTTATCATCAAATTCGACAAAAAGAGTTATAAATGCTAATTAATGTATGAAAACAATTAAAGTTGCTTCCTTATTTAAATTTCTGACAAAGGAAAAACCTATGATAAGTTATACATTATTAAATGCCTTACTTAAGGATATATTTGATACAAAATAATGTGTTTGAATTTATATATTTATAAAGTGATTATTAATAAAAGTTTCTTTTCTAAACTGAAGATCCTATTCAAAATCACGTAGAATAGTGATTTTGAGGAAGACTTGTAAATGAGAGGTGTACAGAGCTAAGAGAAAACTTTCAAACACTAATAATCCGACTGAAAGATTTTATATAAAGTAGATTCAAATACATTTGCAAATGGAACAAAGGGATTGCTGCAAGGGAATTTTGTGAACCAACTTGAGTTGATTTTTTCGTGGACAATCCATAAAAATCTCCCACCTTAAGTCTATGCTTAGGTGGGATAGTATTATAGCAGACAGTCAGCTTCAACTTCTACAAGCCACTCTTCCTTTATAAATCTATTTACTTCAAAAACTGTACAAGCTGGTTTGATTTTTGAAAAATATTCTTTATGGGCTTTAGCTGCTTCATGCCACTTATTCATATCTGTAATATAAATTTTTGTTCTAACAACATCCTCTAAAGAAGAACCCATTTTTTCTAAAGAACTTTTGATTACATTAATACAACTTTTTGTTTGTTCATAAACATCAGAGGTTGTGGTCTCTCCATTAGCATTTAAGGGGGCTGTGCCTGCAACTACAATGATATTTCCTTTTTTAATTGCCCTAGAAGATCCTAAAAAGTCTTCAAATGGGGAATTAGAGCTTACTACTGTTTTTTCATTTGACATAAAAATCAACTCCATAAAATAGTTTCTTTAATTGTAATACAAGCCCTTACATTTCTACATATCGTATTTGTATAAGAGGGGTTAGTTTAACGTTACTTAACAAATATGTTTTTTAATTTTATTACAAACTAATGTGAATTTAACATTGGTTTTATTCTGAAAATTAAAACTTCGTGAGAGGATATATATAGGTATTAAAAGGGGGAGATGCTTTGAAAGTATGCCTTAAAACAATGCTTAATAATACGATTGAAAAATATAAAGATAAAATAGCTTATAAAACAGATACAGAAAATTATTTGTATAAAGAAATTGATAATGTATCTGGTCAATTGGCCAATGCTCTATTGTCAAAAGGTATTACCGTTGGAGAAAGAATTGGAATTTTAAGTACAAATCCAATACACAACGTAATAACTTATATAGCAGCACTAAAAATAGGGGCTGTAAGTGTGCCGCTAAATCCAGATGAACAAGTGAAAATCTTTGAAGATAGTATTAAAAGCGCTCAAATAAAATGCTGTATAGTTAACAAAAAAAATGCTATAGATTCTAAATTGAATTTTGTAGAAGACCTATTATTATTCTCATTGGATCTATGTAAACCTCAACAAAATTTGTTTGATCTAGCATATGTTAAGTCTATGGAATCAAATGTTGATGTTGGTAGAATAGATGATAGTCTTGAATCTTTTATATTTTTCACTTCAGGTTCGACAGGTATGAAAAAAGGGGTAATTTTAGCAAGAGAAAGTTTTCGTGCCTTTATTAGCTGGGGAAGCGAGTTTGTTGGAGCCACAAATGCGGATAAATTTTTATGTCATGCGCCTTTATATTTTGACATGTCTATATTCTCTTTATTTATCCCTTTTGCTGTAGGTGGTTGCTGTGTACTTCCTTCAAGTGAAAAGAGGAATAATCCGCGATATATTAATCAATTGATTGGAGAGGAAAAAATTAACATTTTGCATTTGGTTCCTTCATCAATTAAATTGCTTCTAAATGAAAAAATCAAAAATTATACTTCTGTTCGTTTTTTGGGATTAGCGGGTGAAGCTTTACCTTTCGGCGATGTGAAATTGGTTAGAAATTGTTTTGAAAATGCTAATATTGTGAATTTTTATGGTAATACAGAGGTTAATGAGGCATTATCTTATTTGTTTCCTCAAGACATAGAGGCATTAAAAATTCTTCCTATTGGCAGACCATTAAAACATGTACAATTACAGGTTTTAGATGCTGATTTGCTACCATGTGGTGAAGGAGAAGTTGGAGAGTTATATGTGCATTCTTCGACGATGTTAAAAGGGTATTTGAATAAAACAGACAATGAGACCTTTAAAATGAATGATTCAAATAACTTAAAATACTTTCCAACTGGTGATTTGGTTAAAAATGAAAATGGTCTGTATTATTACATGGGCCGTATGGACGACATGGTTAAGATTCAAGGGAAAAGGGTTTATCTTTCAGAAGTCAGGAATGTAATTTCTAAACATAATCTTATAGATGAGGTGTTTATTGTAATGAACAATGATGGTCTTACTTGTTATATTCATTCTAAAGCAACTTTAAATTCCTTAGATATTAGAGAGTATTGCTCTGAGTTTTTAGATGCTTATGCAATTCCTAGTAAGTTTATTTTTACAGAGCATAAATTACCTAAAACTAGTACTGGCAAAATTGATCGAAAGAAACTAATGGGATATACGGAGGAATAAAGTGCATGCTGGAAACGGAATTAGAAGATTATATAAAAAGAGAATTATTACAGGATGGAAGTATTGAAAGTATCCCACATGATCTAGATTTAATAGGGACAGGTATACTTAATTCTTTAAAAATTATGGAGTTAATTACTTATTTAGAAAATGTACAACAGGTTCAATTCATGGAGTCTGAAATTTCATTTGAAAACTTCAATTCAATTAGTTCGATAACACAATTATTAAATAGGAGGTAGTTTATGTTAATTTCAAGTGATATGGATAATTTGAAAAATTTGTTATGGTATAACAGTGCAGAAGAGTTAGTTTTAGAAGTTGAAAAATTAAGAGTACATCAAAATTATTTAGGTCAAATTAATAAAGAAGATTCATATTGTGAAGAAATTATTGAACGTATTATACTCATTTTAGAAAAGTTAAAGATCCATTTTGATGAAGGCTTAGTAAAAGCAATTATAAAAGATTTGATTGCATGGAAAGAATCTGGTATTAATAATACACCCAAATTTGATTTTACTTTTGGGAAATACAATAAAATTGAGAATAAAGAATTTGGTATGTTCTTTTTCCCTGTGAAAAAAAATAAAATTATTAATTTTGAAGCATGCTTTTATTATCGGAATGAACCAGAAGCTATCACACATTTAAGAGAAGAGTTACCATTTGATACTTTTATGGGCGTAGAATTAATCTTGGGAACGAAGGGTATTTTAGAAGCTAATGTATTTAGCTTTTTCCCAGAAGCAATTGTAACAAATAGTAGCATAGAACAAGATAAATTTTCTTTGTTCTTTATAAACAAGTACTTACAAGTGTTCCATCAGATTACTAAACCTATTAGTGAAGAGGTCTTAAAAACACCTCTATCAATATTTAAAGCTAATCTTAATGATATTTATACGGCAAGAATGCTACTTTCGTACTTACATGATTACTATCATTACAAAGGAGTATTACCTTTAAATGTATTCTTTAAAGAAAAAAGTTCACTGCTAGGAAGTTCATTTGAAGAAGTTAGAGTAGATATATCAGCATATTTGTATTTATTAAATAAGGACTCTTATATTGATAAACTAGCAAAAGAGATATTTCTTGTGGAAAGACTATTTCGTTATAGCTATGCTGATGATCCTGAAAAAAGTTTTGACTGTCTAACAAATTATATTTTATTTGAGTACCTTTTAAAGGCTAGAGCAATTACATTTAAAGATTTTAAAATTGAGTTGGATATTATGAAAATCAAAGAAAATCTAAGTATGTTATTAGATGATATTACAGACCTTGAGATACGTATCTTAAATTCTCCAAAAGATGCAGTTCCGGATGTAATCAAAGAATGGTTCAGTGTTAACTTCGACTTTTATAGAAATTCAGAAATTGTCACCACAGTATTTGCTAAATGGATTATAGAATTTGGAAGGGGATTGAATATTCCTCGTAATATAAGATATTTTAACAATAAATTAATCGCAAAAAATGAAATAGGGACTAATTTATATGAGTAAAATATATGGTCAATTCCAAGAACTATTGCCTTTTAAAAATGAAAAAGCTGTACTCTTGTTTTCTGGTGGACTAGATAGTTTTTATACAGCTTATGAATTGAAAAAATACGATATGGATATACATGCCGTTTTAATTGATGTTGGACAAAACATTTCTGATGAAATTATGGAATTATCTCGAAAATTAGAATTGAAACTTCATATTATTGATGCTTCAGAAGATTTGTGTAATAGCTATATATCACATGGGATAATGGCCAAAGCTTTATATAACAACCATTTCCCTATTTCTTCTAGCTACACACGTCCGTTACTTGCTAAATTGGCATGTGAGTATGCTAAAGATATTGGAGGATCACTAATTGTTCATAATTCAACACCATATCAGAATTCTGCTATGAGATTTAACCTTTCTATAATGGCCAATTATCCAAATGTTAATATATTTTGTCCGGCTATAGGAGAATATACTACACGTGAAGATAAAGCGAGAATATTGAAGAAAGAATTAGGTATCGATTTCCCTACCACATCTAAATATTCTATTGACGAGAACTTATGGTGCAGAGTTATAGAGAATGATACTTTAGAGTATACTGAGTTAGAAATTAGAGATAACGTATTTGAGTGGACAAATAAAATAGAAGAAAAAGAAATTCTATACCTAGATATAACGTTCAAAAATGGTATTCCGTTTAAGATTAATAATGATAAGAGGAGTTTAAAGGAGATAGTGATTTTATTAAATGATCTCTTATCGGATTATAAAATTGGAAGATATGCAGGTTTAGAAGATAGTTGTTTTGGTGTTAAGAATCCAGAAATTCGAGAAGCTCCAGCAGCAATGTTAATACATCAATCTCATTTATTATTAGAAGAAATGGTATTAACTAGAGATGAACTAAGAGTAAAGTCCTATATTGATAGAGAATGGACTAATCTAGTAGTAGGTGGAGGATGGTTTAGTCCTCTTAAGTCCTGCTTAGATGAAAGTATAAGAGCTTTTAATAAAAGTTTAAATGGGACTATCAAATGGAAAATTACAAAAGGAAATATTTTTTGTATTGCTAAAACTGCAAGTAACAGCCTTAGTTTTTCGAATTTTGAGAACTTTATAGATGAATTTAAACCATATTCTATTAATAGTTTTTTTCAACAAAAGGCTCGGGAATTAAGGATCGGCATAGGAAAGGAAGGAGATGAGTTTTATGACTAATTATTCCAGTAATTGGGAAGTGCATTTAACCGAGGAGGAGAAGAAACAATTAAAGCATTTAATTAATGAGCTTCCATTACTTGATATAACCAAGATGGATGATAAATTATTAAACGAATTAGATATTATTAAAAGTAAGTTACCTATACGTATTTTAAAGGAATTAGTTACATTTAAAAGGTTTTCTAATTTATTTGGGACTTTAAAATTCTCTAATTTACCAACAGATCCAATTCTTCCGAATACACCAGTAAAGGGTCAGTTAAGTGAAGATAAGCAAACGGCCATTAGTGAGTATATCTTATTTTTATTTATGCTTTGTTTAGGGGAACCACTTGCATATGAAGATGAAAAACAGGGGTTATTAGTTCAAAATATTTGCCCGGTAAAAGGACAAGAAAAAAAGCAAGAGAATACAGGATCTGATATCTTAGAGTTCCATACTGAAGATGGGTTTCATCCATATAAACCTGACTTTTTAGCTTTATACTGTGTAAAATCTGATAAAGAAGCTAAGGCAAAGACAATTACTTCCTCAATCCGAAAAGTTTTATTTAACTTATCTAATGATGTAATAGAGATATTAAGAAAACCTTTATATAAAATTAATGCACCATCATCATTTTTAGAAAATGGGGATGAAGACAGTTATCATACTACTATACCTGTGTTAAGTGGACCTTTATTAGATCCGGATATTTGCATAGATTTTTATCTAATGGAACCTCAAACACCTATGGCTAAGTGGGCGCTAGAATATTTGAAAAAGCAATTGTTAGAGAACTGTATACAAGTCGCTCTTAAACCAGGTGAATTATTAGTTGTGGATAATAAAAAAGCTATTCATGCTCGGACAGGTTTTACTCCAAAATACGATGGAAATGATCGGTGGTTACAGCGAATGTTTGCAGTAAGGAACATTAAGACGTCTGAATTATCAAGACATCCAGGGAAATTAGTATGCTCTCCTGTAAATGTTCTTTTTGAGTTTAGTGAAAACGCAAAGGAAGTTTTATGACATGCTTAATGAAAGGTATAGCTATTTGAGAAGAGGTGTCAATTGTTATTGGAATAGTATGTCTTTGTTATTGGAGCAATTTGGTTTAGAGCCATTAATTTTAAAGCATTTAAATTTTGGATATGTATATAGTAATCCTAGTTTAGATATTACTTTTGAGCTTGAGGCGGAACAGCCTAATACTCTTGGATGGTTGCAAAATTATATTGGCACTAGTAAATCTAAGGTAGCTCCTCATAAATTAAGAGAGTTTCTTCATAATAATACTGAATCATTTTTATTATGCGTAGATGTTAAGGTTCTTTCAACTATGTATCCAACCTTTCCACCAGTTCATGATTATCATTATTTGAACATAGTAGGAGTAGAGAACGAAAATGTTCATGTTAAAGATCAATATTTTGGTTATCATGGTCCGATACCTATTGACTTAATTAATAATTCTATTCAGTCTAAAAAGATTAAACAAGCAGGCGAAGTTATTAAGTTAAATATAGAAACTGCACGAATTAATAATTTTAATGATGAAATGATAAAATGTTTGAAATATGAGTTTTTATTGAAATTATCTCAGTATTTACAGGGGCATTTTCAATTCGACGGTGTTAGTTATTATACAGGGACAACAGCAATTTCTAAACTATATATGGAGATAGATCAAGTATTTTCAAATGCAATGAGTAGACAAGAAAGTATACAGGATAATTGGAATTTTTTAATTCGTAGATTTAATACTTGTTTTCTTTATAGTAGAGAAGGGATGCTATATTACTTAAATAAATATCACCATATAGTTTCTCTTGATATGGAAAAGTTGATTAATTATTTGGGATATTCCCTTAGCATTACACGGAAAATTTCTTTTATTATAATGCAGGCAAATTTAAAGAATAAAGATCCTCAACAAATTATACCTACCCTTCAATTGAAATTGGAAGAGCTAATGTCTGTTGAGAAGGATATTCATAAGGAAATAGATACTGTATATCAAAAATTAAACATAATGGAGAGAAGTATTACAGATTGACTAGTACTTATAATATTAGTAATATATGAAAATACAATAAAGGGTGATATGAATGACTAATAAAGCTGTTGAGCCGAAAATTCTTTATCTTAGTAGAGCAGATGTTCATAAGTTAGAAGAAAATAGTTCTGATATTTATATTAAGGGCGTAGAACGTGCATTAATCCTACACTCTCGTAAGGATTTTAGTCAACCACTGAAACCATACTTAAAAACTAACAAAAAAGATGAACATATTGCTGATAGGATTATCGCTATGCCTGCACATTTAGGTGAGCCGTCTATCTCTGGTATTAAATGGATTGGAAGTAAGCATGATAATCCATCTTTGAGAAACATGGAACGGGCAAGTGCATTAATTGTTTTAAATGATCCTCAAACAAATTTCCCGATTGCTATTTTAGAGGGAAGTTCTATAAGTGCAATGAGAACAGCAGCTGTTTCTGTAGTTGCTACGAGACATTTAGCCAATAAAGACTTTAGAAATCTATCTATTGTTGGTTGTGGCTTGATTGCTAAAATGCATGTAATGTCTATGTTAGAAAATTTCAAAAGTATTAAGAATGTTGTACTATACGATGTGGAGCTAAATAAAGCACAAGAACTAATAAAAGAGTTTCAGTCAAAATATAAAAATATATCATTTCGGGTTGCCGATAAAGTTCAGGATGCTGTTGAAAAAGCAGAAGTATTAGTTACATGTACAGTAGCGAATAAGCCATATATTAAAGCAGAGTGGATTCAAAAAGGAACATTTATTAGTAATGTATCTATTATGGATTTAGAAAGTGAATTATTTATACAAGCGGATAAGGTAATTGTAGATGATTGGGATCAAGCAAATAGAGAAAAAAAAGTAATAAATCAATTGGTTTTAGAAGGTAAATTTTCTAAAGAGATGCTACATGCTGAATTAGGGGATATTATTACTGGATTAAAAGCAGGGAGAGAACATAAGGATGAATTAATTATCCTAAACCCCATGGGAATGGCTATTGAGGATATTTCATGTGCATATGAGATTTATGAGAATGCTCTAAAAAATAACATTGGTAAATACTTGGATTTATATTAATTTGAAAATATTATAATTTTTTAGTCAGTGAGATGCTTTCGAGCATCTTTTTTTATTTCAAATGTTTTTTGAATAAGATAGATTAGTATTATCCTTGGTAATGTAATGAGATATAAGTGTATTTCAAAACTGTATTTGAACCACTCACTACTTAACGTTCTAACGGAATGTTTGAAGCGGGAGATTTCTAAGTATAGAAACTTAACTAGGTTATCACCGTAGTTTCTAAGATTTAGTCCTGTGTTAATATCTCTATCGTGATGTGTGCCACGAGGAGGAAAATGACACTCACGAAGATTTATACTTTTAATATCTTTATTTTGGTAACCACAACTCGAACATAGCTGACTAGCAGTAAATATTTTTGAGACAACTACAACTTGCTTCCTGTACCATTTTGCTTTGTATTCCAACATATTTTGAAATTATGACCAAGATACTTCACTGATTGCTTTGGCAAGTTTCCCGTTTTTTAGCATATTGCTTACTTGTAGATCCTCAATACCAATTACATCGTGGTTTTTGATGATTTCGGTAGAGATTTTATCCAAGTAATCTTTTCTTGCATTAGTAATATGTTCATGGACTCGTGCCACTTTCACACGTTGTTTACTCCAGTTCGAAGAACCTTTCGTTCTTCTGGAAAGGATGCGTTGTGCTTCCGCTAATTTTTTTTCTAATGTACGAAAGAATTTAGGGTTTTTGTATGTAGTGCCATTTGAAAGAATAGCAAAATCCTTTAATCCCATATCAATCCCAACAGAAGATCCTGTTTTCGATAATTCTTTTACTTCTGTCTCAACTAGCAAAGATACAAAGTATTTACCACTTGGATTCCGTCTAATGGTAGCATTTAGAATACGTCCCGTTACCTCACGGCTCTTTGCAAACCTCACAAGTCCGATTTTAGGTAGTTTTATTCGATTACCTATCACAGCGATATTTTTATTTGTTTCTTTCGTTGTGTAAGATTGGATTTTATTTCGTTTGGACTTGAATCGTGGAGGATCATTCTATTTCTTAAAAAAGCGTGAAAAAGCATCTGCCAGATTTTTTAATGTAGATTGAAGCGCAATACTATCTACTTCTTTTAACCATATCGTATCATTCTGTTTTTTTAATTGAGTGAGCTCGGCAGAGCAAGAATTATATGTTAATCCTTTCCCTGTTTCTTTGTAAGTATTGTTCCACATAGTAAGGAACCGATTGAACACAAATCGACTACAATCAATCGTTTTCGCAATTAAGATTTCTTGTCTTTTATTCGGGTAAATACGAAATTTATATGCTTTATTTATTAACATTGATTGCGCCTCACTTTCTAGCATTCTTCTTAATAGTATACAAAATAAGTAGGCTTACGCCTACCGACATTCATCTCCCACCTAAAATTGGTGTTTCACACCTTCACATTTTTGAGGAAGGAGTCTTCTGTCGGAAAATGATAAATTTAAGGGTCCAGTTTGTTCAAAATCAGAAGAATTCATCGATCAATTGTTTGGAGACTTATGGCATTAAATTCGAATCCGCTGGTAATCTGCTATTAATCGTTTTCTTCTGTAATTATTTACAGAAGAACCCTTTTCTTTATTCATAAATTATGTCTTTAATTTTCCATAAATAGTTTTATTTTTCATTTTCAAAATCTAATTAATTATTTTTTGATTATCTTTGTTATACTTAAGTCAAGAAGAGGATGTATACTTTTAAAAAAAGAACATAGTAGTAATTTAATATATTGAGGGATAATATAAAAAGAAATAAGTTATCAAGAGTATTGATTATAATATTCTTTAGCAATTGAAAGATAATAAGTAAATGGCAGTAAATTTAATAAGGTTATTCTGAAGTAGTTATTTAGATTAATATCTGAAGGAGTTGTTTATAGTGTGGCAGGAAAAGGTATTAAAAGAACTCATAATTAAAATGATAGAAGCAGATAGAGAAAATTTAAAACTTATTTCAGCTTTAATGGATTTGGATATACACGTAGAAAATAAAGCTTTTTTTCTATTTATAAAATCTTGAAAGAAATAATTGATTTAGAGTTTCTATTACAAACTACAGAGAGTTACGAGAAGGAAGAAATAACAGTACAACAGCTAGGAGATATTTTATATGGACATATAGAAAAAAATAAAGCTAATAAAGTATAAATATACGTATTAGAAAAGAGCTGTTGTTGATGGATGATCAACTCTCTGTCAAGTAGGTAGCGAAAATATCTTTATATAATTTTTTATTTACGTGTAGTACGTTCACTGTTAGCAATAATAACATTTGTATTGTTATTATTAGTGAGTAGGGATCTGTTGTGGTGATAGTAAATTTTCTGATTTCCAGTATACGTAATTAGAAAGTAAATATAAGGCGTATTTCTATCGTGTATTTTACTTGTACTTTAACACTATATCTTTTGTTTGTCACAGTTTATACACGTTCTTTGGAAATATAGTAGTTTTACATATATACCAAAACTTCTCTGATAATGTTCCTTCAGTTTTTTTTGTAAAGCAATCAGTAATAAGAGAAGCATTAGAAAGTAGTCATAAATGTTGAATTTGGAAGTGTCATATTATTTCAAGAAATAATAAGGGACTATAGTCACATTTAGTGAAGATTTATGTGGATTTCATTTATCAATAGTTCACCGAAAAAAAGCACCTACAAAGATGCATTTTCGTTCGGTGATTTTTTTGTGAATTGATATATGAAAATTGCACCTGAAATAACAAAATATTCCTTCAGTGACATCTAGTAATGTTATTCGCAATGTTTTAGAGATTAACACCTCATTGCCTGTAGTAGGTCTATAATCTCTTTGATTATAACTAATAGTAAATTCAACAACATTTAAAGTAACAAATAACCATAAACAAAATAGAATCATTTTTTGCTTTTAAACATAAAGCACCACTGTACATCTAATTTAACGTTGGAGAAAAAGAGGATGTTAGATTGTGAGTATGACCTTAATAATTCGGATTGGCAAAATATAAATGGAGATATAACTCAGAGGAAAATAAGAACCATTTCGAAACAGCATATAAAGAGTGTTCTAGATACTAGGATTGGAAGACGTAATTAAAGTAGAAAAATCCGTTCTTTTTTCATATCAAATAGAAAAAGGAATCACTAAGGATTCCTCTTCTAATTCCGACTTATCTAAATCACATATAAGCAAAGATTTAAACACTCATATATTTATATGTAGATAAATATATGAGTGTTTTAGGAAATACAGTGGAGTAGCTAAATATGGATAGGAGAAGAGGCCCAGATTGTGAAAAAGAACTTGCAAGACTGCGGATTATCCTACTAATGATTTTAATATGTAAGCACGGAAAGATGTAAGTAATTCAATTAGGTTTTACCAAAGGATTTGGCGTGTGAATATGTGGAATGCATTCACAGTTAAGAGGGTTGTCTCATAATATACATATAGATTTCTCTATTAAGATGAACAGAGGGTGTGAATATATGGAAGATGTATACGCTAAAATTGACAGTCTAAAAACGGAACAAAAAGAAATCATGAGAGATATTCGTAATTTAGAGAAGCGTACAACTATTAATGAGAAAGACATAGCTACAATCAATAAGCAATTAGAAAAAATAAGTACAAACACAACCTGGATTTTGCGAATCATTATTAGTGCGATAGTTATGTCAGTTTTAGGATTGATATTAAAAGGTATTATTTAACCTTGTGAAATAGTGATATGTAATTGTAAGAGGGGCATTTGTCCCTCTTTTTATTTTGTGAACGAGAAGATCCCCTCCTCTAAGCGCGGAGTGAAGGTGGAGGATGAATCATTTTTTTCTGATAAAAGGAGCTAAAACAATGTGCTAAACGGAATTGAGATGTGTGTGAAGTCAAATGAATAATTTTGGTTATTCCATACGCAAACGAGTTTCTTTAAAATCGGAACGATTTGGTATTTACTTTTTTTCACCTTTGTAGAAAACACATTTTTCGCATCTTTAATCGCTTGATTCTTAACCGCACTTAGTAGGTTAGCAAGAACATCTTTTGTACTTTTCTTTGCTTCAACCATTTCAGATACAAGTTCATTAATGACTTTGATATATTCGTGGCTACTTTGTTCCAATAAACAGATTTGTTCTTTTGTTGGAAGCAATTTAACTTTAACTGTTATGGTTTGAGACATAAGTTTCACCCCCTTGTTTTTTGATTTTCAACATAATGTTTTATTGTCTCACTTGATACATTTCCAGCAGTAGAAATAAAATAGGAACGTGTCCATAGACTTGGCAGGTTCATGAGATGGGGAAATTCTTCTCTCAAACACTTTGATGTCACTCCTTTAATTTTTGCCATTGTATCGGCGGGACTAAGTGTTGGCAGTGTATTTAAAAACAAGTGAACGTGGTCTTTTTCACATTCCATTGCGATAATAACAATATCCAGTTCATTACATATTTCTTGAACCAACATTTTGAAGCATTCTTCTACTTTTGTATTTAGAAAAATCTTTCTTCTGTATCGTGGACAAAACACAAAATGATAGTTAATGAATGATACGGTTGTTTTAGTTCTTCTATAATCATTTATCATAGTTACATTGTGTTAGTTTGTTCAATTAACTGCAACAAAAAGGATGAAAAATAAAAGATACCAACACTTTGGATACTTAAAGTACCACAAACCTTGTGATTTTTAGTGGTACTCCTTATCCAACCTCACTTTCATCCCATTCCTAAAGGCAATGGGCTTTCTCGTTCGAAAAGGGCTGTAAAGCCAATGTATGTGTGAAGTGAAAAGGCCGACTCTTATGAGATGTTTTTTTTGCTGTTTTATGGATGCCAAATAAGAGCGCAACATTTCAAAGGTCATCTTGTGATATAACTAGGATGAGTTTTAAACAAGGGGCTGAAGAAATGAATACATTAAAGGGAAAAGTCGCGTTAGTAACTGGTGCAAGTAGGGGGATAGTGCGAAATATTGCGATAAATTTGGCACAGGATGGTGCGTTGGTCGTAGTTCACTATGGAAAAAGAAGAAGCAGAAGAAGTGGTGCATAAAATTAAAAAAGATGGTGGTTCCGCATTCATAATTAGTGCGGATTTAAGCACTCTTAACGGTATCAATAAATTGTATCCAATGATGGAGAAATCCCTTCAAAAACATATAGGCGATAATACGGTTGATATTCTTGTAAATAATGCTGGAATCGGGCGGATTTTAACATTAGAAGAATCCACAGAAGAGTCTTTTGATGAGATTATGAATATTAATGTTAAGGCTCCATTTCTTATTATCCAACAGGCTTTACCACGATTAAAAGATGGAGGACGGATCATCAATATTTCATCGTTTGTTACATGTGTCACCTCGACAAGTGTTTTTGCTTACAGTATATCTAAGGGGGCAATTAATAGACGCACTCATACTTTAGCACAACAAAATTGGTTACCGCGGTATTACGGTAAACGCCATTCTTCCTGGCATAATTAATGCAGAAATGAATGCTGGAACATTGGGAAATCAAGATGGACAGAAATATGCTGCAAGTTTTTCGACCTTTAATAGATGGAGCCTAAAGATATAACTGATATTGTAGCTTTTCTTGCTTCATCAAACAGTCGCTGGATAACTGGGGAATTAATCGATGCAAGTGGCGGATCTTGTTTATAATAGCAATGGAAAAAGCCAGCTTATATTGAGCTGACTTTGAAAATCTATTATTCAAATAGCTTATCCATTAAATTTTGAATTTCACATCTTCTTTTATCTGTTTCATGATTATCAATTGTATACGTATCATTTTCAATTATAAGAACGTCCCCTTCTTTTACATTAGAAGGAAGTTTGGATCTGGGTACATCAATTGTTATGTTATTGATTTCAATAACTGCTAATGCTCCTTCAAAACGGTCAATAATACCTCTTTGCATCGTTATCTCTCCGTTCTTACTGAAATATCTGAACCATCACTATTAATAACTACAGTTCCATTTAAATCAGTTCTATATACCTTAACAGACATTGAAGATAACTTGGCTAACGTTTCTTGTGTAGGATGTCCATATCTGTTACCTGCACCTGCACTGATAACAGCGATATTTGGTTTAACTGCATCTAAAAATGGCTGAGAAGAAGAAGTCTTGCTTCCATGGTGACCTGGTTTTAATACATCAGATTTTAGGTTTGAACCATGTGCTGCAATCATATCTTTTTCGCTTTTTGCTTCAGCATCACCAGTAAATAAGAATGATTTGCTGCCGTGCGTTACTTTTAATACAGCGCTCCATTCGTTTAAGTCATCACCATATTCTTTAACAGGGGCTAAGAATTGTGAGTCTAAACCATTGATTGGTAAATTTAAACCAGATTTTGCTTCTTTAATTGTTAATCCTTTGTTGGCTACCGCAGTTAAAAAGTCTTTAAATGTTTGGGTAGTATGGCTTACTTTAGGTGCATACACATTTTTTACGTTCATAGAATTTAGGACTTCATCTAATCCACCTACATGATCAGCATCAGGGTGTGTAGCAATCATATAATCAATGGTTTGGAATTCTAGTCCTTTTAGATAATTTGCCACTACCTTACCTTTGCCATTGTTTCCTCCGTCAATGAGGATTGTTTCTCCACTTGGAGATTTTATAAACGTTGCATCACCTTGTCCTACATCAATATAATGAACTTCTAAATTGCCCTCTGGTTGAGGAAGGGGAGGACGGAAGCTTGGTTCTAATACGCGAGCCAAGAATGCAGCAGACTGCTCACTTGTTACTTTTACGTCTGCACCAAATGTACCATCAGGGAAAGATTTAGCACTTGCAAGATTAGGGATAAATAATGCAGCAATCATTAGAAATGCCGTTAGTAATAAACTGAGCTTTTTCAAAAATATCGCCTCACTTTGTATATTTTTTTAACTTATTTAACTTTAGCATTTCTTACCAATAATTCAAAGCCTAATAGAGTAATATATTTGGTTACACTAGTAACAGAAAATGAGAGGATTAAAGTATGTATTAAAAAAATAAGGTTTAATTTAAAAACGACTCTTCAGATTTGTTTATTTTGTGTTTCGATGGACAAGTTAATGCAATAGGTCTTGTTCATTTTAAAAACATATGAAAAGGCAGATAAGGACTTTACATGTGTTTTTTTGGGTTTTTAGGGGGAATAAAAAGGATAGTCATTATTTAAGACTTAACGCTTTCTCTACGAGCTGACGAATTGCTTCATTTCAATTACTTATCTTGTTATCGTGCCAAAAATCCTCTATTTATTTTACTTGTTCTTTTGTAAATGCAAATAAATTTTCATGTATGGGAAAAGCTTGTTACAATAGTAAAGAATAACTTGGGTACAATTGATAATGAAATGGGGAAAGATATTAGATGAAAGCAACCGGAGTAACTAGAAAAATAGATGAATTAGGGCGTGTGGTAATTCCAAAGGAACTTAGAAATACGCTAGGTATTAAAAAAAAATCACCATTAGAGATCTTTGTAGAAGGTGAAGATATTGTTTTACAGAAGTATCAGCCGGGTCGTGTTTGTGCATTAACAGGAGAGGTGTCAAATCATAACATAGCATTAGCAAATGGTAAGATAACATTAAGTCCAGAAGGTGCGGAACTATTAATAAAAGAAGTAAAACAGTACCTTGTAAAATAAGTGGCTCCTTAAAAGGGGCTTTTTTAAAGATCAATAAAATAATTTCACATACCGTATTTATTATAAAAAATAACAACACAACGAACTAGTCTACATTTAACTTTTGCGACATATATATCTTTGATGTTACGATATTTATATATTCGTTCTGAAAATAAAAGGGCTGAATGAAGATGAAAAACCATATAAAAGTAAATGAAAAATTCCTTCAAACAAATAAAAAATGGTCACATCTCAAACAAAAACAAAAAGAACATATTTCTAATTGGTTACGTAGAGAATATACACAGTTTGTAAAAACATATCAAAGAAAACCTAGAAAGTATGAACATGATGAGATTCTTCATGAAGTGATGAATCAAATACAGGAACGTGAAATTCGGATTCCTTATGGTGAAGTAAAAAGATATTATCTAAGCAAAATAGGAAAATGGTTTAGAAAAATAGAAAGTGAATGGGAATCACAAATATCCAACAGTGAAAAGCTTCAGGTATTAGAAGAAAAATAAATACAAACAAACCAGGGGGCGCATTTCATGTTTAATTTACAAGAAGATATGTATGAACAATTGAAAGAGAAAAAAGGGGAAGTTACTTTGTTTTTAAAGAATGGCGTTCCATTACGTGGGCAGATCCTTGCAACAGATAAATTTACCGTCCTAATGATGATTCATGGTAAACAACAACTAATCTACAAACAAGCAATCTCTACACTTGCTATGTAATACATACTGGGGTACCGCCAGCATTTCGGAAAAACACCAAGCTAAGAGCATGCAAGATTTTATACAATTTTTCGGATAATCCAGTAACAAACAAGAACCCTAAAACCGCACCAGGATAGGAATGTATAAAAAAATGCATAGATCCATAGAAAAAAAAGAAGGTTCCCTTGTGAGAGTAGGGTTCCTCCCTTTTCCTTGCTACCGATAATGATGTGTTATGTTAACTTGACGTGTATGAGATATACAATCAAACAAGGTTATTTTCCATTTTCATTCTTATTTTGAAATAGATGCACAATCAAAAGTCCACCAACAAATAAGATTGGAAATCCTACGACTATATATAATCCGTTTTTTGGTATTCCTAATATAATTGCAAGATAACCAAAAGAAAAAGCCCATAATGCTAAAATTATGATTTCTAACATCTTCTTTTTCATTAAAAGTTAAGCACCCCAAATCCCCTTAAAAAAGTTGTATTCGGAATATTGTAACAAAATCAAAAAAAGACCCTACAAGAGGGTCTTTCATCAGCTAATATTAAGCTTTTTGAACATTAGTAGCTTGTGGACCACGTTGTCCTTGTTCTACTTCAAACGTTACACTTTGTCCTTCGTCTAAAGATTTGAAACCGTCGATTTGGATAGCTGAGAAATGTACGAATACGTCTTCTCCACCTTCACGCTCGATGAATCCAAAACCTTTGTCTGCATTAAACCATTTTACTTTACCTTGTTCCATAATTGTTGCCTCCTAGTGTGGATACCCACACATATGTTACTACTCTTGCTCAAATACCTTAGACGAAAAACAAAATTTATTCTCAATCTCAAACCGAACAAAAATAGGTCTTTCTTAAATTAACATACTTTCTAAAAAATAGCAAATTTCAAAAATAAGTCCTTATGGTAATTAGCCACTAGGGGTACCGCCACATCGCTATCAAGCTAAGAAAAAGAAAAGCCCCCTAAAATGAAAAAATAGGTTCTGGTGCAAAAACTTTGAAGTATATGAAAATGGTCTATCAAACTTGGAAATACTGATAGTACTACTCTATAAAAGGTGTGTGATCAGTATGGAAAAGGAAAATTTATTTAAGTGGAAACATTATCAACCAGACATCATCTTGTTAACTGTACGTTGGTACCTACGGTACAACTTAAGCTTTCGTGATTTGGTGGAAATGATGGAGGAGCGAGGGTTATTCCTGGCTCATACAACTATTATGCGATGGGTACATCAATATGGGCCGGAGTTTGATAAACGAATTCGACGTCATCTCAAACAAACGAATAACTCATGGAGAGTGGACGAAACATATATAAAAGTAAAAGGACAATGGATGTATTTATATCGTGCCGTTGATTCGGAAGGAAACACGATTGACTTTTATTTGAGTAAATCTAGAAATCATAAGGCTGCAAAGCGATTATTCAAGAAAGCCTTGCGGTCTTTTCATGTCTCAAAACCTCGTGTCATCACGGTTGATAAGAACCCTGCTTATCCAATTGCAATCGAACAGTTGAAGAAAGAAAAAAGGATATCAATAGGCACCAAAATCCGAAGGATAAAATATTTAAATAACATAGTAGAACAAGATCATCGTTTTATTAAAAAACGTATACGCTCTATGTTGGGATTTAAATCATACAAAACATCAGCATCTATATTGAGTGGTGTTGAGGCCATGCATATGGTCAAAAAAGAACAAATTGATTTGCAGGACCAGTCTGTCCAAAATCAGAATGTTTTTATCAACCAGCTGTTTGGATTAACTGCTTAACAGGTGATTCCGTTAGGAATCCTTGATTCTTTTTTTATTTATCATCTTTTTGCACCAGAACCCTTAATCGGTATATCTTTACCACCTGTATAAATTGTAATGTCAAAAGTATCTCCATGCTTCAAATCACCAACAGCTAATTCTTGTAGAAAGTCTGCATTATGATGGAGTAAAAAATAGTTTTGCCATTGCCAGTTATCAAAAACCGGTGATGCTTTCTGTATAAATTGAGATTCAGCAGAAGCAGGTGTACTGCCTCCTACAGTATAGGAAAATACACTTCCTCCAATAGTTAATGCTCCAATAATAGCTACTTTTCCTAAAAGTTTCATTTTTAAGCCTCCTAGTTTATTAAGAACTTTAAAATCTTACTCATGAAAAACAGCTGTCTAATTATCAGATGGGAATATTTTCTATTTTAATTTTAATATATACAGATTTTCCTGACAATCAATCGATAAAAAAGAATTTTTAACTAGTTATTTATGACTTATTTATAAACAGTACAAATTTGTTTTAAATCGACAGTAAAACCACAGAAAGATAAGTGAAATTGTTGCCTAACAACAGCTTTCAAAAGAATCGTTATAACAAAAAACATACATTATTGATACAATATAATTATCCATCAAAATAAGGAGAAAACAAAATATACATTTAGGAGGAGAGTTACTTTGGAAATAGATCAAATAAAGAATATCCTAAGAAAAAGAGCAACTATCTTTCAAACTGGCGGAAAAAGACCCGATTTATCTATAAATGAAAGTTGGATTGGAAAGATCCCCTATTCATTACCAAATGAAAATTACCCAATCGACCGCTATCAAGACAAAATGTATGCAACCATGATGATTAATTTAACTCAAATACCTTTTGTTCCAGAAGCAGTAAAAGATATGAAAGCCATCGCAATATTTCTTTCTCCAAACTTTGCTAAAGACTTGTCCAACTTATCAGGAAATTTTTGTATTAGAGAATATGATTCTTTAGAGGAACTAGTACCGAATGAGATGTCACTTACGTTTCCGAATCTAAAACCTTTTCCCTTAATACCTAGATTAGTAACTGATGAGTTTCCACAATGGGATACGGAAGATTTTCCAAACAACATGCAAGATGGAATTTTAGAACTTGAAAACACAATTGATATTGACTACTACGAGGATATTTTTGAAGAAAATCATTACATACATAAATTAGGTGGCTATGCTAGTTTTGCCCAATCAGGCATTCAATGGCCCGCGGGTTATGAATTTATTTTTCAAATAACAGACGATCCAAAAGCACATTTAAAGATTATTCATGGTGGCGGAATTTATTTTGCTAAAAATAGTAAAACAAATGATTGGATCGCACATTGTGATTTCTTATAGGGGTCCCGCAAACATAACGCGATTATCTTAACTAGTCATTACGTATGACTTTACAGTATTCATTGTAAGGTCATACGTTTTTTTTTATTTCTTTAAAGACTATTTAACTATATTGATGTTTATAGTGTGTATAGTAAACAAAGAAGGGGAGATATTTTGGAGTTGAAAGTTTTCTATATTCAACAAAATAATAAATTTCAAAAGGAGTGAGTTCATGAGAGTAATCACATCATTTGGCTGAAAAAAAGGACGTGAATATATCGGAGAGGAACGTAATTATCAAAAGTAAGCATATTAGAAATAACGATGGTATAAAGAAACACGCAGTACTGAAAAGCCAGAAAGCATCCCAAAAGGGAGATCAGGCGATACAAAATCTTATAAAAACAAATACTAAAATCAACTTTAATCAGGTTGCGATGGAATCGGGCGTATCTAAAGCGTTTCTCTATAAGGGGTCCTGCCGCATTATATTAGATAATGTTATTGGTTATAAAAAAGGGAAAACTAAAAGCTATATTCGGAATGAAATTGAATTTGTAGTGATAAATGAGACAAAGGGTAGCTATGAATTGTATAAAATAGAAAAGGCTTCAGAAAAGGATATAGAACGGCTGAAAGAAATGAAGAAATTAGAATAAAAGAGACTATCTGTAAGGTAAAAATGTACACTTGTTATTGTTAGATCTAAAAAATGGTTTAGACTGATAACTGGGTTTTATTTTATGAAAAGAATTATTATTAAAATAAAGCATTAGGGGTTCAGTCCCATGCCCTCAAGCTAATATTTTGAAGTGTCCTCAAAACGAAAATTTTCTTCGTTTTGGGGAACTACCAATTTCTTAAGTTGATGGGCATGCGGCTGTACCCCTATTTGTTAAAACTTATATCTTAATGAGACACGATGTAGGAATTATGAGAGAGAAAAGACCTAAAAATAAGATATATATTAGACCTCGTTTACGCATTCATGGATCTACAGATATCTTGGAACATTTAAATGAGTTTATGTTTGAGGAGTTAGACATTAAAAAGAAAAAGTTGCAGACTGATGGAAAAATACCAAAAGCAAAAACGGTATATTTCCAATCATATAAAGATATTGAGAATATTTTTATATGATCGGAGCTTCAGAAACATTAGAAACGTTGTATTCATTTGATATTGGTTTTCATGATGCTGATGAATTTGCAGAGACCCACCTTCGGGAATAGGTGGGTCATTAGGGTACTACTATCTCATTGCACAAAAGGGAATTTGCATTTAAATAATAGCATACTCTTAAAGTTCTTATATTGAGAAATAAAGAAAAGACACCCTAAGGTGCCTTCCTCCGACTTGAACCACTTAACTTTTAATAATATGTATTGGACATCAAGTAAACACGACCTATAAAACAGAATCATTTATTTTCACCAGATTGTTAGTGTACAAATACAAGAGAATCGAGATCGTTTGTTTGGCTAGATTAAAGAAACGCCACATCTATATGGTTGAGATGTGTTACGCCTTCTAATCGGAGAATCTGCTTTATAGAACGTGTCCACGAATTATATTTTACTACATATAATATTTATTTGGTGTAATTTTGCTGAATATGTATAATTGCATTAAGTTTACGAGAAAAAGAGAGTATACTTTGGTATTGTGTAATAAAGATAAAGCCCACCTACGGAAATAGGTGGGCTTTTTAACGCATAAAGAAAAGACACCCAAAGGTGCCTTTTCCAATAGTTTTTTAGCAGAAGCAACTGCATCCGATAATGATTAATAAAATAAATAATACAACTAATAAAGCGAATCCTCCAGCAAAACCGCAGCCTTCGCCGCAACTACCACCATATCCCATAATAATAGTTCCTCCTTTAGATAAGAGGGTAAAACTAGGGTTCATTCCATGTATTTTAACGGATTCACTTTACCTTATGTTTTTACGCCTGAATTGAGCAGGTCCTAAAAAAAAGACGCCATAAGGCGTCCCCCACAATTGGGTAGATAAGGTTTAGTTTTCCAATTTGAAGAAATTATGTATCACACATTGAGAGTATATCATAATATTTGGTTGATTTATTATGCATTACTACATACTCTTCTAAAACCCTCTATTTTCCAGTTGAAAAAATAGAATCCCAATATTATCAAAATTTAAATAAATATTTCTACATATTCAAAATATTTACAAAAATTACAAAGATGATACATTTAAGTTGTAAGCTATAAAAACTATTAAAGGGGGATTTATTATGTTCAAGAAATTAGTAGTAGGAACATTAGCAACTGGTATTGCATTAACAGGAGGAATTGGAGCAGCTTCAGCTGATACGCAACAATCTGTGAGCTCTCCGAAGCAAGCAACATGCTCAATTCCTTATGAGTATTCTAATGGTAAATTCAAAAGAACTCTTTATTACTCAAATGGAGTATATGCTAATAGTTTTAATGAAAATGTTTGTGGCGGGACGATTACGTGGTATTTAAAACATGTTCAAAATGGAGTTGCTTTTTACGAAGGTAATTTAAAATAGTAAATTTTTTGAACCTCATTTATTGAGGTTCTTTTATTTTTAATTTTTAAACGGATTCTCCATAAAAAAGACACCCAAAGGTGCCTTCCTCCAACTTGAACCATCCTAATTTTAATAATATGTATTGAACTCCTATCCAAATCTTTTTTTACATGTTAAGTAATATTGCACATTGAGAAATCTGGTATACCTCTTTATTTAAACGTAAAAAGCCCTAGAGGGGACTAGGGCTTTTTGACAGAATGAATATGATTCAAAAAAGGACTTGTATAACGTAACATATAAATGTTTCATAAATGTATCGAAAAAGTGAAAAAAATCAAAATTTGAATAAAAAAATAGCTCTTACAATTATGTAAGAGCCCCATAAACAGAGAAAAAGTCGTATGTGAAACCATATGGGAATCGCAATAACATTTTAACACCCAAATATATAGTTGTCTATATGTCTTGGTGTGGTAGAACTAAACAAAAACGCTATTTGGTGGAAAAGGATGTGCAGTTTGAAATCTGAAGAAGTTAAACAGCTTATTACTAATTTAGAACGTAGAAAATCAGGTTTAAAACGGATCCAAAATGGCTTTTCGAGAATCCATAGTGAGGAATATCGCGATGGTGTTAATAATCAAATAGGTATCCTGGACCACGTACTTATGAAGTTGAATTGGATTATGAGAGATGAAAGTAATTAGTATAAAAATTTCATTTGGTAGAAATAAAAAACCTAGTTTCCTAGGGTAATGGTATAACAGCTCAATATATTTTATTCTTTTATATTTTAACGTAATATTACGTTAAAAAAATCAGATGAATGTAACCAATTACAGAAAATAAGAGCAGCTAACAAAAGCTAACTGCTCATATAAGGAAAACAGAGAAAGGATAACCATGTGTCTACAGTATTGACGGAATATTGAATTTTAATCAAGGGAGATTATATTTTACAAATTAGATTATGATAGCCGATATTCTCCATATTGACCAGAAAAGAACCAAAAATTCTATTGAAATTCCAAGTGTTCTTTTCCTAGTTTTTTGAAATTCTTTTATTAAATAGCCAACAGCACTAATTGCTATAAGAATGAAAAGAATAAGTTCTAGTGTAACTGGCATTTGATCTACTCCTAATCCATTGGTTAATTTAGCATATAACGATTATAAGATGTTTTTGTGGTTAATGGTGAAAAATTAAACAAAACTATTTCTATATGAAAAAAGGCCCCGTTGTCTCCAACAGGACCTTTCCTAAAATGGCAAAGAGTAACTCTTACCTTACTCTTTGTTCATACACTACAAGATTATTAACGAAAATCCAAGGCTCCTTATATTGAGAAATAAAGAAGAATCATTATAAAGGATTTTATCTTTTTTCATAAATAAAAGAGCAGCTAGCAAAAACTAACTGCTCGGCTGGTTCTCCAAAAGGGGGAAAGGAGAAAAGTTAGGGACTTCATTAAATGAGTTATGGCCATCGCCTATCTATATTATTGACAAAATATTAAGTTTTATTCAGGGAGGAACTCATAATCTATAAATTAGATTATGATATTCACTATTACCCATATCGCCCAGAAAAGAACTAAAAATTCAATTGTAATCCAAAGTGCTTTTTTCTCAGGTTTTTTAAACTCTTTTATTAAAGAGAAAACAGCACTAATTGCTATAAGGATGAAAAGAACGAGTCTTATTGTATCTGGAATTTTAACCACTCCTAATTTCAAATTAAATTCATTATATAACGATTTTTTAATTTTTAGATAATTATTGGTGAGAATTAAGCAAAATTTAAACAAAATAATCCTTTAAATAGAAAGCGAGGAATAACAATGGGACTAGGAAACCGCGGAATGGCATTTGAAATGCTTATCAATCTGGCGAATGAAATGTATCAAAGAGGGGGAGTGGCACTTATAAACAAGCGTCCGACTCCTGTGAAGGTGTTAAAGAGTAAAGGTGGCCGTGTACTAAATGGATTCTATGAAGCTAAGAGTACAGTAGACTATGATGGCGTGTATAAGGGACGGGCTATTGCATTTGAAGCGAAGTCTACAGAGAATGCTACACGATTTGATTTAAAGAACATTGCGCAGCATCAATTGGATTATCTGGAGAAAGCAGAGAAGATGGGAGCGATTTGTTTCTTCCTTATTGGGATTAGCAAGGACAAGTCAGTATTCGCAGTACCGCTATCAGTCATTCAATCTTATGTAAGGATGTCGCAACAGCCAAAAGGTAAGAAGTCTATACCAAGAGCGGACTTTGATATTTACGGGTATTTAGTAGATCAGACAGAACGAGCACCAGTTGATTATTTACAATACATTGATGAAGTAGTAACTCCAGTTATGATTGATGGCATGATTCAATTTGATCAGGACCATAAGAAAGTAATGAATAACATTGAAGCAGTGAAAGAGAAGATGGCTAACAAGAAACGAAAATTATTAAAGGCTTAATGGATAATGGAACCATAGAGGCTGGATGGTGGGGGCTGCTCGCTATGCATGGTTCTCTTATTCAATAAAGAGATATTAAAATTTCACGTACCTGATGTGAATATAAGAAAATAAAATACAGAAACAGGGCGATTCCTTCGTGGAGAGACAATTAACTTTATTACCAGTTATCGATGATAAAAAAGTACAGAAGGAAGTAGTGAGCGTATTAAAGGAATACAGAGCACTCAAGATGCGATTCAGTAATGAAGTGGAACAGGAAGGAATCAGCTTGTTTCCGGAACTACGTGATTCAAGGAATACGAGTAAATGGAAGGTGCAGCAGGTTGAAAAGGCTCTTAACAATTTATTAGATGAAGATGAGCGTAATATTGTTGAGCGGAAGTTCCTGACAAATGAGAGAGTGAAGGATTCAGATGTTTATCACGATCTACTACTCAAGAAAACATACTTCTATGAGAAGAAGCAGAGTACCGTTAAATTGATTGCTACAGCGCTTGGAATCATTTAAAAATGGCGAACAAAACGCGAATTTTTTGGGGGACTAAATAAAAACATGAAAATTATAAGCTATTCCTATAAACAGTTCTTTGGAAAAAGAATACGTTTTGGGGATAGCGTTCCCATTATAATAACGTTACTCGGTGATGCTGAGGTTAGAGGGAATAAGAGCTTCCCGAAATGATTTATATTTACTATTCAGCTCGGAATGCGTCCTCTGGGTTGATAATGAATATAAGTCTATTACTCTGTTATGTCGGTTCTTGAAAATGGAAATGGGTTGGTTGTTCTTGATTGAATGAACATCGCGTTTCTGGTACAACGTTGTATACGTGATCTCGCTCATTAGTAATTACTCACGATTCTTATTAATGACCAAAACGAGAGCAAGGAGCTTCGGCTCTTTGTTTGAGCCAGTACAATGGAACCTTCCCCTCCGTCTAATGTGCTGGTTCAAACAAGGTGCAGGAAGAAATACACGCGTCTTGATATAAATTCTTTCAACGTTGTGTAAAGGAAATTGGCGAAAATTACATTGTTATCTTTGTTAACTTTTCATAAGATCATATCCATTGACAAGAAAAAGCCTTAAGCTTTCCCTTGAAAACGAATTAAAAAATTCAACAAAAAATAATCCTTATAAATTATAATACGGTTCCCAAAGATTAAACTCTAGATGAATTTTATTCAGGGAATAAATACCTTTGATATCCTAAGCTAGTTTATCTAAAGTGTAAATGGGTATATTGATGGCACTAGTATTTTTATACTGCATAATTCATTAATTCAAAGCTACAAAGAAATAAAATTTCTTTGTAGCTTTTTTAATTACTAAACACATCTAAAAAATTTCACGACAAACACATATTAACTTCGCACATAGCACAAGTTGAAATTATATAATTAACTTATATTTAAACGAACAAAGAATTTTAATATAATAATATTAGGAATATACATTAAAAAATTCGAATAAAATATAAATTGAATGCGAGGTTGTATTATGAACAAATTTAATAATGATAATGTACAAGGTTTAGTTTCTGAAGAAAACGTTGAACTATTAAAAGTTATGGCTCATCCAATACGTCTACAAATTGTTAGTGAATTGGCTAAGAGCAAGAAATTAAATGTAACACAATTAACTAATATTTTGGATATTCCACAATCAACAGTATCGCAACATTTATCCAAAATGAAAGGGAAAGCGCTGAAAGCTGAAAGAAAAGGGTTAGAGATGTACTATCATATTCAAAACTCCAAAGCTGATAAAATCATACAAATACTAGGCCATGCTAATTAAATTAAAAAAATAGGTGGATGTATACCCAAACAGGGAGTACAATTCACCTATTTTTTATTTTATAAAAACATAAATACGATATAGTATAATGTCTATAATTATAGTCCTTGTTCTAGGTATTAAAGGTTTTAAAGCGTATGTTATAGAATTTAAGTCTTTTAAAAATGAAAGAATGAGCTTACTTTATAGTGTGAAATGCTGAATTATCAACGGAGACAGTTTATTTAGTACCCATTTTCTTGTCTGAAAAGTATCCAGTTTCATATCTTTTTACATCTTAGATAGAAAGGGGGATATAATACTAATATGATATACGAATTGAGTAGATAAGTTTAGAGACAGCTATTGAATTAGGTGGCATTGGGCTTAGAGAAATCCTCACGTGAAAATAGTTCTGCAGGTGGAGAAATTAAGAGATATTTATTTCGAATTAGAAATAAATAATTATCAGATGAAAAGACCTGGAACTGTCTTCCATATAGCAATAATAAAGATGTTTAATTTCTAATATAGAAAACAATAGGGTTACTACATTCAATATGTAGTAACCCTATTTTTAAAAAATTATCTATCAAAAATGATACTCAATTAAATTCGTAAGTTTATCCTTTATTGTATCTTGTAACTACATTTTCCCTTGCTGTAAAGAAACAAAAAAACATTTTTTTATTCAATAATTCCAATTTCTAGAGCCTTGTGGACAGCTTCTTCCTTGTTTCGCACTCCGGTTCTGGTGCAAAAACTTAAGGACAATTGCAAGGAATCTATAAATCTTGGACATACTGTTACTATTACTTTAAAAAGGGTGCGTGATTTGGTGGAAATGCTAGAAGAACGGGGTTTATCCATTTCTCATACAACGATTATGCGTTGGTTTCATCAGTATGGTCCTGAATTGGACAAACGAATCCGCCGTCACCTCAAACAAACAAATGACTCTTGGAGAGTCGATGAAACATATATCAAAGTAAAAGGTCAATGGATGTATCTGTATCGTGCTGTTGATTCGAAAGAAAACACAATTGATTTTTTCCTAAACAAAACAAGAGACCAAAAGGCTGCAAAGCGCTTTTTCAAGAAAGCTTTGCGGTCTTTTCATGTTTCAAAGCCACGTGTTATAACAGTCGATAAGAACCCGGCTTATCCTATAGCAGTTGAACAGTTAAAAAAAGAAAAAAGCATACCTGATGGTATGCAACTTAGACAACAAAAGTACTTGAATAACATAGTAGAACAAGATCATCGCTTTATAAAGAAGCGATGATCTTGTTCTATGCTAGGGTTCAAATGTTTTGACACAGCTACATCCATTCTTTCTGGAGTAGAAGCCATGCATATGATTAAAAAAGAGCAGCTTGATTTACGGGACCAGTCTGTCCAAAATCAGAAAGAATTCATCCATCAATTGTTTGGACTTGCAGCATAAGATACGATTCCGTTAGGAATATATGTGCTTTATTCTCCTATATTTTATTTTTGCACCAGAATCCTTATGAATCAACTCTTAAATTTTAAGATTAGTATGTATATGAAAAGAGGATAACCAGCCTCTTTAATAGGCCAATTATCCTCTATTCCTATACCCTTATATAATGTTAAGCTGCGCCTCCTTCTTTTAAGTGAATTTTAGATGCTATATTTTGCGACCAAAATTATCATCATCTTTTGGGGCAACAACGGTTTTAATGAAGAACAATGGATAGATAAGTAAATATCCGTTAAATACCCACCAAGTAATATCAAAATCATTGTTATAAGCCCAAAATGCAATGGCTTGTAAACCAGAACAAAATGTTAAAATCAACGATATTAAAGCAAGGGAACTCCAAGAAGAACGTTTTTTGTTATATAGGTATATGCTGGTAAGGCCAGTAATAGAGATTAATATATCCAGAGGGAAAAACGACCAATTCCATGCCACGATGATTGGATTATCATAATCCTTAAACGCCCAACTCTCCGGTATAAGGTGGAAAATAGTAACTAGCCAATAAATAATAAACCCAATATCAGTTACGAAGAAAAACGGTTTTAAATATTTCATTCGTTCCTCCTATACAAATTTAGTATAAAGTGTGCCTTATCTAGGATGTGAATTATATTATTTTGTTTATTCTAGGAATCCGAAGCAATAACATGCTTATTCCTAGTGATAAAACAAAGGTTAATATTGTTACTAATATTGTTTTTAAAATAACATTCAATTCAAATGAACTAAACATAAGTTGCAAACCAACAATAATAGGGCCCTGAATTATATATATAGAATAACTAGAACGGCTAATTTTACTAAGAAGGGGAGTCGTGTAGTTTAATTTCTTCTTGAACAGAACTAATAGTTTTAAAATTATGCCTACAAAAGTAAATGCTTCCCAAAAAGAATAATATAGCGATTCTATAGTAACTCCGCCGAAAAAGTAATTTATGCGATCCCCATCTAAAAAGAATACAATAGGCATTGTTAAGAAAGAAACTATTGAAATTCTAAAATAGATGGAAGCAGCTCTTTCGTTTATTTGATTCAGCCAATTATTTCTGTATGCAATGATTCCGATTATAAATAATACGATGTACTGAGGAAAATATCCAAGTGTGAAGTCATGTATGTATAGTCGATCAGTTGGAAACAGTAATCGAACAACAAAGTTACAGATACCCATAAATATAATAAAGACGAATATTTTCTTTATGCTTGGGAAACTAATCTGTGGTATTTTTATTGCCGTAGTTTTTCTTATAATGGCATACATTACAGTAAAGTAGAATAACGCCATAACAAACCATAAATTATAAAAGCCTAATGACGAGAGATAACTTTGTTTCTTTACAAGGTTGATACTCAAGGGGTTTAAAACAAAGAAATAAACAAAAGCAGGGATAAGTAGTTTAGGAACTCTATCTCTCAAAAAATTGAAAAAGCCTTTGTCGTCAAAAGACCTAGGTGAAAAATATGCTGCGATAAAAAAGAAAAGGCCCATAAAAAAGCTTTGGCATAGAGCGTTTATTAGAGTAAGGACAGATGTGGAAATGGTATCATCCGACGGTTCTATATAATACCATCCTCCAGCTCCCCCGTAGGCACTACTCGTATGAAATAAGACAACTAAAACAGCAAGAAATGCTTTTAAGTTGTTTATATAATGGAGCTTCTCATTGCCCATTTACTCGTCTTCCGCCTTTCATATACTACTACCTTTAGATGCCACCCCAGCAACAAATGTATGGCTTAATTTAAATTCATTGCCCTGTTGAATAAGTAGATTTATTTGTTCTTTAATTTTATGTAATATTTCTTCTTCTCTATCTCTATCGAGTACATCTAAGAAGCCAGCTGCGGCACCAGAACGAAAAACCCATTCCATCGCATCTTCTGCATCTTTACAAGGCAGGATTTGTTCCCCTTCCCAGCGATCAATTGTATTTAAATTCCCTTTATTAAACCATTTTTGTAGGGTAAGAGAATTCGGTGGCAAGTTAATACTGATGTAACGTTTTAAATATGTAGGGTCATTACTAAGAACCCGTTCAAATGCTTTCATAAGAATTTCTTCTGAATCACATCTTGTTTCTATTATTCCAACTTGGCCATTAGATTTTAGAACACGATGGACCTCTTTGAGAAAAATAGCTGGATTTGTATAGCAAATAGCCCAACCGCACACCACCGTATCAATGCTTGAGCTAGGGATTTGTTTTAAAAATTCCACCATATCTCCTTGGTGCATAGTGAATTTCAATCCAGAATATTTAGATATTTTTTTCCGTGCAACGTCTAGCATACCAGCAGATTGATCGACAGTTGAAATTGTACCTTCACCATTTAGACGATTGGCTACCTCCGCAGTAATAAAACCAGTTCCACAAGCTAGTTCTAATACGTGTTGTCCAGGTTGTATATTCATTTTGTTTAGTAAACCTAGTGAATGTATTCCCATTGTACTAGAAAAGAAAGAATCATAATCATCACTAGCTTTATCGTAATCTTTGGAGCTATCTGCATATTGATTCGAAACTTTAAACCATGCTACTCGTGCTGCTAATTTGACTTTGTTTAACATGAATTTCCCTCCGTAAATAGTTAATTAGTAATTAAAACGGCTACCTACCAACAATACTAGAGTGACCTAATGAGATGTCATTTGTAAAAAAACGGAATTTACAAACCCAGAATTCATGCTATCACTGAGAAAAAATTTCGTCAAGTTATATTTTATGTACATGATATACAAATTATATAAATAAAATTAAGCGGAGTTTCTCAGGATAAGGTTGCAAAATTTACTAAGATGTTAATAGAAAGTGGCAATTAATCAGAATTATTTAGCACAAAATGACATAGAGTCATATCCTAATTTTTAGATAAAATAATTAGAAGTATTTGACAGAAGGTACCATATTGTCATATCATAATTTTCAGACGAGTTAAAATCGTCAATCATTTCCGGAATCTAAACGGAAAGGAGGATAATACTGAGTGACAAGATTTCAAAGTCTGAAAAAAAATCCGCTAACTGGATTACTTGTAATTTCTATGGCTGTATTTATCGATATGTTGCTATATAGTTTAGTGGTTCCTATCGTCCCTTTATATGTTACGAAATTTGGAGCTTCTCAGACTACTGTTGGGATTTTAATAAGTTGCTATGCTTTTACTTTTATAGTTTTTACCCCGATTTTAGGTGTAGTATCTGACAAGTTCGGAAGACGTGGCTCAATGCTTTGGGGAATGGTAGTACTAATAGCAAGCACTTTAATGTTCGCTTTCGCAAGTAATATGTACATATTAATTCTAGCAAGGCTATTACAGGGGATTGCCGCCGCTGCCACATGGACTGCTGGCTTAGCCCTTATTACCGACCTATACCCAGCAAATAAAAGAGGTAAGGCTTTAGGGACCGTTATTACTTTCATGTCAGCTGGAACACTTTTAGGGGCGCCTGTTGGTGGATTGTTATATGAATGGGGAGGATATCAACTACCTTTTCTACTTGCAGCCGGTATTGCGTTATTAGATGGTTTAGCAAGGATGTTTTTATTAGAAGATCCACCGAAAGATAAAGAAGCAAGTAGTATAGACATCCTGAAAATATTTAAGGACTTTGAAGTGTTAAAAATCTTTGGAGTTGTTTTACTTGGGTCATCCGCAATAAGCATTCTAGAACCAACATTGCCTATTTATCTTATGGAACATCTAGGCGCAAATACTGTACATATAGGTTTTCTGTTCGGGATTACAACTCTTGCATATGGATTGGCAAGTCCAATTGCCGGTTGGTTATCAGATAAAAGTGGGACTTTTTCTATTATGATGATTGGTTTAATCATTCTGGCTGCATTCTTACCTTTAGTAACGATTCCAAATTCATTGGTATTAGAAGGAGTTATATTGTTCTTTTTAGGGGCAGCGGCTGGTTTGGTTTTGACACCTACACTTCCAGAACTAGCGAATTCTGTTGATCGCTTAGGAGGGGGAGCATATGCTACTGCATTTGCCGTTTTCAATGTTGCGTACTCTGTCGGAATGATGATTGGTCCAATATTCGGTGGCTTTTTTGCAGATATGTTTAATGTATCAACAGCTCTTTATATTCTAAGTGCTATTTTGGTATGTTACAGCATTGCATTAAGATTTTTGAAGGGCGAAACAAAAAAGACCGAACATAAAAATTATTTATAGAATAATAGCCTTATAACTTAGTTTTTATTGTGCTTAAGGAAATTGGAATTAGCAATTATAAAATAAATGATATCAGGGATATTTGGAGGAAAACAATGGACATATTTAAAAAGTGTTATGATTGGGATTTTGTTAAGGGATTACGAGAAAATAATATGTATCCTTATTTCAAAAAGATACAAAATAAATTCGGAACAGAGATAGTTGTGGATTCCAATAAAATGTTGATGGTCGGTTCTAATGATTATTTAGGTCTATCTAACGATGTACGTTTAATAGAAGCTTCTGCGGAAGCAGCCGCAAAGTTTGGAACTTCTTCATCTGGTTCAAGGTTTTTAAACGGAACTTTATCTATTCATGAAGAACTAGAGGAACGGTTAGCAAGATTTTTACATAAAGATAGAGCATTGGTATTTTCAACAGGATTTCAGACAAATTTAGGTGCGATTTCCCCTCTCTTAGGACGACATGATATCGCAATTATTGACCGAACAGTTCACGCTTCTATTGTAGATGGTATACGTCTAGGATACGGAAAAATGAAACGTTTCCGCCATAATGATATGGAAGACCTTGAAAAACAACTTAAAAGTTGCCCGGAAAACGTAGGGAAACTAATTATCGTTGACGGTGTTTTCAGTATGGAAGGCGATTTAGCAAAACTCAAGGAAATAGTAGAATTGAAAAAGAAATATGGTGCACGAGTGTTAGTTGATGATGCACATGGAATTGGGGTTCTTGGAAAAAATGGCCGTGGTACATGTGAGCATTTTGATGTCGAGCCTGATATTGACCTGATTACTGGTACGTTTAGTAAATCATTTGGTAGTTTAGGAGGATTTGTTGCTGGTGATGCCGATGTTATTGATTACATTCAGCACCAGGGAAGAAGCATGATTTTTAGCGCGAGTATGACTCCTTCAAGTGTAGCTGCCACAATAAAAGCATTGGATATCATAGAAAGTGAGCCAGAAAGACGCGATAGATTGTCTCAAACTACCCAAAAAGTGTGTGGTGAATTAACAAGATTAGGTTTCAACATAGGTGAAACAGAAACACCAATTATACCGATCATTATAGGTGATACTACAAAAGCATTTTCATTTTGGCAGGGCTTAATGCAAAACGGTTTATTTACAAATCCAGTTATTTCTCCAGCAGTACCGGAAGGAAGCGAATTACTTCGCACATCATTTATGGCTACGCACACGGATGAGCAAATTGATGAAATACTAAATATTTTCGAGAAGGTTGGCCGTGAGTTTAACATAATTAAAAATGAAGTAGGTGTATTATCTACTAACTAAGTTAATGTTAATCGTTCTGTTATTTATTGAGTTTACTGCCTCTATTTTTCTTTTTAAAAAAGCATTGCAAAATATGTAAAATCTTGGTAACGTATATATTAACTTGTCCTACTACTTACACAGTAGTAGAAAAAAACTAGAGAACTTTTCTCTAGTTTTTTTGTGTGAAGCTATTCTATATTTGGTTCTGGTGCAAAGATTGTATTTATTTGAAAGAGGTATATAGATTCCTAATGGAATCTATTCTTATGCAGCCATTCCGAATAGTTGATGAATAAACTTCACTTCATTTTGGACAGACTTGTCCCGTAAAATAAGTTGGCCTTTTTTAATGATATGCATCGCTTCTATTCCTGAAAGAATAGATTTAGCTGTACGAAAAGATTTCAATCCTAGCATTGAACGAACTCTCTTTTTAATAAAACGATGATCTTGCTCTACAATGTTATTAAGGTATTTCACCTGCCTTATTTGGATGCCCACAGGCATCTTTTTCTCTGTCTTCAACTCTTCAGTCGCTATAGGATAGGCCGGGGTTTTTTCCACTGTAATCACACGGGGCTTTGAAACATGAAAAGACTGCAAAGCTTTCTTGAAAAAACGCTTTGCAGCCCTATGATCTCTTGTTTTGCTTAGATGAAAATCAGTTGTATATCCTTTTGAATCAACAGCACGATATAGGTACATCCATTGACCTTTGACTTTCACATACTTCTCATCGACTCGCCAAGAATCATTGGTTGACTTAAGATGAAGTCGTACTCGCTTATCTAATTCGGGACCATATTGATGAACCGATCGCATGATAGTTGTATGAGTCAGGGATAGCCCGCGTTCTTCCATCATTTCGACTAAATCACGAAAACTGAGGTTGTACTGTAGGTACCATCTCACGGTTAATAATATAACATCCGGTTGATAATGTTTCCACTTGAATAGATTTTTCTTTTCCATACCAATCACATCCTTTTTTAGAGTAATAGTATCAGTATGTCCAAGTCTGAAAGACTTTTTTTAGATATTTTGAAGTTTTTGCACCAGAACCCTCTATATTATCCTATTAAACTTTGAAATATTGGTAAGAAATGCTAAAGTTAAGTAGGTTAAAAAACATATAAAGTGAGGCGATATTCTTGAAGAAGTTAAGCTTGTTACTAACAGCATTTGTAATGGTTTTATCATTGTTCATCCCTAATCTTGCAAGTGCTAAATCTTTCCCGGATGTCCAAGCTGGCCATTGGGCAATTAAAGAGATTAACTATTTATCAGAAAAAGGCATTATTAATGGTACTCCAGAAGGACATTTTAAGCCAAGTGACAATGTAACTCGCGGACAAATGGCATTAATGCTAGATTTATCGTTAAAATTAGAAAAACCATCTAGCTATAATCATATCTTTTCTGATGTAACCAAAGGTATCTATTACTATGATTCTGTACATAAGTTAGCACATAATAACATTGTACAACGTGAGAAAAACTACTTCCCTGACCGCTCATTATCTCGTGCAGAAATGGCAGTAGTTCTTGTTAAAACTTTTGATTTGAAGCCTACAGGTGCGGACGTCAATTTCCCTGATGTTCCATCTACTCATTGGGGTTACCAATACATCAAAACGCTAGCTCAAAACAATATTACTGCTGGATTACCTGACGGTACATTTGGTCCAGACGTAAAAGTAACTCGTGAACAATTCGCTGCATTCTTGGCTCGTGTATTAGAACCAAGTTTCCGTCCTTCTCTTCCTAAGCCTCAGGGTAACTTAGAGGTTCATTATATTGATGTGGGACAAGGTGATGCTACATTTATTAAGTCACCAAGTGGAGAAACAATCCTCATTGACGCAGGTAACAATGGAAAAGGTAAAGTAGTGGCGAATTATCTAAAAGGATTGGGATTCAACACAATTGATTATATGATTGCTACTCATCCTGATGCCGATCATGTAGGCGGATTAGATGAGGTCCTTTATTCTATGAATGTAAAAAATGTTTACGCTCCTAAAGTAAGTCATACGACACAAACGTATAAAGACTTTTTAACTGCAGTAGCTAACAAAGGATTAACAATTAAAGAAGCAAAAACTGGTGTAACTTTACCAATCAATGGTTTAGACTCACAATTCTTTGCTCCTGTTAAAGAATATGGTGACGACTTAAACGAATGGAGTGCTGTGTTAAAAGTAACGCATGGTAGCAAATCATTCTTATTTACTGGCGACGCTGAGACAAAAAGTGAAAAAGATATGGTTGCAGCGCATGGTTCTAACCTAAAATCTGATGTATTAAAACCTGGTCATCATGGAAGTAAGACTTCTTCTTCTCAACCATTTTTAGATGCAGTTAAGCCAAGCATTGCTGTAATCAGTGCCGGTGCAGGTAACCGATATGGACATCCAACACAAGAAACTTTAGCTAAGTTATCTGCAATGTCTGTTAAGGTCTATAGAACTGATTTAAATGGAACAGTAGTTGTTAACAGCGATGGTTCGAATGTTTCTGTAAGAACGGAGAGATAATTATGAAAAGAGGTATTATTGACCGTTTTGAAGGAGAACTAGCAGTTATTGAAATTAATAACTCCACAATTGATGTACCTAAATCTAAACTCCCTTCTACTGCAAAAGAAGGTGACGTTCTTATTATTGAGGATGATAAGTATACAATCGATAAGAACGAAACAGATAAAAAAAGACGTGAAGTCCAAGATTTAATGGATAAACTATTTGAATAGCAAAATTAAATATTAAAATGAGAAGAGCCGCCCGACAGGACGGCTCTTCTTTCACATATACATAGGCTTTATTTACAATTAAGCAAATTTTATTTTATATAAATGTTAAAAATCTGAATCTACGTAAATAGGACTGCCCTTCTTATCGTACACATCATGATAGGGATATTAACGCAAGTATTAATTTAAAGAATGAAGCGATAAGGCTTCTAACCGTAAGGAATCCCCCACTTCTAAACGAAGTGAATGTGGAGGTAATTCAAACTGTTTCTTTTTAGTCATATTGAACACCCTTTAACTTATTCATAGTTATATAATAACCTTAATTGATTTCTATAAATTTATATATAAATTTTTTGATATTGATGTATAAGAACTATTACTTTAAAATGAAGATGCTGTGACTATCGGAATTTTATCTCTTATCATGTCTATCTTCATCTTTTCTACAACTGTCATAGTGATGAGTATTGTCTTATGGTTAAAAACTAACCAGCTTTATACTCCCGACATCATAAGATTAACCGGCGCAATTATATGTTTAATTAGTTCTGTAATTTTACTTATTTTTAAGAATAAATTCGAAGTCACTTATAACAAATTCACTGAAATATTTAGTCAGTATACAGGGGTCTCGTTGCATGTAATAGTTTTAAGTTTATTTGATTATTTCTGGTGTTTGCTATTGTTAAAGTGATTAGGCCATAATTAAATTTAATACGTTGTTAGGCGAAATTGTGGCGTACTAGCATAGTAAGGTAACGTATGAAAAACGAGCATTTAGCAAATGGACCTTTGTAAACTATTTAAAAGGAGATTATACATGTTAGAGACTCTTGAAATGAGAAAAAAGCAACACGAAATAAAAATACAAAAATATAAAAATATACAAAAATACTACAATCCATTTTTGTGGGTAATCTCAATTATTTATTTTCTCTATTTCATGTTCATTAATAATTCTCTCTCAGTATATCTATTACTTTCTTTCATTATCGGTTTAACCCTATGGAGCATCGGTATAGCTATAAATTTAAAACTCATACATGAGCTAAAAGGAAAAGAAAAAATCTTAAATATAGAAACAATAAACGAAATGAAAAAAATAAATATATGAGTCCAGGAAGAAAAGAACGTTATATCACAGATTATAATGCGAAGAAAGATGAACTAGAAAAGATAATGATTTACGCTAAATTTATGTTAGAAGCTAAAGAAAGAGAAAACGAAATAAAAGATGATAATAGCAATTTAGATATATAAATTGTAGTGAGAGGAATATAAAAATATATCGATAGAACAGTATATAAACATTCGTAAAACAGGGAAAGAAATTGATGAAATTCAAAAACAATATCTGTTAAGTGAGGCTACGGTTTTAACTTTGGAACTAGGCTATAAATGTTATGAAAAAAATATTTCGTTGGATAAAGCTATTAATCTTGTAGATAAAATTGTAGTATTAAACGCAAATGATAACAAACATACATCATTTAGTCCATCTGTCCATATGTGATTTATAGCTAACATGAAAATTTATTAAAAGAATTGAATGATTTAGAAAAACAAATAAAAGGGTGGTATAACATGAAATCAACAGGTGTTACACGTAAAATAGATGAATTAGGGCGTATTGTTCTTCCGAAAGAGTTAAGAAGAACATTAGGAATTGCAGAAAAAGATCCTATAGAAATATTTGTTGACGGTGAGATGATAATATTACAAAAATACAAGTCATATGATGCTTGTATAATAACTGGTGATATTTCAGAAAAGAATATTTCATTAGGTAATGAACAAATTGCTCTTAGTCCTGAAGGGGCTGAACTTTTAATTAAGGAGATTCAGCAACACTTAGTGAAATAAGATCATTTTACTTAGCACTAAACCATATTAAAAGCTGACGTTGGAACTCTCATAAAAATGGCTGAAGAACAATCTTTCTTACTTCAGAAAATAATCCTGGTATTTGTCTTTATCGGAACTATATTTACATCTCTTTACAATATCACTCTTCATAAAGAAGAAGCAGATGAGAGAAAAAAAAGCAAAATCTTTATTACCTATGTATATAATCGTTACATTTATGGCATTGTTTTCTAGTGACATAGCTAATTACATTAAAAATTTTATTTAACCTAATTATATATATTCATCCACAAAAAGAAAAAAGACATCTTTAACGATAAGATGTCTTTTTTCTTCAACTTGAAACACCATAACTTTACTAACATTACTTTCACAATAACAAATATATCAGCAATCTTTCATATCACAATCATTCTAACATAATAAATCGTATTTTCGATATATATAAATTTAAATTAAAATACAATAAAAGTTCACAAGTCATATAAAAGGTGCTATATGAAAAACTTAAATCCATTTAGTGAAATGTTTTTTAATGAAATTAGTATAATCAATAAGAACATCAAAAACTTCCTGTTGTTTTTGATGGGATAGATCTGACGCTGCTACTTTAATTGATTCTAATTTACTTTCTAGAGGTGCGCTTCGTCCAAACAATTCATCAATGGATACATTGTATAAGTCTGCAATACTCATGATTGAATCTGCGTCTGGGTCTGGGTCAGTTTTTCCATCTTCCCAATTGGCATATGTGGTACGTGCGATATTCAGGCGATATGCTACATCGAATTGAGTATATCCCTGTTTTTCTCAACTCAGCAAGTCGCTTACTTAGTTGAGACATATCATCACATTTCCTTTCTGATTTATAACGTTAGTGTAAAACAGAAAAGTTAAATTGCATCCTTATGACTTATAATAAGTCATAAATTATTTTTATTTGTAATAGTTAGTCTTGATGTTGTGATAATAGAAAGCCATTTATAATTCTATACGCGAAAAAATAGGAAGAAATCGATACATCAAATCGAGAATCTTCCTATTATATATGTTTACTAAAACAATGAATTTCCTATATCTATTGTGGCCAAGTTTTGACGTCTTGTACGTTCCCTTAAATAGCGTTCCGTCGTCATAATAGATTCGTGTCCTAAATAGTCACGTATTTTCTTAAGTTCGACACCTTTTCCCATCAAATGATTCGCAAAGAAATGTCTGCAGGTATGGGGGGTAATTCTATCCTTTCGGTAACGTAAAAATGGTAAGTTTGTTTCTTCAATCTTTTCTGCTACATATTTTGATAAGTAGTCGGCCCTATAGTAAGAGCCATCGGCTTTAGGTAGAAAAGCAGATGTACTAGAGGCGTCCAATTCACTTGTTTGTTTACGCAATTGACGAAGGCGACAGATATCGTCGAGTACATCTTCAAAAATACGAACTTCCCTGGCTTTATTTCCTTTCCCAACTACACGCAAGAGATAAGCATTTAATGAGGAATGGAATACAAGATCTGCCCATTTTGCGTTTGCAACTTCCTCAATCCGGAGTCCAGTAGTCGTAAGAAGGAAAAACAATGTATACATAAAGAAATTTGTTTTCTTCAGTGCATCTAGTATTTCATTTACTTCTTCAGGAAAGAGGTCACGATTGACCAGCTCTTCTTTTTTTACAGATACTTTTTTGAGACGACTACTATAGTCATCTGAGAGACCAGTGTTATCATAAACGTATTTTAGAAACTGCTGGACTACCGTTTTCTTTCGACGTAATGTAGTGGCAGCATACTTCTTACTTAGTTGATAGAAGTAGATTTCCATCTCATTATGGGATAAATCGTGAATGGTTCCGATTGTTTCTTTTATGTAGTGAAGAAAATGAGACAGGTCATGCAGATAAATTTTTTTTGTTCGTTCACTTCTTTTTTTCGTTAAAGAAGGTTCATCGTGTAGAAATAAATAAACCAATGATTCTTCACTTAATTTAGAATAGTCAATATTCCTGATGCCCATACCCATAATTTTTTCAAAATGACTGCTATCAAAAAAATCTGATTTTGATTTTACAAGTTGGTTACTATGTTCGTAATTTATAATATTCAAATTTAAACACAACCTTTAGTAGAATGAAATATTTAAACAAATAATTTTTATATAAATTTTTATGATTCTAATTATACCACAATAAATGCATTATTTATTGTGGTATAAAATGAAATGGTTAAATATATATATTTACCTTAATATTTAATGTTTCTGTTTAGATGATGTATAATGGAAATGTTTAAATTGTTTTTTTGTACATTTCAATCCAAGTGCGGTAGGAGGAGATTTTTTTGGCTAATCTTCGTCGGAAAATTTTACATGAAATCTATAATTTAGAAGATACCCATTGTTCAATTTGCCCTCTGAACAACCTATCAGTGAATTGTACAGATGAGCAAGAACAGGCAAAACAAAGAAACTACAAACATTGCAAAGGTTGTCCCATTTTCGATTCCATCCGAGAGAAAGGAGAGAAATTGAATTCTTTATCGAAAAAGAGTACATTTAATAAGGTACGAGAACGTTATATGGAAAATCCACTTAAGTATCTGCAGTATAAGGAGTATTCAATCACAGATGTAGTAAAAGAAACAGGTTTAACAAAGTATCAACTAAGAAAATTTAAACAACAGCTAGAATGAAAGTTTCGGATGAGGTGAGAAATGGACTATTTATCTTTAGAAGAGGTATGCGATAGGGTAGGTCTAACAAAAAATCAATTAGGCTATCTAATTAAGTATAAACACATCGAACCTATCAATCTGGATACCTGGAAAGCAGATGGTGGATATCGTTTTGAGCAAGAAGATGTAAAAAGGTTAGAGGAATTATACAAAGACTCTTTAACATTAAAAGAAGCGGCTGAATTTCTAAATAAATCTAAGACTTACGTTCATAATGCAGCTAAAAATGGGATATTGCCCTTTAAAGAGATTGCTAAAGGGAAATCTACTGAACGATTGTACTTAAAAAACGATCTGGAAATTTTCAAAGAAAGAATTGAAAATAGATCAAAAGAGGAGTCGAAAGAAAAAAAGCAGCATTTAAGTCTATATCTTGATGAAAAGGTAGTAGAAGCAATAAAGAAAAAGGCTGCAAAGAAAGGATATAATGGCTACAAGAAGTTTGCTGAAGACATTTTATCCGCAGAAGTAAAAGAAGACATAGAAGAATAGAAATTCTAGTGAGAATAGACCCCTAAAAAACACAAAAACGTTATAAGGGGTCTATTTTTATTTTCAAGAGACTTTTTAACTATCAGGTATAAATGCATTACCTAAGATGATAATGTTATTTACAGATGAATTTGAGAGGTCGTTTTTTTTTGGGTCCGTTCCGGAAAAAATTCATTGTAGTTACAAAAAAGGGTTTATATATATAATATAGAAAATAGAGGGAAATATTACAGATAATTTTAAGAGCGTTTTATTTAAGTTGAAAAAAGTTTAAAGAAAGAAATGAGAGGTAAGGATCCCAGGATTATAAATACAAAGACTTCATTTGGAACTTGGTAGGCCTATGAGAATGCTAGAGAGTTCGGGCAGACATATATCACGGAATACATCAAAAAGCATACAAGCTTTATTTGAAATTTTCATAATAAAAAACAGCATATCAAACTATAATAAATTATGAAAAAACAAGAAATGTAGTATACATATTTAGATTATAGTAAACTAAAAACTTTTCAAAATCCTAAACTAATAGATTATGAAAAGACTGAATTAGCTTTAAAATTTACGGATGAAGAAATTCAATTATTTAAAATAGGAAAAACTCCAGAGCATTATACATGGCATCATCATCAAGACACTGGAAGGATGCAACTTGTAGATTATCAGACTCATCATGATACTGGTCATACAGGTGGATATAAAATTTGGGGAAAAGATAGGGGAGGTACTTAGCCATGAGTCACATTACATGGATTAATGTAAATGAAAAAAGAGTAACAGATGACCAAATTAAACAATTGGAACAATACTTAAATATTAAATTTCCTAATGATTTTCTTGAGTGTGTACAAGAATATGATGGTGGATATCCAACGCCAGATACATTTAATATTCCAAATCAAGATGAAAATTCACTTAATAATCTTTTAACCTTAGATTCTGATAGAAAATATTCATTGCTAGAAACATATAATAATACGAAAGATAGATTAGCTGACAAAATATATCCTTTTGCTAGAGATCCATTCGGCAATCTTCTATGCTTTGATTATCGAAACAACACTGATTTACCAACAATCGTATTCTGGGATCATGAGGAAGAAGACATAGAGGAAGCAATATATCCTGTTTGCTCAACACTTACAGAATTACTTGCTAGTCTACGTGATTTCGAATAAGAAGATTGAGGAAACTAAAAAACGGCCTAGAATTCTAGACCGTTTTTTTATGATTTACTAATTTTCCAACCATCATCCGTTTTCTCTAGTTCAATTACGATTACTTTTTTAGGATTACCTTTATATACAGCATCAACAGTTACTGTAGCAATTTCATTTTTCTCTTCGATTTTTCGAATTTTATAGCTTTTAAGATCCTTGCTAACGGATTTGATTAGTTCTGCATTTCCGCCCACAAAGGCAACGATTTTCATCGCTTCAGGAGTGAATAACTCTCCAAAATCTTTTACATTTCCTTCTTTTACATCTTCGAAATACGCTGTAGCAACTTCTTCGGAATCACGATTATTTCCACATGCTGCAAGTGCTGTAACTGATAAGGCCATTACCACCATTAACATGATCATACGTGTAAATTTGTTCTTCATTCCAACCATTCCTTATATACAACTTATTTTCAACTCTTAAAAAGGGCTAAATTACTTGTATAAGTATATAACCAAAACTATAAAACTATATATTTCTAGATATTACTTTCATGATATAAAATGCATAAAAACGAAGGAGAGCAGGGGAGTCTACTTATTACTATAATATTGATTTCCGTTATATACATTAGTATAATAATAAAGTCAGAGCATGATCTGATGAGTCAGTGTTATAGGGGAATTACAGGCACATTCATTTTTAAAATCATAAAATCAGATTCACTTATCTTTACTTTAAAAATGGGTATATTGATGGCACTAGTATTTTTATACTGCATAATTCATTAATTTAAAGCTACAAAGAGATAAAATTTCTTTGTAGCTTTTTTAATTACTAAACACATCTAAAAAACTTCACGACAAACACATATTAACTCCGCACATAGCACAAGTTGAAATTATATAATTAATTTATAGTTAAACGCACAAAGAATTTTAATATAATAATATTAGGAATATACATTAAAAATTCGAATAAAATATAAATTGAATGCGAGGTAGTATTATGAACAAATTTAATAATGATAGTGTAAAAGGTTTACTTTCTGAAGAAAACGTTGAACTATTAAAAGTTATGGCTCATCCAATACGTCTACAAATTGTTAGTGAATTGGCTAAGAGCAAGAAATTAAATGTAACACAATTAACTAATATTTTGGATATTCCACAATCAACAGTATCGCAACATTTATCCAAAATGAAAGGGAAAGCACTGAAAGCTGAAAGAAAAGGGTTAGAGATGTACTATCATATTCAAAACTCCAAAGCTGATAAAATCATACAAATACTAGGTCATGCTAATTAAATTAAAAAAATAGGTGGATGTATACCCAAACAGGGATTACAATTCACCTATTTTTTATTTTATAAAAACATAAATACGAAATAGTATAATTTCTATAATTATAGTCCTTGTTCTAGGTATTAAAGGTTTTAAAGCGTATGTTATAGAATTTAAGTCTTTTAAAAATGAAAGAATGAGCTTACTTGATTCAATAATTCCAATTTCTAGAGCCTTGTGGACAGCTTCTTCCTTGTTACGCACTCCTAACTTTGTGTAAGCTGTTGAAGCATAGTTCCTGACCGTACCATTCGATAAATATAGCCTTGAAGCTATCGTATTGTATCGAAGTCCTTTTGCTACTAACTGCAATGTTTCTATCTCTCTAGCTGTTAGCTCATAAGCAGTTGCTTTTGATTGTGGTGTCTCGATTTGCTGATCAAGCTTCTCAAATATTTTGTGAGACATTCCCTGATCAATCAGTGTCCCACCTTTGTGAATAAGTCGGATTGTATTAGCTAGCTCCAATGTTTCAATAGATTTGAGTAAAAAACCATCCGCACCGTTGCGAATTGAATCAAACGCCTGTTCGGTATCCTGGGAAGTTGTAAAAATCAATACACGGATATGTGGCCATTGTTGCTTAATCTTTTTGGTTGCTTCGACTCCATCCATGTGCTACATATCTAAATCCATAAGTATAACATGGGGTTGAAGGCGCCCACACAAATCGATGGCTTGATTGCCATCCTCAGCCAAACCGACTACACTTAAATCTTCATATCTATCGAGTAGTTTCCTCAAACTTTCCCGAACAAATGGCTGATCATCTACAATTAACAAACGAATAAGTCCATCTTTTATTTCAGTTTGTCGCGGTATGGTACATGTAACAAGCATTCCTTCCTCTGGCTTTGTACATACAGACAATTGACCTTGCAAATTCACTGCCCGTTCTTTCATCGCATTCATACCGAAGCCTTCCTGCCATTCTACATTTCCTTTTCCGTTATCTTGAACTTCTAACCTCGTATATTGTTGTTCAAACTGCAATGAAACTATAATTTCAGTCCCCTGACCATGACGTACTGCATTCGTTAGGGACTCTTGTAAGCAACGAATGAATGCGATCTTCGCTTGCCGAGATAGTTGATATTCCTCTCCGAACATCCTAAAACTTACATTTACCTGAGCGTGCTCCTTAAATTCGGCTCCAAGATTTTGTAGAGGTTGAATCAAGGAAGGCGATTGACACGGAGAATCCATTTGATGTAGGTAACCTCTCACGTCCTCGATGCTTTTACGTCCCATTTCAAGCAGAGAATCTAGCCTCTGTATACCCATTTCAGTAGCAAGTTCGGTACGCAACGTTTCCTTCCCCATAATAATGGCCTGAATCGTTTCCGTACCCCTGGTTAACATAACCCCACATCATACATTTCAATTAGATTTCACAATTGCTGAAGAGGCCTCATCATTCCAAGTTCTAGCCCCATCCCCCAAACTAAAACTAGTCAAATTAATATATCCACCGTTATTTACAATAGCAAGTGCATGTCCTTGGGCGTTATTATGTTCATAGATAGTTGTATAATCTCCAAAAGAATGTGTAAGTACAGAGGAAACATTATCATTGTTTGAACCACCAAAGTTTGCAATAATAACTGGGTTTCTACTTGCATTTACAGTAAAACTTGAACCTTTCAAATCGTTATCGTAATAAAAAGTAGAATAAATTTGAGCTAAAGGTTGAATCTTGAAGTTTTTAGGAACTGGATGTGCAGTTAAAAAATTTTCAAAATCTGACTTTTCGTCAAAACCAATAGTCGCTTGTTCACCATTAATTCCAGGTGTTACTACCTGGTATGGCTTTGATGGGGACTCCGCATACGCCTGAGGGCTTGAAGTACCAAATAACATTGCACCTGCTAATAAACCTGTGGAAAGTACACCAATTACTCGTTTCACAATTATCACTCCTTAATAAAATTTACTTACAAATTAATCTTACATCTATTTCCATTAATTTGGTATTGATGTGAAATTTTATCAATAAAATAGATTTTATTAGAATAATGAGATATGTGTATTTTGATAGACCTATATAAAAAAACAAGCAATTAGGGGTCACCATACATCCGTAAACCCAGTGGTACTATTTGGTTTTGCAGTAACTTGCGGACCAGCTCCGGCATCTATTACACCTAATCCTCAGGAATAATTAGCCTGGTACCTTAATGGTTAAATAGTCTTTAAAGAAATAAAAAAACGTATGACTAGTTTAGATAATTAGTATCCCATTGTAACTGATAATATTCAAACCATTCATCGTGTCCTGTATTATACCTCTTAGCTTTCTCAACAATATAATCATCTATATGGATAAGTATTATATTATCTAAGATATTTTTTAGTTGATGTACTAGTGTCGTTTTCCCAGCACCACTTAAACCATCTATCGCAAGAACAAAGGGCCTATCTACATTATGCTTTTTATACTTTTCTTTTATTTGTTGCTTTAAACATTCCCATTTATCCAGTCAATTCATTATCCTTTCTACCTTTTTTAAACTAAGACAACTTAATTTCCCTTTCACCACATATTCTTATGACAAAGTGCTGTAGAAAGCTTAAGAATTCTTAAGAACTTTTTCCCCTTTTTCTTAAGATTTGGATGCTAGTATATGATTATGAATTCAAACCTGTGAGGGGTTAAGTATGAAAATAGTTAACCTTTTTAATTTTATGTATATAATGAACTAGAAATCAGTTGTTGCAGCCCTTCCAAATTCAAGGTTTATTGGAAAAAAATAATTGAAGGAATTAATTTGAAGAAAGTAAGATAGAAATGTTTCCCCTGCTTATGTCTTTAGTTGTTCAATACGAGAAAAAATGTTGAGGAATCATATGGAGTCAAAAATTCTTATTGTTGATGATGATAAAGAGATTAGAAATCTTATCTCTGTATATTTGGAAAATGAAGGACTGAAAACTCAAAAGACAGAAGATGCTATGGAAGCTTTACAACTGTTAGAAGAAAAGGAGTTTGATCTTATTATTTTGAATATTATGATGCCGGATATGGATGGTATTGAAGCTTGCATGAAGATTAGGGAAGACCGCAATATGCCTATCATTATGCTATCTGCAAAATCAGAGGATATAGACAAAATTCAGGGTCTAGCCTCTGGTGCCGACGATTATTTATCAAAACCGTTTAACCCATTGGAATTAATCGCTAGGGTAAAATCCCAATTAAGAAGGTTTAAAAAATACAATACGTCAATAGATCATAATAAAAGCATCCTAGAAATTGGTGATTTAGCCGTGAATACAGATACACGTCAAGTATGGGTAAGGGGAAAGGAAACAAGTCTAACTCCAAAAGAATTTGATATACTCGAACTACTTGCCCGTAACAAAGGGATTGTCCTGAGTGTAGCAAAAATATATGAAGCAGTTTGGAAAGATGCTTTTTATAAATCGGATAATACCGTCATGGTGCATATTACAAAAATAAGAGACAAAATTGAAGAGGATTCTAAACATCCTATTTATATTAAAACTGTTTGGGGAATTGGATATAAAATATGAAGAATGTTAGTTTTAGAAATAAGATCATTATAAAACTTCTTGGTGCTGTTGCAGTTAGTTTTTTTATTTCATTTGGTTTAACAATCCTCATTTTGGCATACGTCATAGATCCATTTTTTGTAAAACACGAAGAATTTGGTATGTTTGAATTCAATTTGGCATTGTTGTTCTTATTCGCGTTCGCAATCTTTAACTTTATAATAATTTTTTTGATATTGGTTCGAAAGAAAATAGTATATTTGAAGCTCATTTCGGATAATGTAAATGATATTGCAAATGGAAAACTGGGTTTGACAATTGGGATTAAGGGGAAGGACGAATTGACCCAACTTGCTCAAAATATCAACTATATGTCCAAGGAATTGGAAAATACATTTGAACAGGAAAGACGATTAGAACGTACAAAAAATGAACTTATAACCAATGTATCTCATGACTTACGCACACCGTTAACATCTATTATTGGCTATATAGATTTATTAAAAAGAGGGCAATACAACAGTAAAACACAATTACAGGAATACCTTGAAACCACTTATTCAAAGTCACAGAGACTGAAATATTTAATTGATGAGCTGTTTGAATATACTCGTTTATCAGGCATAGATGCTAAGTTAAACTTTAATGAAGTTGATTTATCAGGTTTGTTGGAGCAAATAGTTGGAGAATACATTCCTATATTTGAAAAGGAAAGTTTAATCGTTCAAAAATCAATAACAGAAGAAACAATACCTATTTTCATGGATGTAGAAAAAATGGTACGTGTATATGAAAATCTGTTTATGAATGCGATAAAGTACAGCATGAAACCTTCCGAATTATCCGTATGTCTTGAATTAATAGGTAACAAAGCAATTTTGAAAGTATCAAATAAAGTCGAGAAGCCGCCTGTTAGCGACCCTAATAAATTGTTTGAAAGATTTTTCAGGGGTGATAAGGCAAGAAAAAATGATCAAGGAAATGGACTGGGACTTGCTATCTCAAAAAGAATTGTTGAACTTCATCATGGTAATATACATGCAGAATATAAAGAAGGTTGGATATCCTTTATTGTTGAACATCCAATCAAATAGATTGGCTTATGGAATTACAGGTTCCATAAGCTTTTTTTTATAAAACTTAAGAATTCTTAAGGATTTTACAGGGTGTTTCCTAATTTTCATAGTTTATCATGTATGTATTCAAAGCAATGAGGTGAGTGGAGAAATTAAAAATAAAATTTTCTTTACAGCTTTCAATTGGATACATCGTGACAGCCTTATGGAAAAGGTAAATGCAACATGACTATTTTGTTAGTAGCAAATATGAATAGCAGCTTATTTTAAAGAAATGAAAAAGCAAACATAGGAGGATATATATGATAAAACCAGTTGTAGATGTAAAAAACATTCAAAAATTGTACGGTAAAAAAGGTGAGAATCAATCGTACGCGTTAAAAGGTGTATCATTCTCAATTCAAGAGGGGGAGTTTGTCGGTATTATGGGGCCATCTGGTTCTGGTAAAACAACATTATTAAATGTGATTTCAACGTTAGATAAAGCGACAGGCGGCGTTGTTGAAATTGCAGGAACGGATATTACGAAAATGAAGCAAGGTGAGCTTTCTGATTTCCGTTCGCAAAAATTAGGATTCATCTTCCAGGATTTTAACTTGTTAGAAAACCTGTCTATTTATGAAAACATCGCACTTCCACTATCTCTTCAAGGTGTTCCATCACGTAATATTGGACCCAAAGTCGAGAAAGTAGCGGGTATGTTAGGAATTACAGAAATACTTCAAAAGTATCCATCTGAAGTATCTGGTGGACAAAAGCAACGTTCGGCAGCAGCACGTGCGTTAGTGCATGAGCCAGCAATTATTTTAGGGGACGAGCCAACAGGAGCGCTTGATTCTAAAAATGCAGCAAGTTTACTGGATGCGATGACAAACTTAAATAAAGAACAAGGTGTATCCATTATGATGGTTACGCATGATCCATATAGTGCCAGTTACTGTCAGCGTATTTTATTCATTCAAGATGGTGAGTTATATAAAGAAATTCATCGTGGTGGTACCCGTGAAGAATTCTATAAAGAAATTTTAGACGTGCTTGCAAACTTAGGCACACAAAAAGCGTAAGGAAGGAAGTTCAATCATGTTATTTAAGCTTTCCATGTCAGGCCTAAAAAGTAAGTTGCGAGATTATATTGTTTTACTTGTTGGTCTTATTGTCTCTATTTCGACTTTTTATATGTTTCAAACGCTAGCATCCAATAAAACGTTCCTTGAATCTAACTCTTCTATTAGGGATATTGTGTCTGTATTTAAAATTGGTTCCTTTTTGTTAGCGGTTATCACATTTTTCTATATTTTATATGCAAACTCTTTCTTATCAGCTCTTCGCCAAAAAGAATTTGGTATGTATATGATGTTAGGAGCAAAAAAGCATAAAGTTACCTTACTTATGTTTATCGAAACAATCATATTAGGTGCCACATCTCTTTTGATTGGAATTACAATTGGTGTAGGACTTGCAGAAGGTATCGGTCAGTTATTAATGAAACAACTCGAGTTTACTGGTGAAGGTTATAAAGCATTTTATCTGCCATCTATCACTATTACTTGCGTCTTCTTCTTTGCACTATTTATAGTATCAGCAATTATGAATAGTATTAAATTATCGCGTATTTCTGTACTGCAACTTGTACATGCAGATGCACAAACAGAACGTGTCGCCGTAAAAGGAAAAATGACAGTTGTAGTTGCATTCCTTGGTATTCTTTTATTAGGTATTGGTTATGCATCACTGATTTATATTTCTCATGCAAATTCGCTAATTGTTTTGGGATTAATGGCCGTTGGATTAATCACAGCAACCGTTGGTACTTACCTTATATTTGGATCACTTCTCCCAGTTATGATTAACAAGCTAAAGAGTAATAAAAAACATAGTGAAAAAGGCCTAAATGCTTTTACTTTTGCACAATTAAATTTCCGCATTAATGGTCTAACAAATGTGCTTGCAACAGTAGCAATCTTAGTGGCTCTTGGTGCTGGTGGAATTGCTTGTGGTATGGCATTTAAAAACAACATCCTAAAAATGACAGATCAAATGCGAATTTACGATTCAGTCATTCATAATCCAACAGCGGAAGAAAAGAAAATTTTGGGTGGTATCTTATTCCAAGAAAAACATGAATATCATTACAAAGTTGATGATAGGTATGTTTATTATCTTAAAGAAGATGTAGAAAAAAATCGCCCTTTCTTGCAAGGTATGAAAATAGAGAAAGTTTCAGAGGAAATACCCATTGGTGCATTTTCAATAAAACGGGTTCAAGGAGAGACGAACACAAAACAATGGATCCAGGCTTTCAGAACGATCCAGCCAGATTATATGTATCCTGATTATGAAATGAAAATTGTAGATCAAAACATATACGATGGGTTGAAGGGTAAAGAAAGTACTGTGTTTATGGGGAAAACAGATGATTTTGGATCATACATAAAAGAATGGAAAAAACTTGATGAATTACAGATAGCAAAATATAAAAATGTGAAAGCGGAAGAATTGGATAGTAAGTATCAAGCGTATATTGTGAGTCATAATTTTGCCAGCGGACTAATGTTTATGGGTTTTTTCGTTGGAGTTGCATTTTTAGCAATGATGGCAAGCTGCTTAATGTTTAAAATTCTATCCGGTGCATCCAAAGATAGTACACGTTATCAAATGCTTCGTAAAATCGGTGTTCGCAGGGAGTTATTAATACAATCGATTTATAAAGAGTTATTCTTCGTATTTTTAGTCCCAGCAATTGTGGGTATTGTTCACGTATTAGTTGGTATAAACATGTTCAGCGTTCTTTTGGCTGATCCGTACTTTCGTATTTGGCTACCAATTATTATTTTCGTAGTGATTTATTCGATTTACTACTTGATTACAGTTCAATTGTATAAAGGGATTGTACTTCCGAAAGAAAATTAATGTAATGATATTATTTATACGGAATATCAACATAATCTGCCCCCATTTATTGAACATTCTAAATGGGTTTGGAAATAATAAATGGACTAGCACTATGATCCATAAACAATTGGTTCTAGTGTATAAACTCTAAAATTATATCATTTACCTTAAGAACAGACTATTTCAATAGTCTGTTCTTTTGGGTTCGTAAAGAAATGTGTAAGTAGGTTTATGCATGGATCTTCACTAGGAGGGGGCATTATACATGCCCATCAAGCTAAGGTTAGGTATTTCATGAACTTCCGTTCTTGTTGCCTACATCCTTGATATTTTGTTTATTTGTTTCTAAAAATACGCATTCCAAATAAACCTTGATAAGGTGTATTTTTAAAGGTTATGCAGTTTTCTGCTTTAGATTGGATATAGTGCACTGATAAACAACACCTAAAATATCAAAGACTGTCTTTTTCTCATATCGATGGGATTTCCGTCCGTTTTTCTGTAAGAGGTCAAACAGACGAAGAAAAATTTTTGATACTTCTTGGGTGTCTTGTTGTATAGCTTCATATACTAAGTACAGATGATCTTGAATCATATAAATTGCTTTATATTCACTTAATTCTTTTTGTTTTTTCTGTAGTAACAGCTGTCGCATTTTGAACATAGTGGAAGAACAAAGAAAAATAGCGATTAACTGTCCATAAAGATGACATTCTAGACGCTCTCGCTTAATATTGTGACAATGATTGATACCAAAAAGAGATTTCCATGTTTTAAATACAATCTCTATTTGCCAACGTAGAGAGTAAATCTCGTGAGCATGTTCCATCGGAACAATTTCCCATGGGATGTTGGTAATATAAACATTGATTTCTGTTAAACGTTTACTTTTTTCAGAGTAAGTAACCCCTTTTTTCTTTTCAACATAAGTTTGCTGTTTCCTACGTTTATGAGCTTGAGTTGATGTGAGTCTGTATATTACAACTCGTGAGGGTAATTTTTGTTGTCCAACATAGGCATTTCGAATTTCATAAGTATCTCCTGGTTTTATCTGATGCATGATATGTTCAAGGTCAAGGTCAAGTAAAGCATATAAAGATTGCTTTTTTACTGTCCCATCCCGAAAGAATTCTGGAGATTCATTTTTCACATATACTCTATTATTTAATTTCAACCGTGAAACATAGAACACCCCTCGTTGATCCATCTGGTCTAAATCTTTTAGAGAAAAGTATCCTAAATCTCGAATACATAAATCTCTTGGTCGTAAGGTATCCAAACATTCTGTACCAAAGGTTTTATCATTATTTTTACCTGGTTCCATTTGAAAATTGAGGGATTTTCCACTATGTAAATCATACTCTAGCTGAATCTTAATACCAGCTGTTTGTGCACATCCTCCTGAACCAGGATAAATAGGAGCCAAATGATTGGGTACTTGAAAAATAGTAGCATCTAAAATACGTATACGCTGAAAATAAGAAATGTATTGGTTTGAGATTTGAGAAGAATCGTTCAGTTGGCTTTTAATTAAAAGGGAAAATACACGCTGTAGAAATAAAACAGCGCATCGGTTAAAACGTTGATTAAGTCCTTTTGGACTTATAAGTGTAGCTGTATTTGCATAAAGCTGACTACATAATCGAGTAAGAGAATCGCTTGCTACCTATTGACTAATCCAGATACATAAAGCAGCCAAATCTCGTGCGCCATACTTACTTTTACGTTTTACAAAACCTGTCTCTTGTGCAAGTTGTTGAAGAATATGAGGAGATAAATATCGCTGTAGTTCTTCAGCGAACAAATGAAACTCATCCTGAATCGATAGATTCATACAAAAACGCCATCCTTTCTGTATATTTCTACAAAAAGAATAACGTCTTTTTTACTTAATGGATAGTGTAAAACTTTATCTTTATGGTGATGCGACGGTACCTCATATAGTCGTTTGATAACTTTATATATTTACATGATATTCGTTAGCGGAGGTTAATTTCATTTTTAGCTTTGTGAATAATATCTGTTATAAATGGCGCTTTTTCATTTGTGTATGCGACTCTATCATGATGATGTTTTTCAGCTAATTTTTGTTTTAATTGATAATACTGTTGGAGTGTATCAGGATGGTTTTTTAGATAATCTCTAAATAAGATATTACTGTTCCATTCTTCACTCCCTAGTTCATAAACGTGCAAATGATGTGTTCCCGCTCTCCATAATCCCTTTCTAAAAACCCTTCTGTTTGGAAACTCTTTATGAAATACATATTCATATGCAATCTTTTTTAAAGGTTCAATAAACTCATCTACTTCTATTAAATTATGAACTCCAATCATAATATCTAATATTGGTTTAGCTCCTAATCCTTCAACAGATGTACTTCTAATATGTTCAATTGTAATAGCTTTATCTCCCATTGTACCTAGCCTTTGTTCTTCTTTAAATTGTAGTGCCCAATCCGGTGTATACTCCTCAATAACAACTGGTCTTTCCATATTCCTAATCCCCCTTATGTATTTTGCACTTGAACATAATATCAAATTTAGATTACATGGAAATATATTTAAGGGTGATAACACTACATACAACTGAATATTAAATTAGCAAAAGATTGTTGAAAAAAGAAGATAAAAAGAGAAGGCATTCGAAATAAGGGTTCAATGTTTTGCTAATAGATTAGCGCTGGACTAGGATGACGGTGGTCATGCATAGCGTTCCATTTAGCAGTGGTGGTTCTTTATATTTTATAATCAAGAAATAACGATATGAATATTTGCATTTGATTTAACACTTAGTTTTTTCAATAATAAAAATATGGAGATAAAACATTCTACTAATAAAAGGTAATATTTTACCTTTTTAAAAAATCAATTCTCGTCTTTATATACATGTATTTATACAGATGGATTAATCGACGTTATTTGAAAAGAATTTATTTGAATGATACATCTGACATTTTGGAGAGGACAAGCAAAAATGGGGAATAAAGAGAAAAAGCCTAGCGAGTCAGAATAAAAAACTAATTAAAATAAAATTTCATACAATTCGAAAGAGTTTGCAGAAATTATCTAATATGGTTTATACTGTAATAGGAGTTATTAATAACCAAATAGTTAATGGATAGTTAATGTTGTGTATTAATTTAACAAGTTATATTTAAGGTTATTAAACATATTACTCCTCAACCCATGCTTCATGCTGAATATACAGTGGGGAAAATATAATTTGAAAGTTTGAGGTGCTCTTATGCTAACAACAGTTTCTAATAAGACAAGCAGTTTTGACGTAGAACAAAAGGTACATGAATTCGAATCAAATGGATACATTCAAATCTCTAATGATATTTTTTTACAAGATCAAGAAGATCAAGCATTACTAACGAAAGCACAGTTAGACTACTACAGCTTACAAAACGACGCATATGGCGAATGTCGCGCTAGAGCCTATTCAAGATATATAAAATACGCTGGTTCTTCAAATTATGTTCTAGATACAGACAATGGGTATTTCCAATCTGAAGAATATAATTATGACGATGGTGGGAAAATTAGAAATTTCAACAGTATAACAGATGAATTTTTACATAATTCATTAATTGAGAAAATTGTTCGCTTTGATAGTGAATTTGCATCTAATACAAATATACTTGATACAAGTAAGGATTTGGTTATAGGTCTACATCAAGTAAGATATAAGGCAACTAGAGAAAATCCTTCTTTTAGCTCTCCAATTTGGCTACATAAGGATGATGAGCCGATTGTCTTTTTACACCTCATGAATTTAAGTAATACAGCTCTTGGCGGAGACAATCTGATTGCAAACAGCCCTAGGGAAATTAACAAGCTTATTAGCTTGAAGGATCCCCTAGAAACTTTAGTATTTGGACAAAAGGTATTCCACGCTGTAACACCACTAGGAACAGAGTGTAATACAAAAGCCTTACGTGACATTTTATTAGTAACGTTTTCTTATAAGGAGCCAAAATGATAAAAAATAAGACTATTATGATCTCAGGCGCCAACAGTGGTATAGGAAATGCTTGTATTGAATATTTTTTAGAAAAATCATTCAATGTAATAGCTCTTGATATTAATACAAATAAATTAGTAGACTATACAAAAACACATAAGTCTTTTAAGTTAGTACAAATAGATTTAAGTAACAGCAATGAGATTAATAATCTTTTTATACAATTGGATACAGATACCCTTTGTCCCGACATACTTATAAACGCGGCTGGTATCAGGGAAATAACACCTGTATTAGAACTCTCTGATGATCTATTTAAAAAAGTAATAGATGTTAATTTAGTAGCACCATTTATTCTTTCAAGGGAAGCTGCTAAGCGTTGGTACAAGTCTAAAACAAAAGGTTGCATAGTAAATATAGCATCTGTTTCAGGATTAATGGCTGAACCTGAAAGAGCAGCTTATGTTGCATCAAAACATGCTCTAATTGGACTTACTAAACAGATGGCTATGGAATTTGGTAAGCAGAACATACGAGTGAACAGTATTTCTCCCGGTGTCATTAGGACAGAGCTTACAGAAGAATATTTTAGTGATGAGCGTTTGGTATCCCTTATAAAAAGCAATCAATCCTTAGATACGTGGGGACTACCGCAGGATATTGTTTCGTGTATTGAATATTTAATTTCTGATCAGGCTCGCTTTGTTACAGGTTCCAACTTTGTCATAGATGGTGGTTGGACAGCTGGGAAGAATTTATAATTAAGTGTTTTTTGAAGATAAATTAAAAGCACCTGCCCTTTATAGAAGGACGGTGCTTTTCTTACTAAAAATTAGATATTTAACGGAGGGATTAAATTGATTCAACAAAATTCTATTGAGAAAAAATCATTACCGGCTTTGAAGATGATAATATCAATGGTTATTTTCGGTTCAGTCGGCTTTTTTTCCGTACAAACAAATTTACCTTCATTTGAATTGGTATTTGTACGATGCATTTTTGCTACAATATTTTTAAGTCTATGCTGGCTAATTACTGGACAGTACAAACATGATAAATGGGAACGAAAAGAAGTTATTCAAGTCTTGATATGTGGATTTTTCCTTGTATTTAATTGGGTATTTTTATTTAAAGCGTTTGAAAATATGTCAGTCACAGTTGCAATATCAGTCTATCACCTTGCTCCAATAATTGTACTTATCATTGGAAGTATTGTTTTTAAAGAAAAATTAACAGTATTATCTGTTATCTCTATCATTATCTGCTTTGTAGGAGCGTTATTAATCGCTGGCATAAACAAAAACTTCTCTTTCGACTCGTTAATGTCTTCTGGCATGGTTTGGGGACTTCTCGCAGCTCTGTTTTATGCATTTACAACTTTATTTGGGAAAGGTATTAAGAACATGAGTGCTTATGCAATGACCTTTTTGCAAACATTTTTAGGGATTTTTCTTCTAATACCCTTTATAGATTTTGATGCATTCCATGGACTGACTCAAAGTAATTGGACGTATATTATAGCAACCGGCCTTATCCATACAGGATTGGTATACTACTTATTCTTTGATAGCTTACGTGATTTATCAACAAAATTAATCTCGATATTAGTTTTTTTAGATCCAGCTGTAGCAATTTTATTGGACACGGTGCTTACAGGATTCCGACCAACTTTAATGCAAGTATCAGGGATTACTCTAATTTTTGTTGGTATGGCTCTAACTTTCAAAAAATCTAAAAATAAGACCCAAAAATTAAAAAAAAAAACTATAGAAGACGACGCTCGTGTATTGTAAAAGAATCAAATCATAAAAAAACACTTGCTACATAATTGGGGTAGCAGGACATGTCCATCAATCTAGTGAAAAGAAACACCCCAAAACAGTAAAAATTCACGAAATTCTTGTTTTAGGGGCATCATGAAAACTTAGCTTGATTGTCATGTATGGTGACCCCTAATAGTTCACGTTTATCAAGTGGAAGTGCAGTTCCTAATGTAAAAGATTGAAGCGTCTTAGCTATCGCTTTTGGTGTACTGGTATCATGTGTTTCTCCTGGATTCACTTCATTTAATTCAGGTTCAAATCGTTCTGAAGTAGTAACAGTATCACCAATTTCTCTTAATATTTTTTCAAACTCAGAGGGACCACCTAATTGTTTAAGAATCAAATTATGTGCCGTACTGTCACTATATCGAACAGAAGCATCAGCAAGTTCTTTTAACGTCATTCCTGTATCAACATGCTTTTCTGAAATTGGATTATAATTAGAAAGATCTTCACGAGTATACGTAATCCTTTAATCAAGAGCTTCTATTGAGTTTTGACGTAAAAGAGCTCCCGCAGCTAATGATTTGGATGTAGATGCAAATGTAAAACGATCATCTGATCGATAAGAAACAGTTAATGCATAAATACCGAGTTTAGCATCAAATTCTTTTTCAAGGTTAGCAAATGAATGATTACCTGTATTTTCTTGTTTGGTTTGTTTAGTTTGTTTAGTTGGTTCAGATTGAGTATTAGTTTTATTAGTGGGGTTGAAGAGAGAATGAAGAAATAGTTCTTGATTTATCAATTAGAACTACCTGAAAGATAAAAATGAGCACTTTGAAATAACCCGCATAACCAATATGATGAAGTATTAATTAGTTGATATATATAATAAAGGGAGCATCCAAAAGGGTGCTTTTTTTCTTTTGGAATAGAAATCCCCTTGTTAACTATATTTTAAATATAATCAATAATTACGGTACGTGAAGTTTTATAAAATGTGCATGAGATTACATTTTATAAAAGTAGGAAAGAATGGAGTGTTAGTCAAATGTATTTACCAATATAAAAATGGAGGGGTGTTATGAACGCATTTTTTAGAGAGTGTAAGCGGTCTTTAAACGCGTTTAGTGCTGCAAATACATACTTAGATTGCTTAGTGCAAACTAAAACGTATTTGCAGCTCCTAATACTAATCATATTTTGTATTGCTACAGTTTACATACCTTTCCCTTCATTTACGCTTAATTATATAAATAAAATAGATATACTGCTGCAATACATAATTAAAGCACTATATTTTTCGTTTCCTATCACGTTTGTATTTCTACTTATAATGTGGGATCAAAGATATTTATTTTCTAAAAAAATCACTTTCCATCAGCTGAAAATATCTTTCTTCACTGCTTTCATTATTTACATTATAATGTTGTTGTTTTTGTCTGTACTAATATCTTTTACAGCATTCAATGGAACATCTAACCCCATTGAAAATGAAGGGACGACCAATATGTTCCTTAAAACGCCTGGTATTGCAATTCAATTAATTGGTGAGAACATTATGTTTGTATCTATATTATTCTTTTGGCACAAAATCATACGTTCTTTCATAATAAGTCCTATTACTTCAATTACAACCTCTTTAATTTTGTCTGGAAGCTCATTTGGACTACTCCATCTTTCTATATATAATTATAATTGGGTGCAATGTTTAACCATCATCGGTATACCAGCTATCGCTCAAATGATTTTCTTTCTAATATTTAAAAATATTCATATGGGATATATGCTTCACTTCAATTACAATTTAATCATCATACTTTTTAACTACATAGTTTCTAATTAAACTATTTTATAACTAAAAATAAAAGAAAAGGTACCCCTGCTGCAAGGTACCTTTTCCAAGGGGTATAACTCATTGCCTGAGCGATCGTTGATCAAATAACGCTTAGACTCTTACATGAGTTATAATTTTATTATACATTGATCATACCAAAAATATTATCAATGGTGAAATTAGCTTCAATTATTTTTAAACGACTTTATTTAGTAATACAAATTTAAAGAAGAAGGATGTGAAAATTGAAACCGGATAGGGTTTATTTGGAATGCAAATCTATAATGAAATTATACTGGAACTTTTGAAAAAAATTTCATTATAGATTATACTTATATAAATTTAGCGTATTGAGCGTGGGGGATACTCCTATTACAATTGCGATAGTTGATTGACCACACTTTCCAAAAATTGCTCTACCTTTTCTTTTGTTGTATCTGGCGAATGATAGCCAATCGTAAATGTAAGTCTTTCATTATAAGAGCTTGCTCCCATTGTAAAGAATGGTGCATACATAATAGGTGATGTCATATACCCGTCCTGAGCCTGAACTTCACCAAACTTAATAGGCCTAGTGACAGGGTTCCTGCTCTAGTCCGCAATAATATTTCCATAATAAGTAAATGTCGTTAGGAATATAATATATTCGTTTATTTTAAATCGTGTATCTTCCTATATAAAGAGGATCTAGATACACTCGTAATTTCACAAATCTGTTTTACTGTCATATTTCCCTCTTGATAAAGCTTCATTGCATAATTCATTCCTGCATGTTTTTCATGATACTTTTTTACTCTCCCTTGATATTTTCCCTCTTGTTTAGCTAGGTTAATTCCTTCACGTTGACGCATTCGGATTAAGTCCCGCTCTAATTGATTTACTCCTCCCATTACTGTCATTAAGAAATGACTATATGGATTTTCTTCAGATAAGTCTAACCAAGTATCTTTTAATGATTTTAAGTTTGCTTGTTTACTTTTTATATAATCAACCAATTCAAATAAATCTCTTGTACTTCGAGTAATTCGAGTTAAATCTGTCACATAAATGGTGTCTCCTTCTTTAAGGTCACCTAACATATTTTGAAGTTCAGGTCTATCTTGGGTAGCGCCGGATACTTTTTCTTGATATATGATATCTACTCCGATTTCTTCCATTTGTTGTAATTGCCTCTTCGGGTTTTGATCTACAGAACTTACTCGTACATAACCTATATTTCTCATATTTCACGCTCCTATTTTGAAACAAGTCATATGGGACACTCTGAGATACCATTATACCAGACTTATAGAAATATCCCAATAGAGTAGACTCTATTGGGATGAAAGCGTATTACACGGAATTGCACCCGACAATTGATTGAATAATATGAATTTTCGTGAAAAAATACATACCTCTCATATCATAGATATATTTCTCTTCGAATTCATATATAATTTTCATTATCAAATATTTACACTGGAGGTAATTATATGAATTTGTAAATAGAAAGTTTATATATATATTATTTCATAAATTAGAGAGGGTGTATTGTAATGGTAAAACGAGATATTTCTCCAAGAGATCTTGGAGGTAAAGAAGATTCCCCATTCTTACTTTCTAAAGAGGAATGGATTACGATTCAAAAATATACAGGTGATGGAGCATATGTACCCGTGAATGAAGCCGAAATGCGTAAAGCTTTAGCACTTTCAGCCTCAGACGAGATGCCAGATTTTAATGAATTATATTCTGTTTATACAAATGTTAAAAATCACTGTCAAAACTGGACAGATAACACATATAGAGAAGTTCTTGGAGTTGCTAATGAAATTGTAAATTATGCAAGAAGAGCAAAAGTTTACTACAAACCATTAATCGATTATTTACCAGCTATTATAGATGGCGATACTGAGGCTTTAGAAATGTTTAAGAGAATTTGTGAGAGGCTAGCAAGGGAAGCAGCCGAATTTCGTGATCATGCCGGTGCATTGGCAACGATGATTGGAGCATTTGCAACTGATACGGCAAATGATTATCAGAGTTTAACAGTGGTTAAGGATAAATATGATAAAAAGTATGGAGAACATAGTGAAGAAGTAAAACAGCTTAGAGCTTCGGTAGAGCGATTAAGAGAAGATTTAGAGGAATATATGGATGAGTATGAGGATTATCAATCTCAATCATGGTTATCGCTGTTACTTGGACCTGTTTTTGGATTTGTGTTAAAAGGGATTCTCGACAGCACAAAGGGTAAAGCATTAAAAGCTAGAATTGATGCTACAAAACAACAAATTGAAGAATCTGATAAAATAATTCAAAGAAATGTTTATCTGATGTCTTTACTTGATAAAACTGATACAGGAACGGATAAAATCCAAGAGCGAATGGCTGCTGCGTTACCTATCATACAGAAAATTCATGGCATTTGGAATTCTCTTCATAGTGATCTTGATGAACTATCTAAAATTGTTATGGAAGATATTCATGATGATCCAGAATTTGCTGATCTTGGGGTTGAATTGGCTATTATGCAGTGGGAAGCTGTTGGAAAACAAGCGGATGACTTCCGAGTTAATGCAGATGTTGGGTTTGTTGTTGAACAATACACAGCTTAAGTATGAAATAATAATGTCACCTATAATATAAACTGCTCTAATATAGGAATAAATGAAATAAATACAGTTCGGTCTATAAATCTAGAGACAAAAGAAGAATAAGAAGGATAAATTTTCATTTATTCCATACATTCTTTCTTTTGTCTCTCATTTTATAAATGGAGGAATTCATGATGGTTCGTAGTATTGATTATAAAGCTTTGTATGAGGAATTATTAACAAATCAACAAATTCCAGGAACATCTTACTTAAATACAACAAGAACAAAATACGAAATTCGAGATTTATTCGTAGACTTAGGTGAAGTATATAAGTCTATTGAGGACGGTGAATTAGCACCAAGAATGATTTCAATCTTTGCGGATGTTGTTCGAATTCCTGACAAATTTAGTTGTACTTTACAAGATATACAACTAGTTATTAGAGCAAGAAGAGTGGAAATACAATCAGAAGGGACCGCAGAGATTTTACTAGACTATAAGAATGGAGGCAAGTTAGCTCAGTTGACGATATATGGTATTGAACTTTCTGGAGTGTTACATGCAACTCCAATTTATAATCAAAGTTCTCCACCTCCTTATTCTATAGAGCTCAAAAATAAAGGCGTAAGATTGTCCGATAAGGATGGAATATTTACTGCAGAAGAAATTACACACGTAGTCCCAACACCACAACTTCCAAAGCTTTTTACTTCAGTTTTCCAAGTAGCATGTCTATTTTTTGAATCAAGACCTGATATTGCAGCCAATCAGTTAAATTGGTTAAAGATATTTACTACCCAATATGACGGACTAACTTCATTGTGTGTACAAAGCACTTCATTGTTGGCTATTTTAACTGCTAATCGTGGTGATAATACGTTTGTGCCCCTTTTAGATAAAGAACTCTACAGAGATGAAATTAATGCTTTTTTGGGAGCTGCGCAGCAATTTGAGGCACAATATCATCGTTACTTAGATAAAAATTTGTCAATTGATGACCGTAAAAATGCAGCCTTGCTCATGCTAAAGCATGAACAAGATACCCTATTGTTTAAAGAAACATTAATTAATCAAGCAAAAAACAATTTAAAAAATTCTCGAGATGCCATTGAGACATCTTTACGCCAATTTGAGAAACAACAGCATGTCTTAACATTAGCTAAAATTGAGTTCGAGTATGGACTTAAGAAATATGAATATGAACAACAGATGAGATTAGCTTTTAAAATGGTAAGTACTGTACTAAATTTCGCACAATCTATGGGTTCCATAATTGCTTCAGGAGGAGCTTCTGCCCCTGGAGAAATAATAGGGATAATTAATGCTTTAAAGGAAATTATAGAAGCTGGTGGTGAGCTATCAGCATTAGCTCAAGCATTAAAAGAAAATATGGAGAAACTAAATGACCTCGTTGAATTAATTAACAAGGTATATGCATTAGCAGAAGATATATCAGAGGCATCTGGAGATATGCAATTCCCAGATGATCTATTTGAAAAAATTAAAGATACGGAATGGGATATTCCTCAAGAAGATTTAACTGGTAAAGCAACTTGGGACATATTTAAGTTAAAGACAGCTGCAGCTTTAGACGATGCAATTAAGAAAGAAATTGAAGGTGCTAGTGCATATCTACTAGAGTTAGACATTTTAGCTGTTTATGGACAAACACTTGCTTCAATTCAAGTAGCTGTCATTCGTTGTGGTCAAGAACTATTCCGTCTGTTAATTGAAAAACATATCCATCAAGCTGACCTTGCAAGATTAGAAGAGTATATTAGAAATCTAGAGGGACAAGAATCTGAAAATGAAGAAATGGAACAAAAGTTGTATCAACGTTATATAGACATGAAGCAAATTCTATTTGTGGCATTAGCAAATTACAAACATGCTTATAAATATTGGGCTCTCCGAGACTCAGATGTAAACCCAAATATCTTAAAAGATGTATCCGAACTAAAAGTGGATGTGGCAACAATACAAACTGATTGTATGCAGGCTTTAAAACAATTTAATCCACCTCCTCAACGCTTTCAAAATAGAATAGTAGAAATTACAGATTCAAAAGTTCTAGAGTCATTGAAGGAACAAAGAGAAGCTTCGTGGGAAATCAATTTAAACGATACTCTTTTTGAAAATGAGTATCGTGTGCGCCTCAAATTAATGCGAATTTGGTTAGATGGAATTGACGCTACTTCTAAAGTACAAATACGGATTACGAATTTAGGCCATTATTATGATAATTATATGGAGAAAAAGTTTCAATTTAATTCGGAATCCTTTAATCGAGGATTTAGTTATCAAGGAACTACCATTATTACTGATGGAATCATTGCGGACGAATTTGCTTACGATTACTTTATTCCAAACCCTTACACAACTTGGACAATTAAAGTTCAGGATGGGCCAGACCTTTCTAACGTAACAAAAATCAGAATGGAATTAGCAGGTTCTCTTGTTGCTAATTATAAGAAAAATAGTCCAGTTTAAATGATTTAATAAAATCTGTTTAAAAGGCAATGAGTAAATACAACTAACAATTATCTAGAGAGGTGTTCATATGAACCATTTAGCCTTTTCTCCACGAGAATTAGGAGGGGAAAATTCTCCTTTTCTCCTTACGATAGAAGAATGGCGTTCATTCGCTAATTATTTAAACAAATGGATCTCAGCACCGACTAGTATCGATCAAGTGAAGGAAAGAATATACCTCATACTCGACGGAAAAGTCAAAAGTAATTGGGATAGACTCATCACAACTTCTACTTTTCGTAGATTAGTTGAAGAAGCAATTACAACGAAGTTAAACGTTATAGAAAAATGTAGGTTCTGGGACAATGGAGGGCATAAAGATATACTTATCATTGCTCAAAATATGGTTGTCTTTGCGGATTTAATTTCTATTAAATATCATAATGATCTTAATCAAGTAATATCGGAAGCACAAGCTGGGAAATTATCCCCAAATACAAAATCTAAATTCGTAAATATATGTAAAGATCTATCTAGTCACGCACAAACATATTATCAACAGTCTCAATCTATGGAAACATCCCTTTCCGAATTTTATTCAGAGATTCAAAAATACGAAGAAACAGTACAAACTTGGTCATATCTGATGTCACAGTTACCATTGCAAAATTCAAATGATTTCGTTGTCGCACAAAACACGGTTGTCTATTTAGTAGCTCCAGTCATGAGTTTGGTTCAGTATAAAGATTCCGTGTGCACTGTTATTCGAAAAGTCCATAGAATATGGAGCGCTATATCTTATGATTTAAAAGAACTAGCAGATAATATTGAGGATATCGAAAATTTGGAGGAGTTCATTGCTGCTTTAGAGCTTGAATTGGCCTTTGAAGATTGGAAAGCAATTCGGGATGAAGCGGAAAATTTTTATAAAAATGCAGAGAACTTTTCTTGAAGAAAAACATTTATAAATGGAGAAAAAGTTTCAATTTAATTCGGAATCCTTTAATCGAAGATTTAGTTATCAAGGAGCTACCATTATTACTGATGGAATCATTGCGGACGAATTTGCTTACGATTACTTTATTCCAAACCCTTACACAACTTGGACAATTAAAGTTCAGGATGGGCCAGACCTTTCTAACGTAACAAAAATCAGAATGGAATTAGCAGGTTCTCTTGTTACTAATTATAAGAAAAAATCCCTAATTTAATTAAACATGTACAGATAAATTTTTAAAATAAAATGATCCATTAATCAAAAAATGAATAGTGAGGGGTTTTATATGAATTATGCTGCAGCCTTTTCAACACATGAATTGGGAGGGAAAAGCTCTCCATTTCTCCTCTCAGTAGAAGAATGGAGAAATTTTTCTAATTATATGAAAAAATGCATCTCACTACCAACTACTCAAAGCATTCTACAGGAGAGAATATCTAATATAAATAACGGACAATTAACACAAAGTTGGTTTAACCTCATAGAAAGAGATACTGCATATTCTACATTGGTATTAACAGGTACAGAAATGACTACTAGGGTAAAAGAAGCCTCTGGATTTTGGGGCACTGGAGGACGTGCAGCAATAATTGCTCTCGCTCAAAATATTATAGCTTATGCAAATCTGATTTGTATTAAACACCGTGATGATCTTAATCAAGTTCTATTGGAAGCACATAATGGAAATATGTCTCCAAGTACTAAAACTAAGTTTATAAATGTATGTAAGGATTTATCTGAACACGCCCTAAGATATCATCTAGAGTCTCAAACGATGCTGACATATCTATCTGATTTTTATACAGTAATTGGAGATTGTAAAGATACACATCAAAGTTGCCTAAATCTGATTCCACGCATAGCAATAAGAGATCATCTTGAATATGCCGTTGTACATAATACGGGAACTTTTTTATTAGGTGCAATTAGCAGTGTAATTCCTTCTGAAACAAAGATTTTACCTGTAATTCGAAAAATCCATCTAATATGGAGTGCTATCTCTTATGATTTAAAAGAATTAGGGGAGAACATGAGTGAGGATTTAGTTAGTCTTCCTGATATTATTGCTGCACTAGAGCTTGAATTAGCATTTGAAAATTGGAGTGTAATTCGTGAGGAAGCTGAAGAATTTCACAAAAATGCAGAGAACTTTTCTTGAAGAAAAGCATTTATAAGTAGATATTGATAGTTACCATATATACGATTTTTTTAATAGAAGTCACATTATAAAAAAGCTCAGAAACCTCTGTTTTTGAGCTTTTTTGTTTTTTCTATTTATTTGGCTTAGGTGAACGATTATCATATCGAACCGTTGCATCTTAAAAAAATTCATGCTATTTTCAGTTTAATAGGGATTCTTTGATTCATATTTAATTTAAAGGTGCCGTATGGATTAATATGATTATAAAATAATGGTGTTAACCCTCGGAAATCTTCAGGAGTCATTTTGTTAAGTAAATATTTATTATTGTCATACAAGACTTCTTGAACCATTAATGTATTCATAAATACCAAACAATTTTGTAATAATTGAAGTGATAATGCAGATACTTCTTGGTCTTCTAAAGAATTAGACCGAATTTCGCTATTTTTCCCATAAAATATATAGCTATTAACGGAATTCCAATGTTCAACAGTGTTTAAACCTTCATGAATTTCTCGACGAATTTCTTCAAAATGTAAATAATCACACAAGAAAATCGTTTTCATTGCTTTTCCTAATTCACACAGTGCTTGATAAGTTGGATGTTGTGTATCTCTAGTAAATCTTTTTAAAATCGACTCTGCAGAAGCTGTTCCTAACCGTAAAGCAGTTGCAAACTTAATAATCTGTTCATATTGTTGACGAATGAGATCCCAATTAATTGGTCTACTTAAAACCTCTTGTAATTGAGGATAGGCCTCATTCATACCAGCTTCCGGCCGATATTTTTAAAACGTGGCATCAGTTTAAAACCAAGTAAATGACAAAAAGCAAAAGCAACAACACTTTGTCCGTGTGTATCCACATAATTACGATCAATTTCCATGTCTGTACAATGACGGAGAACCCCTTCCATCATGGAGGCTACTTCAGATGATAGACAAGATTTCACCTGAGAGTAAATACATGCAGATTTTCGATCGGTATGCCAATAAATCATAATGCCACGCCCCTTATAACGAGGATGCCATTCGGTAAGTAAATTTTGATCCCATGTACCAAATTTTTTTGAATCTGATGCACAAGCTGTTGTAGCTGACTCCCATACTTCTTGCATTCGATGAGAGATAATATGATTTGTTACAGTTGCATTTGCTTTGCGTAAATGATCTTTATGTATAAATTTATGCCGAATGTAGCGTAGTTCTCGATAACTATCCTTATGGCTACCAGTCGATACAGCTTTCAAACCTGTATTGGTACCTAAACCAAATAAACTAAGAAGAAGTCGTTTTTGAACAGTTTCTCTATCTAATATCTCCCGATTCGCTGTTGTTTTAAAGTGTTTCGTAAACCCTGTATGAAAATCTGTTTCTTTTACTAAATCCAGTAAATTCATATCAGACCAACGGTCTTTAATTTTATTTTTAATTTGCACTAAAGATTGAGGTTCTGGCTGTTTATCTAATGGGGTAACTCGAATCCATCCTTTCTTATTTTTGTAATAATCTTTATTTTCTGGTTAATTTTATCTTCTAATCCTTGGTTTAGCATATTTAGTTTTTCTTTCATGGTTTGTACGACCTGTGAAATAAAAGGTTCTACATCAAGTGGCATTTTGAGAGCTTGAAAATAGTTCGTTTTTTGTTCTTCAAAATCTTGAGGTAAGTCTTCATCAGGATTACGATAACGATTTGCACCTTCGATCCAAATCTCTTTACAACCAAGACGAATGCGAAGAGATTGTAAAACAGCAATTTCATATCTCATCTTATTTATTCTTTCTATGCCGTTATTATCTTTTTCGATAATAATATCTTTCCATTTTGGCTGGATTACACCATCTATAGGAACTTCATCTTTTACTAAAAAATATCGTTGACCACTTTTTTCATGATCACAAATGAATTGAATTGCCTCAATAATTGGTTGATGAGATGGATTGTTCGAACGGAAAGTAAGATTTGTTAAAATAGCAAAAAAGGCATTTCTATAATGTCCCCGATAAGAAGAATGCATCTTCATATAAATTTTCTTCTTATATTCTTGTTTCGTTCTTTTCATTTCTTTAATAATATCCTGAATGGTTTCAGAATTTACAATAGGATATAAAATATCTTGAATGACGCCATTTGGATTTTCTACAGTTGCTTCTAAAAGATTGATAATATATTTATTTTTTCCTTGAACTCGCTGTAGCTCTTCTATCACTTCTGTATGAGTTTTATTTTTCGCCCGATTCCCAAACTTATGAGTCATTTCATCAAGTAGATCTGTTAAATAATCGATCACCTCAGCAAGGCGCTGCCAAAATAAAATTGCAAGCAAGGTATAACGAATATGTTTGGGATGAGTACGTAATTCAGTAACCGTCTCAGTAGCTGCACGGAGACTATATTTTATTATTAATTTAGGGGGGATTTGTTTAAATAAACCCGAAGGAATTTGAAGATGTTGAATGGCCAAAAGTTTTTTAACTTCTAACTCCATTGTATTTACACTTCCTTTGCCTGGTGAAGATAACAATTGCCGAAATGTCAAGATAGCGTCTTGTTCCTCAGCATAGTATTCTGATTTCCCCACCTTATGAGATTCTTCATCAAAATGAGAGTGTAGTAAAGCATCTAATCTGGAACATGAGGTGGGAGATAGTTGCTTGTAAGTGGTTGTATATAAATCTTTTTCAAACATGTCAATGGCAGATTCAATCATTCGTTTTAAGCTTCCTACAGAAGGAGGTTCAACTTTCCACATACGAAATAAACTGTACGCTTGCGTTTGTAAGTATTCTGTATCATGTGTAGATTGAACTTGTTCTCTTAACCACTCAAAAAAACGTTCTTTATCTTTCGCAGTAAGTTCTCGAAACTCAAATAGATTACGTATTTCTTTTCGATGAGCTGTGTAGCTCCGCTCCTTGCCACCCCAACCGTATGTATCAAAAAAATCAGTAACAGCAGCATTAATTTGATTCGCTACATATTGTACAACAACTGTGGGTACATCATGTTTATCATTAGGAAATCGAGCTTCTTGTTGAAAGTATTTAAGTAGAATTGCAAAACCTAGCCGGTTAGCATTGGTTCGTTTATTCATGATTAAGTTAATTTCATTTGGGAATAAGGAAAATTGTTCTTCTAGTTCAATTTGGCTCCAGTTTCTTTTCAATGCTTGAACCCCTTTTCTCTATATTGTTTTTAAACAGTATAAACTCCAATATAGGAAATGGACAATTAACGCTTCAAAACACAAAAAATCCATTATTAGGAAAAGTTACTGCGGACTAGAGCAGGAACCCTGTCACTAAGCCTAATAGGTTCATTTGCTATCGATCCGATATTAGTAAGTAACGGTAAAGCCATTCTCATCTGTAAAGCCTGTTCGTATTGCTGTTTATACATTTCCTTCACTTCAGATAGCTTTATACTTGCCAGTAATTCCATTCCTGCCGCTGAAGAAAGACCTGGATTTTGAGATTTTATTTTATCCATTGATTTTTTGACTCGAACTAGGATTTGATTAAATAAGTCATCATCTTCCATTTTAATCACTGGCATTTCCATACCGGATAAGTTGCAAATTGAACCAGTTGTATGATTAGGAAGATATCGGCGTAAATCAATTGTTATTCCGATTATTTTTTCTGCGGTGCGAGGTTCTGCATACACAGTGAAATGTGATAAAGCTCGGAAGTATGCAGTCATGATTACATCATTCAAGGTAGCCTGTTGTGCTTTTGTCCATTGGATTAGACGTAGAGTTTGCCCATGGCTTAACCGCCGCACGGACATTTGTGGATAAGTATTTTTGTTCGGTTGAGATGGAAAAGACCATAACGCTGCTTGTTGTTCTTGGCTGGGACGATACGCACTTTTTACGTCTGTTATTCCAGCATATTTGAAAACAGATGATTGATCCCGAAACCCCTCATTTCCTGCACCAAATCCCTTTATAATTTGATCCTTAGACTGCCCCAGAGAAAGTTGAGTATAAATTGCTCCCAGCAAATTAATATATTCCTTGACTCCTGCACCATCTGAACAAAGATGGGATAATTTAATAACTAATATATTTTTTGTAGTGCCTCGTAATAATTTTGTTTGAACCATAGGCCCCTGAATAGGCTCTCCAGATTCCTTGATAAAATCTATTTTCATCATTTCAAGTTCTTGATCATTTCCTTCTGCAAAAAAACAAATTGTTGAGTTAATACTAGATGAATGTTCCTCCCAGTAAGGTATATCACTTTCTACAAAACGACTGTAATTGTAACGTTATCCTTACTGATTGTTCGAGTATTTTCTTTGATATACCTATAGGGAAATAAAGAACGGCATTAATTTGTTGATTTGCCGAATAAAGACCTAATATATAATTCATTCGATCTTGAGGTGTTACTGGATACTTTCTTTTTTCCATAATTTTGTCTCCTTTTTAAGACTATTTTTGGTTGTAATCTCGTTCCTCATATGGTTGTAACTTTTCTTCAAGAACTAATCATGCTTCGTTTTCAATTTTGTTAGTATGTCAGTTTTGAAAGCCTCTTTTTTGTACTAGTTACATATTTTTTTGGTATTAACATTCTCTATCGGTTTCTTTTTTGGGATAAAAAACAAACTCATAGAAAATTTGTTTGGATATTTATAAACATTTTATGATAACGTTTATTTATAATCAATAAAAATAATCCAATTAATTTTATCTTTTTCCGACATTTTTCTCCCATCTATTTACTCAAGAATTTCAAAGCTTTTTATCTCCAAATATCTTACGAAATCTTGCCAGAGAGTTTGGTTTCGTGCAACGAACCTGTAAATACCAAACAAAAGATTTACTCAATTCAGGAGTACGGATAGAAAAAAGAAAGAGATTCTATAATATCTTATTTAATATTAATTTATACAGAAATACATGTTGCAGCTAGTGAATCCCCTAAAGGAACGCTCGATTGTATTACCGCCTTTAGTATGACCGATTTTAGAAAAGACTTGGAAAAGTTCAATATACCTACTCTTATTATTGACGGTGACTCTGATGCAACTGTACCTTTTGAGTTAAGTGGAAAACGCACATATGATTCCATTCCTGGTAGTAAACTCGCTCTTATAAAAGGTGGTCCTCATGGATTAAACGCAACTCATGCAAAAGAATTTAATGAAGCATTATTAACATTTTTAAAAGACTAATCTTTGATGAACTACCGGAGGCGGCTCAACAGTAATATCAAGAATAATAACATGAACTTATCGATTAGAGGTTTTTTAGGTCTCTTAGGGGTATTGCTACATTGCTATCAAGATAATATTTTGAAGAATCCTCAAAACAAAGAAATGTACATTTCATCTGGAGATGTACATTTTGTCGTTTTGGGGAAGAATGTATTTCTCAACATCGAAAGATTCATAAAAAACGTCATCCTTTCTAGTTAGCTTTTTAGAAAGAATAACGTTTTTTTACTTTTGGGGGTAGTTAAGTTTCTTAAGTTGATTGGCATGGGGGGTCCCTTTACATCCTAATCAAAAAACGTAGGCTCAAGCCTATCAATATTCATCTCCCACCTAAAATGGACGTTTTACACCTTCACATTTTTGAGGAAGGAACCTTTTGTCGGAAAACAATAAAATCTTATTAATTTTTATAATTAGTAGAATTTTTATAGAAATAATCCTCTTAATCTATTAAAATTATATCGTATGATGTCAGATTTGTAATAAGGAGAGAGAAAATTTTATGTTAAAAAAAATCATTCCAGTTGCTTTAGCATTAAGTACAGTTACTTTTTCAAGTGTATTTGCTGCGCCTTCAGTTCAAGCAAGTACAGAGCCAAACCGCTACATAGATGTACAAATGCTCGGTATTAACGATTTACATGGGCAACTAGACACAGTAAAGAAAATTAACAATAAAGATGCAGGGGGAATCGAGTACTTAGGGGCTTATTTACGTGATCGTGAAAAACAAAATCCGAATACATTAAAGGTTCAAGTTGGCGATGCTGTTGGAGCAAGTCCTCCTGTTTCAGCATTATTACAAGACGAACCCACGATTGAATTTCTAAATGATTTAAAATTTGATGTTGGAACCATAGGGAATCATGAATTTGATGAAGGCATTGAAGAAATGAAGCGCCTTATTTATGGTGGATACCATGAAAAAACAGGGAATTTTAAAGGAGCAAAATTCCCATATGTAGCCGCAAATTTCTATAATAAATCCACCGGTCGCCTATTTTTACCACCATTTACTATCAAAAAGGTCCAAGGAGTTCCTGTTGGCTTTATCGGAGTCGTAACAACAGATGTTCCTAACCTTGTTATGCCTACTATGCTAAAGAATGTAGAAATTACAGATGAAGTTGAAGCCATTAACAAATCCGTAAAGCAATTGAAAAAACTAGGCGTTAAATCTATCGTTGTTCTTGCGCATAACGGAGGTACAACAAATGAGAACGGTGTAACAAATGGTGATATCGTCCGATTAGCAAATGAGACTGATCCAGAAGTCGATGTTATTTTTGGAGGGCATAGCCACACCTATGTAAATGGAACTGTTAATAATAAACTTGTCGTACAAGCAAATTCTTATGGTATGGCTTTTGCTGATGTTGATGTAAAGATTGATCGTAAGACACAAGATATTGTTGAGAAAAAAGCAGAAATTGTTACAACTTACCATGAAGGCATAGAGCCTGATAAAAAAATAAAGAAGAAGATGGAGAAATATCAAGAAAAAATCGCACCTCTTGTCAATGAAGTTGTTGGTAAGTCTACCGCTCCACTAGATCGCAAACTAAATACGGCTGGTGAATCTAATCTCGGTAATTTAGTTGCTGATGCCCAACGTGCAACAATGCAATCCCAAATTGCTCTTATGAACCCTGGTGGTATTCGTAATGACTTAGATGCTGGTGATATTACATGGGGAGAGGTATATGGCATTCAACCATTCGGAAATCAATTAGTAAAAGTTAATTTAACAGGTCAAGACATTCGTGATATTTTAAATCAACAATGGCAAAAAGACATAACAAGAATGCTTCAAATTTCCGGGATCCAATACACTTGGGATGCGAACAAGCCAAATGGAGAAAAAGTCACAAGTATTCGCTTAACAAATGGAGAAGAAATTATTCCTTCTAAAACTTATAGCGTCGTTGCGAACGCATTTCTAGCTTCAGGTGGAGATGGTTTTGTGTCCTTTAAAAACGGGAAAGACGCTGAAACAGGACCAACTGACTTTGAAGCATTAGTAGATTATATAAAACAAGCAAAAGAACCAATTCAGACTATTATTGATGGGAGAATTCAAAAAACAAACTAGTTTTTTATTAATCTCAAAACACCTAGATTACCTGTTCACTATACTTTTTAGTGTGCAGGTAATCTATTTTTTTGTGTGGATTCGAAATAAAGTCTTAACGTAGTCAATGGATTTAGCGTCTTGATGCAGAGTGCCGAAAAAAAGTGAAGTAAACAAAAAATGACAACGTAAAAATTATTGATTGGTTGATTCTACCTCAAGAGTTATTCGTGCAGATCTATATCGAACATATCTATTGTATTCACATATTTTATAGCAAAATCTAGAAAACAGTGCAAATAATATAACTAATGTTTTTCATATTACTCTCTTTATCTTTGTATATGGAAATTATAGTGAATTTTTTATAGTGAAGAAATTGATTTTAGTGACATTAATATTACAAAACTGCAATGTTCATTAGGGGTGACATCCACTCAAAAAAACCAGTCATAAAAAAAGAGGGAGAAGGCATCTTTTATTGAAGTTTGTTTATAATAGCTTTTTAACCTGTTAGGGGGATCGTAAAGTAGATTAGTAATTTCTTTGATAATTATTATTTTCCTTATAGTACATGGCATGCTGTATTAAAAATTTTTAATTTTGAAAGGAGAATCAATAAATATGAGCACGAAAAAAAAGAATAAGGAATAAGTTATTACTTGTCAGTGCAATTTGTGCAATAGCTATTCCTTCAGTTTCATATGCGGAGGAAGTAATTTTACCTAAAAATTTCGCGAATTCTTCAAGTTTGTATGAGGGGCGGAATACGGATGTATTGAAAGCAAGCTTATATCCTGGTACATATAAAAATCCGTTCAATTACCAATTTATTTCGACATTAAAGGAAACAAACAAAAATATAAAAAAAATAGACAATACTGAAGATGAAAACCCTGTTATAGCTACTATCCTTTCATTTATCCATTATATGGATAGAGAAGATTATAAATCTGCAATTGATTTAACTTCTCGATCATTACAGAAAGTAATATCCGAAGAATGGCTGAAAAGCTATTGGAAGGGACTCCCTGCGCAATTACAAGCAGGTTCTTTTAAGGGAATTGGAGAGGTAACCCAAAAAGAGACAAATTCTATTCATACAAATGTAGAGATTAAATTAGTTTTTGAACAATTTACAGTACCTTTACTAATTAAGCTAGATCCATCTGGAAAAATAGATGATTTTCAACTCAGCATGTCGTTTAGTCCTGTTGCAGAGCGTCCATCATATAGTAAGCCTGAATCATTTGTTGATAAAGAAGTAGTAGTTGGAAGTGGTGCGTTTCCATTACCAGGAACATTATCTGTTCCACTGGGAAAAGGTCCTTTCCCAGTGGTTATTCTTGTGCAAGGATCTGGAGCAACCGATCAGGATGAAACAGCGTTTGCTTTAAAACCATTTCGCGATTTAGCTGAAGGTCTTGCATCGAAGGGAATTGCTGTCCTTCGCTATAATAAACGAACTTATGAACATGGATTGAAAACACAATTCAGTCCTTTTTATACAGTTGATAAAGAGACAACAGATGATGCTCTTCTTGTGACTCATTTTCTTCAAAATGAACCTCTGATAGATAAGAATCAAATTTATATTCTTGGTCATAGTCAAGGTGGAATGATGCTTCCGAAAATGATTGAAAAAGACCAAAATCAAAATATTGCTGGGGCAATTGTGATGGGAGGACCAGCCCGTACGATCCAAGATGTTGTTTTAGATCAATTTAAGTATCTTTTTTCTATTGGAGCAATGAAACCGGATGAATATAAATTTTACAAATCGCAATTTGAATTATTAAATGATCCCAATTTCTCTAATCAGAATCCTCCAAAAGATTTTTATTTAGGATCAGCAGTATTTTGGGATTCTATCCGTAAAATTAAAGCAGCAGAAATGTCAAAAGAACAAAAGACACCGCTTCTTATTATTCAAGGAGAAAGAGACTATCAAGTTCAATCAAAAATCGAAATTCCTCTTTGGAAAGAACAATTAAAAGAACGAGATAACGTTGATTATCGACTATATCCAAAGTTAAATCACTTCTTTACAGAAGGAGATGGGGAATTAAGTAAACCGGATGAATATTATAGTCCTGCTAATATCCCTGAGTATGTTATAAATGATATTGCTGCTTGGGTGCAAGGAAGATCGAAATAAAATTAGCAACCATATTTTTTAATAGAGGTCACGATGCATGCCTATCAACTTAAGGATAGAAATTAAATGGTTTTTGTTCATATAAACTAAATAAAGGGGTGTTCTTTATGTGTACCAGTTTGACATTACAGACAAAAAGCGGTCAGCATCTTTTTGCAAGAACGATGGATTTTACATTAGATTTCAATCAAGAAGTAATAATAGTTCCTCGAAGTTATCAATGGAACAATATAACTGGTGAAACCATCGATGCGAAACAAGCTGTTGTCGGGATGGGGATTAACCATCAAGGAAGGATCATCCTGGCGGACGGAGTAAATGAATCAGGTATGACATGTGCAACACTCTATTTTCCAGGATTCGCTAGTTATAGTAACAGTATAGATGACAATAAAACGAATCTGGCTCCATTTGATTTTGTGGCATGGAGTCTCACACAATTCAATTTTGTCGAAGAGTTAAAGAACTCTGTAGATAGTATTTCCTTTTTGGATGTACCATTACCTGTTTTAGGAGTTACTCCACCGCTACATTGGATTTTAGCGGATAAATGGGGAGATTGTATTGTACTAGAGCCGACAACTGAAGGACTAAAAATATATGATAATCCTCTTGGGGTAATGACCAATAGTCCTGAGTTTAACTGGCATTTACAAAATTTAAGACAATATATCGGTCTTAAATCGCAGCCATATGCGCCAACACAATGGGGGGATGTACCATTAAGTGCTTTTGGACAAGGTTCAGGTTCGATGGGACTCCCTGGGGATTTCACCCCACCATCAAGGTTTGTTCGGGCAGCGTATGGCAAACAAAATATTCAAGGTATAGATAACGAAGAAGAGGGCATATCGGCCATTTTTCATATCTTATCAAATTGTGAGGTTCCAAAAGGTGGAGTGATAACGGAAGAAGGTACATTAGATAATACCATTTATACAAGCGCAATGTGTATGGAGTCTGGTACATATTATTACCATACCTATGATTGTAGACAAATTATAGCTATTCATTTATTTCATGAAAATTTAGATACAGATGAAATTAAAACCTATCCATTTCAGCGTAAACAAAAGATATTTTATAAAAACTAATTAGATTTGGAATATCATATAAAAAAGCAAACTTAATTAAGTTTGCTTTTTTATAATAGGCGATACGACTCATGCTATGACTTTTATGCCAGGAATTGTTGGTGGTAAATCTATGTTGGGGGGCATACCGGCTGATTCAATAGTTAATAAATTGTTCCTCTTATAAAGAAGCCTTCATCTTCATTTCTATTATGATCATCGTATTGTTAGTTGAGAGCTTCAATTTTGATGAACAAGGAGCACATTCACCAAAGGTGGAGCGGCTTGTGGATGGTCAAATTGTTTAGAAAATATTGTGGGGACAATATGAAAAACTGTAAACTTATTCTAACAAGGATATTACAATGACCTTTAAAATAGAATTTCGATTGTCAATGGGGAACTTACAGATGATGCAGGGAATCACTATCCAATCCTGCATTTGAAACTACAATGAAAAATAAAGAGTTGGAAACCCTCTGCTTTTTTGAATTTAGTTTAAATGTAGTATTTTTTGTTATTTGGAGTAGAAATACAAAAGGGGTCCAATTGAATTCAATATGAGAAAGATAACAGGTCAATATATTTCTAATCATTTTAAGTGAAGGGTATGTGATTGAGATGAATAATACATATAATGAAAAGACACATACATCCATTAAACAATTATTTAACAAATTTTCACCAAAAGCTCCTGGCTTTGCATATATTGCTAGTTTCGATAGCGGAGTAACTTATAAAGGTGCAGTTGGCTTAGCTTCTAAAGAGGAAAATCTACCCATAACTACCAAAAACGTTTTTAATATTGCCTCAGTTTCTAAACAATTTACAGCGTTTTCTATATTACTCTTAGAACAAGAGGAGAAATTGAGTTTAGATGATTTAATTGTAAAGTTTGTCCCTTCTATAGAAGCATATGCTTAACCTGTAACATTGAGACACCTAATTCATCACACGGGTGGACTAGTTGATTATATGGAATTGGCTGAAGCAGCAAATATTAAATATACGGATACATTAACTGTGGAAGAATCGCTAGAACACCTTAAAAGTCATCAGATTGCAAGGTTCCCAGTTGGAACAAAATTTGAGTATAGCAATACAGGATATTTTTTATTATCACAAGTGGTAGAAAGGGTAAGTAGCAAGTCTCTACGTCAGTTTACAAAGGAGCGTATTTTTGACCCTTTAAATATGAGAGACACAACAATTGTGGATTACTACCCAACTACTATAGCAATTGCTAGTGGATATTCGAAGAATGAGCAAGGACTATGAAAGCCCTTGGGAACATTCAGGGGATGGGGCAGTTCATGCAACAGTTGAAGACCTGGTAAAGTGGGGAGAGAATTTAACTACAGGTACCGTAGGTGGAAAAGACCTTGTTAAAAGAATGAGCGAAATAGGTCCGAAAATTTCTCGAACTGGAGAGACGATTATTGACAATGAAGATTATGCTTTTGGGCTAAGGCTTGCAGAAGGTTTTTACTGTCGCTACCTGGAACATTCAGGAAGCTGGTCAGGTTATCGTTCACACTTCATGCGGTTTTCAAAAGAATATTTGTCTGTTGTGGTACTAAGTAACTATGATGAATTTGATTCTAAAAAATATGCTAATGAAATAGCAGAAATTGTTTTAGAAAAGTAAAAAAAAATAGAGCGTAGAAGACAGTATTTGGATTTGGTTTACCCCACGTTGTTTTAGGTGTAATTGATTTTGAGAACGAAAGGCAAGCATATATTAATGCCCGCCTTTTTTGGTATTAATATTAATACAATTAAAAACTTAATTAGAAATTCTTTGAATATAGATTGCTCAATGAGGTTAAATTTTATAATTTTTAAAAAATAATTATAAAAAATAGAATTACATATAAAAAATTATATATTATAATTATCAAACTTAATTTTATTGAAAATTGAAATATTAAGTAATATTCCTATTGCTATTAAATTAACCATTAAAGAACTTCCACCAAAACTTACAAATGGAAATGGGGTACCCGTAAGAGGAAGTATTCCCGTAATACCACCTAAATTAACAACAGATTGCATACCAATCATACACCCTATACCAATCGCTATAAAACTTCCAAATGGATCTTCACATAGTTGTGCAATTTTCAAGGAGCGAAGTACGATAGTCAAAACCCCAGCCAATATAATTAATACACCAATAAATCCTAGTTCTTCAGAAACTATTGCCATTATAAAATCAGTATGTGGTTCTGGAAGATAACCTGTTTTTTGAATGCTATTTCCGAACCCACGTCCAGTAATTCCTCCAGAGCCAATGGCAATAAAAGAATTTACAAGCTGATATCCATTTCCTTGCGCATCAACAAAGGGATTGAGAATCGTAGTAATACGTGTCTTTTGAACTTCTGACAAACTATATTGAATCAAAAAATATAAAATAGGTAACCAAAAAATAGAACCGATTATAGTTCTTTTGATTAATAGATTTATATTTATTCCAGAGCAAAGAAATATACTAAAACCTATACCTAATATTAAAATTGCAGATCCTAAGTTTGGCTGTTTATAGATTAGGGAAAAAATTGTAGCTAAAAAAAATAAAAGTTTTCCGCCTCCAATCCAAATTTGTTTAGCTGGTCCCTGTCGCAATGCAAAAAAACGGGCTGTTACAAGTATTGTTCCTAATTTAAGAAATTCAGCTGGCTGTATTCCAAAGATCCATGATTGAGCATTATTTACCACCTTTCCTTTCCATAAAACCATAATTAACAAAAAAATCCCCCCAATCATAATACAGATTGAGACTATTCGTTTTTTCCATATTTCATATGGGAGAATAGCACAAACTATTAGCCCAATTGTTCCTAAAAATAGCTTTGTTAATTGAGAATCAACAAAGTGCCTACTGTTATAACCGTAATGTTGAACAGCAACAATGGAGCTCGCGCTATACAACATGATAATACCTAAAGTACATGTTATGAATAGAGGGAGGAGCAATAGATAATCGAGTTTTAATATTTTTTTCATTTTAATATCCTCCTGATTTACATTAACACTTAATATTACATTTGCTAATGAATAGAATCTTGTTCTCACCAATTACTAAATAGTATTTTTGTTTTGAGAGATTCTATCGCTTACACCCTGTTTTCTTACGTAAAAATCCCCCCTAGTTACATACTAGGGGGGATTCAAAATGGCATGACTAAATAAAGCTTTTCTCCCCCTAGTAGAGCTTTGGCACTATACAACGTAAAGTAATGGGAATTCATTACTTAGCTATCTTAAGAAGAGCCTTAATCCGACAATTCCTGTTCTACCCATTGGCGTCTTTCGACATTTTTGGGCAATAGCCTGTGTTTGTATAGGAGCCTCACCTAACAGGTTTAGCAATATAAATTTTATGTATTTGTTTCGTGTAGCCAGCATAAATACTTTTTTTTTGCTTGTCAAGTAAACGTATTGCTAATTTTATATTCTTTATTGCTTTATAAATCTTTGAGAAATGATGTGAGAAATTGTATTTAATCGTCTCATATAGATACATATTTTCGACTTGGAGTGTATAATTTGATTAAGTAGTTTAACCATATAAATTTGATAAACAATAAAGAAGATTTTAAACATAACATAAGATTTTTTGAAGAATGTTCTTTTGAAGTCCGGTATGATTAATGATTCAACTTCTGCTATAAAGTTACAAATTTATTATAAACAATAAGTTTTTTATACAAAATTTCATATGTTTTATAACGTTTCTTCGAACTAATTGTATTTAAATTTTATATCTTTTAAGCAGAATTTCAAATTTATAATAGAATCTAATTACATTTCTCTAAAAAGAATTTTTTATGAATCGAATCGAAAGTTAGTTGACAAATATTAAATTCTGGTTTAAATTTTGAAGTAATTCAATAATCTTTGTTAGGTGAGGCTCCTGTATAGAGAAACGCTGCTGCCCAAAAATGTCGAGAGACGCCAATGGGTCAACAGGAACGGTCGGATTAAGGCCCTTTTTAATGTAGCTGGTTATAAAAACCTATGCTATACAGTGCTAAAACTCAACGAGGGAGTGGTATACGATTTGATAGAAAGGCACCTCTTTGATTTTTGCAGAGCTGTCTTAATAATCATTTATTTGTATTGTAAAAAACCTTTACTCCTTTTTGAGTAAAGGTTTTTTTGTTTAATGTTATTTAATTTTATCTTGTCTATATTCAAAAAGGAGGTAGTTCTAAATAATAAATTGATTGCAATGTAACTATTAATACTCTAATAAAAATTTTAGACAAATAAAATAACACAAAACCACTCATGAAACTCTAGAGTCTCCCTTAGCAGTATGAGGAGGAGTTAACATGAAGAAATTATTAAATGAATTACTTGTAACCCAAAATAATTTGGATGCAGAGAAAGTTTTACGTCATCCGTCGTATGATGTTGCGCAAGAAGTAAAACGGTTTTCAATTGAAGATCAAGTCATTTTACTAGATAAGATACCCGTATTAAAGAGCTCAAAAATTCTTCAACATTTGAGTACAGAAGAAAAATATAATATCTTAATTCACTTATCTGAAAACAAAGCTAAAAAGTTACTAAATTTACAACCGATTGATGAAACAGTAGATCTACTTCTAGCGGTTCACCCGGAAAAACAAGCTAAAATAATGGCGTATCTAAATAAAATTACAAAACATAATGTGAAAAAATTAATGGCATTCAAACCTGAAACGGCAGGAAGCCTTGTCACAAGTGATTTTGTTGCAGTTAGAGGGAATTGGTCAGTAAAAATGACATTGAAGTATATTAGGGAACATTCAGAAAATGTAGAATCAATATCTTATATTTATGTTCTTGATAGTCATGGTTATCTTAAGGGAATCGTTTCCATACATGAGTTATTACTAGCAGCAGATGAAGAGATATTATCTAATATCATGATTCAAGAGGTGATTTCGGTACACGCTGAGGTTGATCAGCAAGAAGTTGTAAAAAAGCTACTGAATTATAATTTAGCAGCAATACCCGTAACAAAAGCAAATAATGAAATAATTGGTATTATAACATTTGATGACGTAATGAATGTTATGGAAGCAGAAGCTACAGAAGATATCCAAAAGTTAGGCGGAAGTGAACCATTAAATCAATCTTACTTTGAATCTAGTATTTGGAGCATTTTCTTTAAACGTCTACCATGGTTATTGCTTCTTTTTGTTGCTGAGGCATATACAGGTACAGTACTAAAGTATTTTGAAGACGAAATTGAAACAGTAGTTGCCCTTGCTTTCTTTGTTCCATTATTAGTAGGTACTGGAGGGAATACAGGAACACAGGTTGTAGCAACAATTACTCGTGCAATCGGTATTGGAGAGGTGAAATTTAAAGACATTTTCCGTGTAATGAAAAAGGAATTTGCAATTGGCATGCTTCTCGGACTTGCACTTGGGGTAGCTGGGCTCATTCGTGCTTATATGTTAGGAGTTGGAACAGAAGTTGCACAAGTTGTAGCAATCACTTTATTATTTATTGTTATTTGGACTTCGCTTGTCGCAGCTGTTTTACCTTTGATTTTGAGAAAATTAAAATTAGATCCTGCAGTCGTTTCTGGTCCATTAATTACAACATTTGTTGACGGAACAGGGTTAGTAATATATTTCTTAGTTGCAAAAACATTATTAAATTTGTAAATATAAACTGAAATAAATAAGAAATGTAGAATAAGTATTTTGCCTTGCTTGTTAAGACATAGTGGGGAACTCGGGAATGAGGAAAACAAACACTTTTGTCTTTAGGTAAATAATATTTTAAAGGATTCATTGAATGTAATTAATGCCGGAGGATAAAACTATGAAACATCTAAGAATAATCTTCAAACGAATTTTGCTTCTTTTTTCTATTTTCTTGCTTATTGGCATAGGAATATTATTTGGTACTAACTATGGCCGAGATCTTCGTGTAACAATCGCTGGGAGTATACTAACTTCTCAGCATCCACAATATGCGAAATATACATTCCTATCCCAAAAGGAACTAGATAAATTACAAGATAGAATTAATCATCCAAAATGGTCAAATAGTGATGAGAATATTTATAAAAAAATAGCAGGAAAAAGATTAGAAGAATTAAAAAATCAGCCATTAAAAATTGACGTAGAAACGATTAAAAGTAACAAAGATAGTCGCTTTCTTTTCGAAGGAAAATTAGTCACTATTAGTAACCCTTTCAATGTTAAACTTGTTAGCCATCAAGGAACACAGGGCGATAAAAGAGGAGAAAAAATTAGCGTAATGGCAAAACGTAATAATGCACTTGTTGCTGTGAATGCAAGTGGATTTGCTGATGAAACAGGAAGGGGTGGAGGAAATATTGCAACTGGAATAGTAATAGAAAATGGGAAAGCAATTGATACAAATATAGATAAAAATACCCCTACAATTATTACGGGCTTAACAAAGTTTGGACAAATGATAACTGGGAATTATTCTACCCAACAACTTTTGAATAAACAAGTCGTTTCAGCAGCAGGATTTATGCCACAGTTAATTGTTAATGGAGAAAAAATGATTACAGAAGGAGACGGTGGTTGGGGCTCTGCTCCGCGAAGTATTATGGCACAAAAAGAAGATGGCACAATAATGTTTCTAGTGATTGACGGTAGGCAGACACATAGCATAGGAGCTACGTTAAAAGAGTGTCAAGATATTCTATATGAAAAAGGAGCAATAAATGCAATGGCTATGGATGGAGGTTCTTCTGCTACGCTATATTTAGGAGGAAAGGTTATAAATTCACCTTCTACATTATCCCATGAAGATCGTTATTTACCGAATGCTTGGATGGTAACAGCAAACCAAAAACAAGAAATAAGGGTGACAATAGATGGGGAAAAAATAGATACTAAAAAATCAGATGAATTTGATGCAAATATTTCAATTGATTTATGAATTCTTAAATAAATGAAGGTTTAATTAAAGTTTAAAAACTAACATACAAAGAGTGTAATGAAATTGAAAGTTCTATCATTTAACATTCATTAAAGAAAAGCGTATAGAGATACTCAATCATATGGAAAATCTCCAAGAAGTTAAAAGAAGGTTAAATAATGTATACAGCTTACACTCATACTCAATTATATGCTTTTAATCTTATAGTATTTGCTACAGCTATGTGAAATGGACAACCTGTAAAAATAATTGTTGTGATCAGATGAGTAAAGATTAATGCGCAGAATGAATTAGTAATCATACCTGAAGACATTTCATCAAACATCAAAGCAACACATTAGTCGCTTTGATGTTTGTAATGATAAAAGGGTGATAAAAAACATAAACAATAGGTGTATCAAGCAAAGGGATAATACACCTTAAAACTACATTGTTAAACAACATGCGTCATCGTGTAGTATATCTTATTTATCTTTAATTATTTTAGGTTCAGTATTACATCTTATAGATCGTTTTTTCTATGATCTCCTAATTTCCAACTCTCGTCTTTTTATTCAATCATAATTACTATTTTAAGGATGTTAAAGTAACTCCAATACTAAACGTAAAAGGAATAATAAAAGGCATCGCATTTTGTGTCACTCTTTTTTACACTTCATAACAAATAAGGATAAAAGAACAAAGTAAGTTATGCTTTTAACCTTTACTGATAGGAGAAAATGTTTGTATAGACCCACACACTTATTATTTGGTAATGTATGAAAGAAATTAAAATGATGAGACATAGACTTATAACTACACAATTGAATTAAACAATAATATTTTGAAACAAGAGTAAAGTTAAGGTGGGGATAACTATGAATGCTAACCAAAAAACGTCCTTATTGGCAGCATGGATTAGTGTAATTAGCAATATATTTCTGACTCTTATCAAAATTATAGTTGGTTTACTTTTCAAAAGTCAGGTATTATTAGCCGACGGAATTCATAATGCTGCCGATGTTGTAGCATCCGTAGCCTCATTGGGATCAATGAAAATTTCAAACCAGCCAGCTGATGAAGGTCATCCTTATGGACATGGTAAAGCAGAAGTTATATCATCAGGAATTGTAGCTGTGATTTTAATTTTAGCGGCTTTATTTATGGCTTATGAATCAATAAAGTCATTATTTGAACCAGCGACAGAACCCCATATAATTGCTTTTATAGCAGCGATTATTTCATTAATATGGAAGCGAATTTTATATGTATACACAATACGAATTGGTCGAAAAACAAGCAGCAAAGGGCTTATAGCAACTGCTTATGATCATCTTGCTGATGTTTATGCCTCAATTGCAGCTGTAATTGGAATTGGTATTGCTTTGATAAACAATATCTATTCCATTCCATATGCAGCTTATGGGGATCCTTTAGCTGGTATTATCGTTTCCTTTTTCGTATTAAAGTTAGCGATTAGTATGGGGAAAGAAGCAATATATATATTAATGGAAGGTGGTATTCCTACCGCGAAATGTAGTGAATATAAGAGAGTAATTCAGGCCCATCCTTTTGTAAAAAGAATTGATAGAATGCGCGCACGTGATCATGGTCACTATGTATTAATTGATATTAGAATTAGTGTTCCGGCACATTTAAGCATCCAGCAAGGACATGATATTTGTAGGGATATAAAAACTACTATTATAAATCAGAACCCAGAAATATATGAAGTACTAATTCATTTAAACCCATGGTATGAGGAGAAGTAGGTTTATTGAATTATAGATAGATATAAGTAAGTAGTTAAACCGTTCTTTTTAGATATTGGAGAATTGGTCGACTTGTATAATGTCCATAATTAAAAAACATTTATAGTTATGAGTACAATACATCTCAAATGCATTATTTATAGAAGAAAAAACGTCCTATTAAAATATAGGACGTTTTTTCTATGATTTACTAATTTCCCGACCTTCGCGTGTTTTCTCTAATTCAATTACCTTTTTAGAATCTTTTTTATACAAAGCATCAACAAAATCTGAAAGATAAATATCATTGAGGGGAATGAATTAATAATGGAAACTAGTCCTTTTTAGGATTGTACTTGTGCCTTAGACAGTGTAACTAATACTTATAAATTAAGCCATTCCTATTTTTTAAACTAGGAAATCAGCAAAATGGAATACTATAGAGGAATCTGCAACCGAAAGACCAGGATTCGTAGGATTAGAAAGGCCAGACCCACTGACTATTTACGTAGTCACAGCATATCAGAAGCCAAATCCATGGTGATGTACATCGCGCATACAATTTGCATGTCTTTCTATGTTGTACAAGTGTAGAAAGACATGCATCTCTATACTAAAGTCTCATGAACAATCGTTGATAAATAGCCATTATCATAAATTTTGTAGGTACTTTCATGTCTCAATAATGTGACATGAAAGTCTAAACTTTTTGAACTAGGGACAAGAAACCTTAAACTACTTAGCTTATAATAAAATATCCATGAAAATATTCTAAATAAATAGATTTATAGGGGATAAAATGTTCCATTTTAATAATTATAAATCCTATTCACTTTACAAAAGACAAGAAGCTTCTTAATTTTAAGAAGCCTTTTGTTTTTAGCTTTAGACAAAGCAAATTTATATCAATTTTAAATAACTAACACAACCATAGATATTAGAGAAATTGCATCTATATACTTATTAGTATGGGGATTTTCCCATTGGAAACCTAATATTTATTTTGCCAACTTTTCAATGATTGGAGCTTTAGCAGATAATTCATCATTTGATGGATTTCTCATAAAATCTGCACCATACATAGTAACCGTATCCCCAACTTGAATATTCTCAAGCACTTCAGAAGAAACAACAGCAGTAACGGTCAGGCCTTCAGTAGAAATTTGGATAGTGTCCTTTGTTTTATTGATTACATTTCCAGTGTGCATTTTATATTGGTTTTTTAACACGTTTTCTTCATTTTCTTTTTGAACAATTGCATATTTAGCTGTTGCTGGTTCACCTGGTATTGATCCTATAAAAACAGGAGCATAAATGGTAACGGTATCCCCAATCTGAATATCTTTAAGTATCCCAGGGGAAGAAACGATAGCATATACACTTGAGTTTTCACCGGAAACCAACAATCCGTCTTCTTTTTTTTCAATTACTTTACCAGAACGTTTTTGGTGTTGATTCAGAGCATTTTGTTCTTTTTTATCGAATTCTGATATAGAATTCGATTTATCTACACTTGTATTAGGAGTCACTGTCTTACTTGCCAACTTTTCGATGATTGGAGCTTTAGCAGACAATTCACCAGTTGCCATATTATTCATAAAATATGCCCCATAAATAGTAATGGTATCTCCAATATTTATATCTTGTAAGATTTCAGGAGAAACGATAGCACTAACAGTCGAATCTACACTAGAAATTTCAATAGCGTCATTTGATTTATTGATTACATTTCCAGTGTGCATTTTATATTGTTTTTTTAGCACGTTTTCTTCATTTTCTTTTTGAACAATTGCATATTTAGCTGTAGCTGGTTCACCGGGTATTGAGCCTATAAAAATAGGAGCATAAATGGTAACGGTATCCCCAATCTGAATATCTCTAAGGACCTCAGGGGAAGAAACCATAGCGTATACACTTGAGTTTTCACCTGAAACCACTAATCCTTCTTCTGTTTTTTCAATTACTTTACCTGAACGCTTTTGATGCTGATTTAGAAGAGTATTAGTATTTGTATAGTCTTTTTCTTTTAATTCACTATTCATCTCTCTAGACAACATATCAGTTTTAGCAGTAAGTTGAACAGCTTCAACACGTGTTATCACTCTATTTGGTTGCCAACCATTATCAGTACCAGCGGAAATTTTTAAGTCAATCAAAATATTGGCATATTTTTCTCCACAATGTCCTTTTAAATCTTCAAATTTACTTTGGCCATTATCATTTGTTGTACTCTGTAGTTTATAAGCATTTACTAGCATAGTAGCCATGGCAGCACGAGTAACTTTTCCGGATGGATTGAAGAGTCCATTCCCTTCACCTTTAATAATGCCAGTTTTTTCAGCTGCAGCAATATAGGGAGTAGCCCAGTGGTCTTGGGTATCTGTAAAAGATGGTTTTGCATCGAAGTCAATTTGTATCCCTAAGACTTTTGTTATAATTGTTGCGGCGGAAGCTCGATCTAACGTAGCGTTTGAGCCAAAGGTACCATCTGGTAAACCTGATATAGCTTGTTTTTCCAATAAATAATTAACAGATTGCTCTGCCCACTTTGGAACATCAGGAAACTTTTGAGTATCCGCAAAAATACTAGAAGAATAGGATAATATAGCCCCTGCGAGAAGACCTGTTGTGATTAATTTGCGCTTCATAAAAATATACACCTCTACCAATCTATTGTATTACCAAATTGAGATTTCTTATTTTTATATTTATATGTTTGTGATGATGCTGACATCTATTCAATTTGGTGTAACGATTATAGTTACTTATATGCACGAGTGTCAATGAATAACTTTAACATAAATGTATAATGTTTACATAAAAAATCAATATAAATTAATTTTATTTACTAAAATTTAATAATGCATTGACTTATTAATGTATACTTAATTATAATTAATTGATACTAATTCTCAAGTGTATTTACTAGTTTAACAATTATACAAAACCAACTTGAATTTAATAAAAAAGTTGAATATAAACATATATTTATTCATTGACACTTATATGTAAATAACTACAATCATTGAACTAAATGTATGTTACGCTTATAAAATTTTAAGAGATGTATATTGATAGAGAACTTTTTCTCTATATACTCTGTTGAATAAAGAGCTTTTGTTTATACAATTCCTTATATATATATTGTCCATTAAAAATATGGTTAATTATTCAATAAACATACCAACATTCATTGCAATTTCTTATTATTAATTCTTAATAAAGGAATAACGTAAATTAATTGCATGAAAATGGATAGAAATTAAGATTTAGAAGGAGAATATTTTATGAGATCCAAGTTAATTGCTACAGGAATTATTGCAGGTAGTCTACTATCCTACACATCTAATACATTTGCAGATACTCACAAATTTCCTGATATTCCAAAGTGGGCAGAGCAATCTGTAAACTATTTAGTGGATAAACAAGTCTTAATTGGTTATCTAGATGGAACTTTTGGTTCACATGATTCATTAGACAGAGCTTCCGCCACGAAAATCATGACAAAAGTATTAGGTATACAAATTGACTTCGATGCAAAACCATCCTTTACAGATACCCAAGACCATTGGGCTACCCCTTATATTGCTGCAGCTAAAAAAGCTGGCATTATTAAAGGAGAAGGGAATGGAATCTTCAATCCATCCGGAAAAGTTACTCGTGCTGCCATGGCTACTATGCTAGTAAATGCTTATAAATTACAGAGTACAGCACATGATAATGGCCAAAGTAAATTTGAGGATTTAAAAGGACATTGGGGTGAAAAATTCGCCAATATTTTAATTGACTTAAAAATCTCAGTTGGGACTGATAACGGTTGGCAACCAAATAGATACATAACACGAGCTGAAGCCACTCAACTTACTGCTAAAACTGATATGTTGCAACAAAATCAAAACAATGGTTTAGAAGACAAAGAAATCATTACTGCTACATCATATGAAGATTTAAACTTAACAGTGGCTTCTAATATTACTGCCCAAGAAATTGATAGTTTTATTGAACAATACCATTCAGATAGTCCATTAGTTGGACATGGGAAAGACTTTATCAACGCACAAAATAAATATGGTGTAAATGCTCTATATTTAGCCGCTCATGCAATTTTAGAATCTGGATATGGAAAATCAGAAATTGCATATCAAAAACATAATCTATTCGGATTACGTGCATATGATGGAGATCCGTTTAAATATGCAAAATATTTACCAACCTACAGCGACAGTATTGCTTATAATGCTAATTATGTGCGAGAAAGATATTTAGAAGAAGATGGTATGCATTATAACGGACCAACGTTAGCTGGTATGAACGTGAAATATGCATCAGATAAAGGATGGGCTAACAAAATTGCAGGTATTATGGGGCGTATTAAACCGTTCCGTGCAAAAGACTATACACATGCAAAAAAATTACCGAAGAACCCTGAAACATTAGATGTCGAAGCGTTATCTAATGAAATACCGTATAAAATGTATGAAGATGGTTCGAGCGCAAATATTGTATCATCAGCCGCTTACTATCATGTACCTTATCCATTTCATTTAAAAATTAAAAGTAAATCAGATGTAGCAGTCGATGAAAATAAAGTTGGTACAGTAACTCCTGGAACAAACATCTTTATTTATCGTGAAGATCCAAATGGATGGATAGAATTCTCTTTTGAAACTAATGGAGAAAAATACTGGGCATTAAAAAGTAATTTAAGTATGTAATTAGAAAGGTCTCTCTCACTACTCTTAATCGTTTAGATAATAATCTCATTTAATTATGAGACAAGTTTTTTACTTTTTTTAAATATAGTTATGTATACAAAAAAGTTAGAGAATTATTTCCTCTAACTTTTATGCGCTAGTATTTAAAATTAAAAAGATGGTGGGGTTACTCCAAATATAACAGTGACTTTGTGTAAAGAAGTGTTTTCCCATTTATGTTTTGCGTATGGTGGGATTTTAACACTATCACCTGGATTAAGAAGTAGAACCTCATCATTTAGATATAGTTTTACTTGTCCTTCCATAATAAATGCTATTTCTTCACCTTTATGTGCCACAGGCTCAATAGATGAAGCGGTTTGAGGTAGCAGATTCATTAAAGCCAATTCCAGTGATCCATCTAAATTAGGAGATAATAACTCATACGAAACATTACCGCTTTCAGGGAAAGTTATTTTTTTTCTTTGATCCGCTCTTACAACTAATTCTTCTGTATTGGTATCTTCCAAGAAAAAATTAAATAAAGGAATATTTAATGCTACAGAAATTAATTTTAGTGTTTGTAATGATGGATTCGTGATCCCTTTCTCAATCTGACTTAACATGGAAGGTGTTATATCAGATAATTCAGCTAAACGTTTACTAGTTAATCCGGCACCTTTTCTAAATGCCATAATTTTTTGACCAACATTAATATTGTTCATATACATAATCCCCTTTAAATGAGTGAAATTTATTAAATTAAAATTAATATTATTTACTTATACTTAACGAGTTGTTAATATATACTTAATTATAATAAATTATGATTAATTTTCAAACGTTTATGTCGCTGTAAGAATATTAAATACGACGAGAAATAATTGAAATAGGTCAATTATATTTTCAAGGGGGGTTATGAATAAGTGAAATTTCAATAGAAACAAAAGAGAAGTTGAAAAAGAGGTTTCCATTGATTCAAAAATTAATTGAAACCGAGGAAGTTATTTGGCTTAATCCAAATAAGACGAATTTTGAATCTTTCATTCAAAATAGTAATTTAACTAAAGCTGATGTTATAGATGCAGAAGATCGATTTAAACGATTTGCTCCATAATAATGCAAAAGTTTTTCCTGAAACACAAGAGGCGAATGGCATTATTGAATCGCCACTAGTAAATATTAATTCCATGAAACAATATCTGCAAGAAGAATATAAAGAGGAAATACCAGGACAATTATTACTAAAATGTAATAGTCATCTTCCCATTTCAGGATCTATTAAAGCAAGAGGCGGAGTATATGAGGTATTAAAACACGCCGAAGATTTAGCTTTGAAACATCATTTATTAACTAAACAAGATGATTATTCCGTATTAGATAGTGACAGGTTTAGAACATTCTTTTCAAATTATTCAATTGCAGTAGGTTCGACCGGAAATTTAGGGTTAAGCATTGGAATTATGAGTGTAAAGTTAGGATTCAATGTAACTGTCCATATGTTAGCTGATGCGAAAACGTGGAAAAAGAATCTACTTAGAAGTAAAGGGATTACTGTTATTGAATATACAACAGACTATAGTAAAGTGGTAGAAAAAGAAGAATACAAGTTAATAATGTATTCTTAAGTTTTTAAAGGATGTGAAATGAACATGAAACCAGTTTTAAAAAATATAATTATTTCCTTTGTTTTTTCAATAGTAGGGGTGTGTTGGTCGCTGTTTGTCTTATTTAAGTTAGATGCAGACTGGCTATTGTCTTGGATAGGTGTATTAATGGCATATCTATCGTTGTACACTGTGATAGGTCTATATAGCAGAAAAACGTACGACTCAAAATTCGCTAAAGTGCTTGTAAAAACAATAATTACATCCTTTAGTTTTGGAGTATTAGGAATATCATTCGGAATTGTACACCAGATATTAGGACCATTGAGTCTTACTTTAATGACATGGTATTGGTTGCTAATGCTATTTTTATATTTAACAACCATATTATCATTATTCATACTAGTAATTGAAAATAGTAATGACCAAAACTATACTTGGCTATATAGGTACCTTATACTTTTTACTCTACTTCTTACAGTAGGGCCAGTATTATGGCCAGTACTTTATACTATTATCGGAAATGGTATGAATGCAAGTGCAGGATGGTAGTAGCATTTAAATAGTATAAAAGTAGATAATCCAACATGAACTCAGTTAATAAATTAGAAAGAAGAATTATAGAATGAGAATTAAGCTTAAGAAAAAGCGAATTATAAGTGTATTATTTGCCATTATATTAGTATCAATAGGTTATTACATGTTTCAATCTATTACGAACCCTAAGCTGGTAAATGCGAAAGAGGTAAACAGTGTTCAACAAGTGAGCAGTCTACCTAAAAATGAATTAAAAAAATCGATACCTAGTCGTTTTGATGGTAAAGAAAGAAAAGTTGTATATTTAACTTTTGATGATGGACCAGGAAAATATACAGCTAACCTATTAGATGTATTAAAGAAAAATAATGTAAAAGCAACATTCTTTTTAATTGGTGATAATGTGAAAAGGTTCCCAGATTTAGTGAAACGAGAGCATGTAGAGAACCATTATGTTGGCATGCATAGCATGACACATGATTTTAAAAAGTTATACACCAATAAGGAATATGTTAAGGAAATGAAAGAGGATCAATCTTTAATTAGAAATGTTATTGGAAACGCACCGAAATTAACACGCCCACCATATGGATCAATGCCTGGCTTAAATGAATTACTTCGAAATGAAGTGGTCGTGAATAATTTAAAAGTTTGGGATTGGACAATTGATTCTTTAGATTGGAAATACAATAAATTACCCGTTGATGTAGCAGCCGCAAAAACTGTTCAAAATGTATTAGCAGGTGCGACGTCTTCAAAAGAAATTGTTTTAATGCATGATATTCATCCACAATCTGTCGCGGCAGTTCCAGCAATTATAAAAGGATTAAAAGAAAAAGGTTATGAATTTGAAGCTTATGATGAGAATAATCATTTTCCAATAAACTTCTGGCATGATAACCGAATATAAAAAAGAATATGTATTAATTATAGAATGGAATAAATGATATAGGGTTTAAATATATGTAAGAGCGTGTTTAGTTAATAAATGAAAACACGCTCTTTTAACTGGCTATTTTTTTATTAATTTAATTTAAGTATAGGCTTTTTTATTTAAATAATTTGAGGTTTATGTCACTGCACAGTGATAGGAGGGGAGATTAACTTACACCATGCAAATAGTAGTTAAATTCAGATTTAACTACTACATTATCACTACAGAAATTGATTAAACCTAAAACATGTATCAATTCTAAAATAAATAGTTACGTTATTTTAGAAAAGCTTTTACGGATTTTCCAATGGATATAAATAATTAAATGTCGCATTTTGTCGTTTATTTTTATATAATTATCATTTAATCAATATATAACAATGAGGGGGATTTAATTGTCGTTTTTAAAAAACAGTAAAATTGGCACAACATTAAACGTATTGGTAGTTATAGCAAGTGTCGCTTGTATAATATTATCTATACTAGGATTTTGGGGTCTTAAAAAAGGTGAGTATGCTTCTACTACTATGTATGAAGATAGTTTATTACCAATTCAGTGGATAGGAGCAATAGAGTCTAATTATTATCTTATCAATATGAATGTAAAGGAAACTATTCTATCAAAAGATGAAAAAAGAATAAAAGAGCTTTTGACAGAAATAGATGTAGCTCGTACAGAAACTGATCAATTATTAAAGAAGTTTGAGACTAGAGTTAGTTCTAATAAAGAAAAAGAATTGTATACAACATTTTATACAACATTTAAAGAATTAAGAACACAACTGAAGAAAGTACAAGATTTGGGACAATCTAATAATGAAGAAGCATATGCTTATTACCTAAAAGAGGTTGATCCTAATATGAAAAAGTCAATTCAGGCAATTCGTGAACTTATCCAATTTAATAATAATAATGCAGATCAATTACAAAAAAATAATACTGACAGTGCAACAAATACCATGATGCTGTTTATTAGTATCTCCATTATAGCAATTGCAATCGTTATTTTTATTGGCTATATCATTAAAAGTGCTATTAAACAACCAATTGTATTATTACAAAGAGATATGGAGCGGGTATCAGCAGGCGATTTAACGATACGTACTTCTTATAAATCAAATAATGAATTGGGAAGTATTGTACAGTCTTTTAATAGTATGTTGGATAACTTACAACAATTAATTGGAGAAGTGAAAATCACAACACAAGAGGTTATTTCTTCTACCGATGGTATGTTGCAAGATACAAAACGAGCATCTAATATATCAAGTGAGGTTGTTCAAACTATTTCCGAGGTAGATAAAAAAATAGAAGGACAAGTTACTAGTATTCAAGAAAGTTCATCATCAATGGAAGAAATTGCGACTGGAGTTCAAACAGTAGCTGAATCTTCAGCAACGGTTACAGAAGTGGCTGTCACAACAACAGAACAAGTCAATTTTGGTAGTGAAGTGATAAAACAATCTATACTTCAAATGATTAGTATTCATGAGGTTGTTGAAGAAACATCCAAAGTAATAGATAGGCTTGTTACACGTACGCAGGAAATTGATAAAGCTCTGTATGCTATCACTAATATTGCTGAACAAACAAACCTTCTTGCCTTAAATGCCTCAATTGAAGCTGCACGTGCTGGAGAAAATGGGAAAGGATTTGCAGTGGTGGCGGCAGAAGTGGGCGATTTAGCTGAGAAGTCTAAAAAATCCGCGAGTGAAATCAATAATTTAATACAATTAATTCAAAGAGATACAAAAGATACAGTTGATGCAATGCAAAAAGGCCAACAAAAAGCTTCGGAAGGAAAAGAAACTGCTAATAAAGCAGATCAAGTATTCTCGTCTATTATGGTGGCTATTAATAAAATCACTAGCCAAATTCAAGAAGTATCTGCAGCGACAGAAGAAATGTCTGCCGGTACAGAAGAAGTCAATGCCTCTATGTCGAGTGTTTCTGAAACTGCAACGCAAGTAGCTAAGGAAACAACTCAAACTGTACAGTCAATCCAATCACAAGCAGCATCAATTGAAGAGATATCGAATCAGTCTAAAAAAATAAAAGAAAAAGTAGAAGCTTTATCGAAATTAGTTTCAAAATTTATTGTTGAGAAGCAAGATAATAAGAAATAAAATATATCAAATAAAACAAAAAAGTACAGGTCCTTTATCAATTAAAGACCTGTACTTTTTTATATGTTTTGTGTTACCGCCTTTTGCACCTTCAAAATTTGCTTCAGTAAATTCTTTTGGGTCACCATTATCTCCACATGCTGCAGGTACTGTAAATGAGAAAGCTCTTACTATCATTAACGTACTTGTTATGTACAAATTTATTCCTCATTTTACCCCTGAAAAATAGGACATGGTCTGTATTTCATTTCCATTTAGATAGAAGGAAGACCGTTTTTCGTTTTGGAGAATTTTTTTAACTTAATAGCGATACGTTAGTACCTTCTTGTAGACAAGGGTTGTAATAACTAACAGAAAATTAAAAATGATCAGAAAATTTTATATCAATTTACTTTATATTCCATTTATGTGAAAATAATTGTGAATACATTTTTTAAAACTTTCCCCTAATAAAGTTTTGAAAGAGTTGTCTCAACATTCTCCATGTTGTAAGTATGCCAAGGAAAGAGAGCCTATATGGGTTCTCTTTTCTTATAAAATTAATTTTTCACCCTCATATTTAAGTAATATAAGACTCTATTAAGGATACCATTACTGTATTGAACAACAAGGGTAGATAAAACCAATAGTATTGTTTTCGCCTTTTTCATAAATGATTATTAAAGATACTATATAAAAAAAGGGATGAATAAGTATATTTTTCCAAAAAATAAAAAAGTAGCTAGCAAAAGTTAATTGCCCTGTGAATAAGAAGAACATCAATAGAAGATGAAAGTTTGCCCGAATTATGTCTAAGCTTACAATTTTCTTTTTTTGATATGGTGAGGTTTCTTATGTAAAAACAAGCCATAAAATAATTTGATTTTATTACACTTGATTATATATTTATTTAGTGTATCATTATGTGAGATGGTTAAATATTCCACAAATGGAAGGTGATATGTGATGTTGACTGATTTACAAAAAAATTTTTTCTCACGGCTACAGATAACTCCAAAAAAAGATGTAAGCTTTGAAAATTTACATGAAATTCTTCAGCAAATGGCATATGTAATACCTTATGAAAATTTAGACGTTATGAACAAAAATATCCGGAAAATTACTAGAAAGAATGTTCAAGAAAAATTACTATTAACTCAACGCGGAGGACTATGTTACGAGCTCAATACCGTATTATATTATTTTTTACTTGATTGTGGATTTGATGTCTATCGCATATCTGGTACGGTCTACGATTTAGGTGGTGATAAGTGGAAGCCTGACGATGGACATGTGATTATTATTTTAAATTATAATAATCAAAAATACATCATAGATGGGGGACTTGCCTCACATCTTCCATTACACCCAGTTCCATTTAGCGGTGAAGTGATCTCATCTCAAACGGGAAAATATCGTATTCGTAAACAGAATACTGAAAAAGGAACTTACCTACTAGAAATGAAAAAAGGAGAAAATGGGGAGAGTGCCCAATTCCTTAATTCTGAACCTACTAATACATGGTGCACTGGGTTTGCGTTTTCATTAGATGAAATAGATACAAACAAAGTAAATGCTATACAAAATATTATTGTAGAGCACCCCGAATCACCTTTTAACAAAGGATACATTGTCTGCAAATTAATTGAAGATGGACATATTTCACTTACTAAAAAAAGTTTTACAGAAACAAGAAAAGGCCAAAAAAGTAAACGAACTATAAATGAAGAAGAATATCAGCAGATTCTTAAAGAAGTATTTAATATTTCTCTAGATAAATACCTCGATAAAATTTTAGAAAGAGGCTAGCTTAAACTAACTCATATAAAATTTCTTTGTCGTTTAAAAATAGATTTGTTTAAATAAAATTACATTTTTATACCTTTATATAATTTCAATTGAGATAGTTAGTATACTTTATTTACAATATGTTTTAAGAGTGGAAAAGCATAATTTTTTATGCAGTATTAGAAAAAGCACTCGAAAGAGTGCTTTTTTCGTTCATAAAATTATAAATTAATATAGCTATAAAAGTAAATGATTTGTATTTTACTTTTAATAGAATAATTTCGAATAATATTGTATTTTAAGGAGTGTTAATCTTGAGAAGAACAACAGGATACATATTAGGACTTACCGGTGGAATTATGGGTATCTTATTTTCTATTTATGTTATGTATTTTTATGGAAATAAGGAATTTGTACATGTAATTTTGCATACATAAGCACAAATTTTTAAAATCCGTATATCATAATAGATAGTTTAATTTAAAATAATTTAGATAATTGGTTAATTATTTATCTAAAACTAATAAAGGATTGATATAAAATGTCAAGAATTAGCATAACAAAGTCCCAAGATAGTATAATGATTGCATGGCAATCAGCAGAGATTACCATCCCTTTAAAAGATATAATTACTATATCTACGAATGACGTTCCTCATAATAAGCTCGATCATGTTGTTTATATTGGAACTCCATCTTCCTCGAAGAATAGAATACTAATACATACTACAAACTTAAACTTCATTATATTTGTTGTTAATCCATCTATAATCTTAGAAGAAATTAATATTGAGTAATACAGTTCTAATAAGAAGTGTAGAACGGCATGAAAGTCTAAACTAAAATCTCATTAACAAACGTTGATAAATAAACATTATCAAAAATTCTGTAGGTACTCTCTTGTCTCAATTACAGGACATGAGAGTCTAAACCTTTTGAACTTGCGACAAGAAACCCTAAACTACTTAACCAATAATAATGTAATGTTCGTGAAATATACTGATTTCAATTGTATAAACTAGTATAAAATCGGATTTACTGATATGAGAAATAATAGCCCTCCTATAATTAGGAGGGCTATTATTTTTATGTTTAAATGTATTTCATTTTTATGAACTCTTACTAACATGCAACTATCAATGACATAAGTACATTAATAGTTTGTCCGGGCATCAAAATTAATAGCTACATTTCTTGGCCAAACCTCTTGTCAAGATTCTCCTATAAAAATAGTGGGAAATATAAAATCAGACGAATGTTGAACATGTTTTTTGGAGTCTATTATTTTTTATCTTTGTATTTCTTTTATCTGGGAATCATAAAAGGATATTACTATTACATTATAGTTTTTCATATACATAAAACTATTTCTCAATTAATTCCTAGAAAATATGTATAGTTACCCTAACTTCATATTAATATTTAATTAATTTGTATAAATATCAAGATAATTAACGAATAATGACTTTAATTCTCTTATGTATTCCTTCTCATTTATGTTGAGTTTCGTGAGTATCAGTTACTGTAATCTTCGAAAATTATTTATATAAAATATCCTATGTTATAAAAATATAAAAAACATATCAGGTCAGACTTCTTTTGAAAAATATTTAAAAGTATTACGAAACTAAAAAAAAAAGAGTACGTTTGTTATGTAAATAAATTTTAAGGAGTGGTAATGTTGAAACGTTCACTAGGTTTATTATCAACTGCTGTTGTAACAGCATCAATGTTATTCGGTGGAAGTGGTCACAGTGCATATGCTGATTCACTTTCAGAAGAAAAAGATATGTATCAAGTAGCGGCAAAAGAATCAACTGAATGTAAGAAACAAGGACAGTATAAAGTGTGTGAAACGCCAGAACAAGCAAAAAAATGGGGAGAAAAACAATACAATAAATGGAAACCAAACAAAAATGAACAGACTGTTTTAAATAGCTATACAAAATATGCTGGGAAATTTAATACACCACTTAGAGATAACAAAGGAGACATAACAAAGATTAAAAATCCAAACGACAAAAATAATATTCTAGCTTTAGACAGCGTATTAAGTAGGGGGGAGATACCTGAGGATGTAATTTTATTCAGAGGAGATGACCCTATTGCATTTATGGATGACCCTAATAAATTAATAAAAAATGGTAAAATCGATAAAGAAGAATTTAATAAATTGAAAGAAAAATATAAAGGGAAATCTAAAACGGAATATGGATATATAAGTACTTCTTTGCTATCTAATACTCCAATAGTTAGCACAAAAGTTTTCCAAATAGAATTTAAAACATTAGCTGGAACACACGGAGGATATATAGAAAAACATAGTTCTTATCCAGGACAATATGAGTTTTTACTACCTAGAAATACAACTTATATTATAAGTAAAATGGAATTAAGTAATGATGAAAAGCATATAAAGATTGAGGCATTAGTAAAAAGGTAATAACAAAATCACCTTCGTATTATTCAAAGCTTCCTTCTAATATAAGTTTTGAAACTTATATAAATAGACAGTAACGCGACTTTAATTGATGGAATGGTATGAATATATAAGTTGACGGATGTACAGCAGCACTACATATCTTACGTTAACATGTTATGAAATTTGATAGAGTTGTTATATTGAAAGTACATTTGGTCTATTAGTGGCTGCTGTGATAGCGGGAACACATGAGCGTATATAAACTTACGTGGTTATTATCCATGATAACTTGAATTTCTATTACAGGGACCATAACTTACATCATAAGTAAAATGGAATGGAAATATTAGTAGAGTAGTGTTCATAGGATCGTGTCTGTATTTAAAAATATTTTTTTAGGGAGCAGAAAAAATGAGCAGAAAAAAACAGATATTCACCGTTATATGTGCATTTGGGATAGGATTAGCAAGTTATACTAATTGTACTTCTGCAGAGGTTTTAGACAGTACTTCATTAAGAAACACTTCAACTATATCAAATTATTCCCAAGTATCAGCTGTTGCTAAAGAGATGAAACCCTTTCCACAGCAAGTAAACTACTCTGGTGTTATTAAACCAAATCATGTTTCGCAAGAAAGTTTGAATACCTCAGTTATAAATTATTATAACAATTGGAAAAAGAAGTATCTAAAGAATGATCTTTCTTCACTACCAGGTGGCTACTATGTCAAAGGAGAGATTACAGGGAATGCGGATGGTTTTAAACCGTTAGGAACTTCAGAAGGACAAGGTTATGGTATGATAATCACGGTCTTAATGGCAGGTTATGATTCAAACGCCCAAACTATTTATAATGGCTTATTTAAGACAGCGAGAGCTTTTAAAAGTTCCGAAAACCCAAATTTAATGGGTTGGGTTGTAGCCGATAGCAAAAAAGCGCAAGGGCATTTTGATTCTGCGACAGATGGGGATTTAGACATTGCTTACTCACTTCTTCTTGCTCATAAGCAATGGGGATCAAATGGCACAATCAACTATTTGAAAGAAGCTCAAAATATGATTACAAAAGGTATTAAGGCTAGTAATGTGACCAAAAATAATAGTTTGAATTTAGGTGATTGGGGTTCCAAAAGTACATTTGACACTAGACCTTCCGATTGGATGATGTCTCATTTAAGAGCGTTCTATGAATTTACAGGGGATAAAACTTGGCTTCATGTTGTTGACAATCTCTACAATACTTTTACACAGTTTACAAATAAATACTCTCCAACTACAGGATTGATTTCTGATTTTGTTGTGAAAAACCCACCACAACCTGCACCTAAAAACTTTTTAGATGAATCAAAACATACCGATGCATATTACTATAATGCGAGTCGTGTACCACTCCGAATTGTTATGGACTATGCAATGTATGGAGAAAAGAGAAGTAAGGTGATTTCTGAGAAGGTTACTACATGGATAAAAAATAAAACAAAAGGTAATCCATCTAAAATTGTAGACGGTTATAGCCTAGATGGAACAAATATTGGTGATTATCCAACAGCTGTATTCGTTTCACCATTTATTGCCGCTGGTACAACCAATAGTAACAATCAAGCTTGGGTGAATAGCGGTTGGGATTGGATGAAGAATAAGAAAGAAAGCTATTTCAGTGATAGTTATAATCTATTGACCATGTTATTCTTAACTGGGAATTGGTGGAAGCCGATTCCTGATGAAAAGAATATACAAAGCCAAATAAATTCAGAAGTTCAGTCTGAATTTAAGGAATAGCTTATAAAAAAACGTAGGACTACATACTCCTACGTTTTTTGTTCACACATTTTCTTGTTTATATGAGAGGGAGTACTCATCACTAACAACTTAGCATTTCTGATTCTGGTGCAAAAACTTTGAAGTATACGAAAATGGTCTATCAAACTTGGACATACTGATAGTACTACTCTATAAAAGGTACGTGATCAGTATGGAAAAGGAGAATATATTTAAGTGGAAACATTATCAACCGGACATCATCTTGTTAACTGTACGTTGGTACCTACGGTACAACTTAAGCTTTCGTGATTTGGTGGAGTACATATTGTATCTGTCCATGGTACCGGACTGAGCGTTCTTTACGAGGGAGGATAAGGAATGGACGGATTCGCCTATCTCAAACGCTTGAACCTATGCAAATAGGTTTGAAGGTCTTTCAAACCTGTTTGCCTGGCTAGCGCCGAGCGAGTCCCTTCCAAGCTTGGAAGGGGTTGGGGATGGTTGCTTTTCTTTTATAATAGATCCTTCAATGGAGCATCATGTTATTTTTAATTCCTAGTGGCCACAGTCGGAATTAAGCTGATACAATTATTATTATGAATTGATTGTTTATTTAAAGGAGATGGAGAAATAGATGTGGGACTTTCAAGAGGAAAGCTATGAGCGATTAAAAAAGAAAAAAGAATATTACTCTATTTTTAAAAAGCGGCGTCAGAATACCAGGACAAATTGTTGGGGTAGATCGTTTTACTGTACTTATGTTGGTTAATGGGAAACAACAATTAATTTATAAACAAGCTATATCTACAATTGCTATGTAAAAATAGTGTCTTCTTAATAATTAACAAAAGAGAACAGGAGTCAATTTTGACTCCTGTTCTCTTAAAATTTTGAAAGTATTGTCTCATAAAATATAGCGATCCCTATAAGGGGTCACCATATCATTTTAAGAAAATTGTACGCTAAGGAATTTATAAAGGTTGTCGAGACTTAATAAACGTTTATAAATGCTTTTTGATATGTTTATAAACGTGATAAACTTTGATTTTATAAGGATTAAAGTTATTTACCTGTTTGTAAAGGTATACCTTTACAAACAGGTAAATAACTTCAAATTAATAAAGTAATCTTCAGGACTATCTTTATGTTTTCGCAGTTACCAATAATAAGTATTATGTAGATTTTATCAACACCCAAGTTGGTTTCTGTCAATTGTTTTTCCCTTATGCTTAAGATAAGATTGTATTCGCCGATCTTATCTTTTTCATTTATTAAGGTTTACTTTAGTAAACGAAGACGTTTGTTTAAAATATTTAGGAACGATACGTATGAATTTAGAAGAGCTTGTATACTTTAAGCGATTTTAAATTTGATATACTAAAAGAAAAAATGAGGATGATAAGGTTATGCCAACAAAAGAGTTCCAAGACACAGTACAGCATTTTTCTTTTTTCTTATTAGATAAAGGAAGAAAACCTTCCACAATTAAACGATATGCTTATGATATTGAAGATTTTGGTCAGTGGTTGCAAAAGTCTAAAAAGCTTCCATTACGCAATATATGGACAACACTTAGTAAAGAGGATTATGAAGAGTATTTTAATGATTGGGGTAGCATCAGGAAAATGCGGATTTACAACGCTAAGCACATTTTCCTGACGATGCACCCGTTTTTTACAACGTTAAGAAAGTTTTAGTGGTTTTAACGAATCTAAAGAGACCATTTTCTCCGCATTAAAATGGTATTCACCTAGTAAATTACGTTAATGGCTGGTGTTAACCAATTAGAGCGAGATCTTATTCGTATGCGACAACGTGAAGGGATTGAGTTGGCTAAGAAAGAAGGGGAATTTAAGGCTCGGTTAAAGAAATATCATAAAAATCAAGCAGGAATCAATTATGCAGTAAAGCTATACAAAGAAGGAAATATGACTGTAAATTAAATTTGTGAAATTACAAATGTATCTAGAGCTTCATTATATAGAAAGCTATCTGAAGGGAACAAATAATCACTCCTTATTCCATTAAAGAGGCAGATTAATAGAACAAGAATAAATTATTTCTTCTATCGAAATATAATCCCAAAACAAAATAATCTGTTAAGTAATTCTCATTTTACAAAAAGAGGTGTGAAGAAATGTCATTAACATCAGTTTTATTAAATGTGTTATTTAAAAAGGGGGATGCTAAAAGAGATAAAGGGTTAACTACCCCAGAAAATATTGAAAGGTTTGACAACCTTGATTACTACGGGGATAAAAGTGAAGACCATTTGCTTGACGTGTATTATCCAAAGGATACGGAAAAACCTTTGCCAGTAATTATATCGATTCATGGTGGTGGCTGGGTGTACGGGGACAAGGAAGCTTATCAATTTTACTGCATGAATTTAGCCCAGTACGGGTTTACGGTAGTAAACTTCAACTACCGTCTTGCACCAAAGTATAAATTTCCAGCGGCTCTGGAAGATGTAAATTCAGTTTTTCATTGGGTGAAGAATAATTCAACAAAGTTTCATATGGACTTAAATAATTTGTTCATTGTAGGTGATTCAGCGGGAGCACAGATTGCAAGTCAGTATGCAGCAATTATAACTAATTTAAAGTATGCAAAACTGTTTGACTTCAAAATGCCTGATATAAGAATAAAAGCAATGGGATTAAACCACGGAATGTATGATCCTCTCGATAAAATAAAAAACAAAGAAACGAAAAAATGGTACAGGAATCTTTTAAATGCTTTGATGAAGGACTACCTTGGAAAAGAAATTCATAAATATGAAAAGGAAATGGATTTTCAGTCAAACATTACTTCATCTTTTCCTCCGTCTTTTGTGACTTGCAGTGTTAATGATGGATTGGTTGGGATTCAACCTGTTTTCCTTAGTAAATTAGAATCTGAAGGACTTCATTATATTTACAAGGAATATGGTCATAATGACAAAGCGAGCGGTCATGTATTCCACCTGGACTTAAGAAAAGACGAAGCAACAATACTCAACAACGAACAAATAGAATTTTTCCACCAATACATGGGCAAATGAGTGGATATCCAGTAAAAAAGTAATTAAAACAAGCTGAAAATGGGGTCCCGCCAACTAAATAACATAAAACCCACGTTAAGACATTTTTGGGAAGCGAAAACCTTAATTTTTGTACGCTAAGGGTTGTAACTAAAATGAACGCTTTTGTTATAACATTGGTTTCATGAAGCGTTAGCCTTTATTTAGCCAATTTAGCTGTAACAAAGTACTCTATCAAAAATAATTCGTAACATTATTTATCATAATCCTTTTTGTTACGTTAGAACGCCTTTTATATCAATCTTTCTTTTCCTTAGCGTGGGTTTTATGTTAGTATGCTGGCAGTACCCAAAGAAGAGCGAATCCATTTGGGTTCTCTTTCCTTTTAAATTTTCTAAATCTCGATGTATTATATTTTTGTATTTTCTCACTTTCCTAAGCCGAGAAAACATCATCACTTCTGAAAGAACCCAAACTCCAGTGGGTTCTTTTATTTACCTGAACACATTTTTGAGGAATTTTATTATATTTTGGGTCTTACTTATATAAATCATTATCAAGAGCACCTGCACACCTGCAGGTGCTCTTTTCTTTGTAACAAATATAAATAAAAATTAACATTAATATAATAGGATTTTAAAATGCTTGTAATCTTTCCTCCCTATTATTTGAGTAGGGGGGTGAAAAGTATGTTCAATTGGACAACACCAGGTGAAGTAATAGTTGGCATATTGCTTTTAGGGGTAATCTCAATTGCAACCAGATACACAATTAATCAGATACAATAAAGTACCTATAAAAGTAGGTGCTTTTTTCTTTGTTATATAGAAATTACACATTAATTCATATTTGAGCCACTTTAAAAAGAAAAGATGTTGGAGACTAATCGAGACGGATGGATATCCTTATGATTAATAGTTACGTATAGCTATATGTACATTCCAAACATATATATTATTTTTAAATATAGATAGATATCTTACAGTAAGAATCCTTTATTTTTACTCAAGATTAAATGGGTATAGTTCTTTAAATCTATAAAAATTTAGTTTAGACTTTCTTGTCCCAACCAATATCTAAAAGTGAAAGTTTAGACTTTCTTGTCTAAATGGTTTGGAGTTTCATGTACTTGTACAACCGCATTTTGTTGATAAGACCCCAATTAGTTTCACTCAAACTACCCCCATAAAAGCAACATAATATACATAAAATAAAAAAAGATTTATGAAAGACTTTTGTAACATTTGTGAAAGAGAAATGAAAGATTTTTAAACTAAGATGAACTTACTGATATTGATGTTATATCAGTCGTTAATAAAAAGTACAAGTAGAGAGTGAGGAACAGCATTGTGTCAAAGCAATCTGAACTAAATTCTACTAAGAGAGGAAAACAAAAATGAAAAAAAACTTTAAAACAATTAGAATTGGTAAGAAATTAATTCCTGCCACAGCGGCATTAGGCATTCTCTTTTCTTTAGCCCCTGTTGCAGAGAACAAAGCTAGCGCAGGTTTAGCCACGGTGTTGGATGTGACTATTACTTCATTAGGTATTGTAGCTGATATTTATGAAAAGCTTGGGATATCTGTAGGGGAGCCTGACTTATCTAATTACACTGGCCCCTATGCAGAGAATGTGTCTTACAGAGCTCCTAACTTTAAATCTGGGGAATTTAATATTTCTATGCATCATACGAAAGGAGATTCCAATTTCACTAGAACGATTAAAGTACTATATCCAGATGGAAAAAGTGAGATGAAAGACTTAAAATCGGGGCAACAGCTTAAGATTACAGAACCCGGTACAATTGTAGATTTGAAACCCTTTGCAGAATCTGTATCAGAGCACGATCTTCTTTACATTACAAAAGCGCAATTGGATGAAGGAAAAACCGGGGTTGCGCTTAATCAAGGTATCACCATATACGTAGAAAAAACATCCGGTGAAAATAAAGTACTTGTTGACGAATTTTATAAGAAGAAATTTGGAGCAGATTCTCTTGACGGTTTTAAAGGATTAGGGGTGGACCGCTTTTCTTACTTAACAGATGAACAAAAGAAGGTAGCAACATTGACTTCACATCCAGTAGGTAGAGAAGTTCTTTCTAATTATGTTACGAATAACCCTACAGCTCAAGCAGATTTTAATAATCGGTCAAGTAATGTATTCGCAGAGATCACCAATACCCTAGAGACACCTATTAAAGCAGCATTTGGCTCACTAAATCACGGTGAATCCTATCAAATTATCCCCTATAAAAAAGGAAGCAATAAAGTATTGGTAAAAGCAGGTTCAAAATATCTTTCAGGGAAAGAAGGAAATGTTCTTCAATATTCCGATTCGATTGGTGACGATGAATTGTTTGAACTTGTCTCAGCCCCCGCTTTTCTTAATAAATGGCAGTTTGATTTGGTAAACAAGAATGGAGTACGTCTGACTAGTAATCCATACATTCAAGGCTTCCTGAAGGAAAACGATGGTGCTAATTCTTTCAGATCTGGAATTAGTTTCACTGCAAAAACCAATGATGAAGTTCACAACTGGTTAATAGACTGGTACCCTGGTAAAGAACATGATAGACAGAAGTATGATGGAAGAGTAGAGTTCAAAGCTAATGATAAAAGTGATGGCTCTATATGGACTGCATACGATTCTTCTGGAAAATTAATAACGAATAGTTGGATAGAACGAGATGGATCATATCATTATGCAGATGCTTCAGGAGTTCTTTTGAAGGGGTGGCAGGAAATTAAGGGTAATACGTATTATTTTGCTCCGCATTCTAACTCCCTGGTAGTGTCGTCAAACTCATCTGATGCACAGATTGAGGGTAAGGTCTATCATTTCAAGGATTCTGGTGTTCTGCAGCGATCAGCCTGGAAAGATGAGCAATATTCTGATGCTTCTGGAGCGTTTGTTAAAGAAGGTCTGAAAGAAATAGAAGGTAAAATTTACTATTTTAAAGATTTCGCAGTTACAAAGAATGAAATGCGTCTAGAAGACCAACATGTCATTCTTCACTTTTCCAACAAAGGCGTGCTTGAGAGGGCTTCAGATCTGAATGGGAAAGCATTAGCTAGTACTACTACTGTTACTCTTAACGGGAAACACGTAGTCTTTGAGAAAGACGGTTCTGTTAGAAAGCCAGGACTCACTGGAAAGAGACCTTTCCCCCAATCAGATGGAACTGAAAAGGTCACAATGCACTATTATAGCTTAGAGGATGGAGCTTCCTATTCGGGTTGGAAGATAATTGATGGAAAGAATTATTATTTTAAAGATGGTAAGCACTACACTTTTGATGGTTATGAAAATATTGACGGAAAAAAATATTATTTTAATAATGACGGACAAGCTATGTTGACAGGGTTTAAAAAAGAAAATGGCAAAATATACCACTTCGATGGTAAAGGCGTAATGCAAAAAGGGTGGCAAGAAATCGATGGTAAATGGTATTACTTCGATGATTCTGGAGCAGCTAAGATAGGATGGTTCTCTGTTGGTGGTGGATACCATTTCCCTTATTACGGGTACTTTACTTATTATGCCAAAGAAGATGGTTCAATTTATCAAAACACCACTGTTGAACTTGATAATGGGAAAGGTGTTTGGAAGACTTATAAATTTGACAGTCATGGACACAAAGGTTATTAATAATCCAAAAAGAGTCTGTTTTTTATAAATATGACTCTCTAAATGAGATCCCTCAACCTAACTGGATCATATAACTCTGAAAAACTAAAAACAAGGCTTCCAATCAGTGAATGAGAAAATGGGTTAAAGAGTGGGCGTTGATATTCTTTTAAGAATTTAATCATGTGAAGAAGTACATTTCTAATGTCCATGAAACAACAAGTCGAGAATGGCCGTAGGACCTTCGTCTTTGATAGTAATGGATATTACAAGGTGAAAAGTTAGTTAATAATAGGCTAGTACTGTTGCAGATAATGGTAGCGCCCCAGTTGTAGCTTCTAGTGAATTCATTTTAAAACCTGAGAATACAACTGCACCAGGCAATAATCACAAATGGGAGTTAGAAAGTATTAAGTAAAGAGTCATGCAATATATGTACCCTCTATCCATATGAATAGGGGGTATATATAGATTTCTAAATATAACAAGTCTTTCTATACATTTGTTACCCCTACTCCATACGCCACAAACTGAAGACTCCTCAGTATTTATTCTTTTAGGAATGGTATATAAACAGAATTTACCTAGTCATACAAGTAATCAAGTGTTAAAATTACCTTCTGAATTATAGAATCACCTTTAATAATTTTTAATGAATATAAGATCAAAGTGTTGGATTCCGACTTACTAATACTGTCAGTGATAACATCTGCATCTCCAAGTTCCATAGATTTATTAGATGAAAGCAGATAAAAGAAACATTTCAATTGTGATTTATGCACAAGAAGCGAGGATTATATATGAAAAAAAGGATTTTAATCGTAGAAGATGAAGAAAACATTCGAGAAGTATGCAAACGGTATTTAGAAAGAGAAGGATACGAAGTATATACAGCTATGAATGGAATGGAAGGCTGGGATGTATTTCATCAATATCAACCAGATTTAATTATTTTAGATCTCATGATGCCGAAAAAAGATGGATGGGAATTATGTGAGGAAATTCGTCAACAATCAAATGTTCCTATTATTATGTTAACTGCTAAGGGAGAGGAAAGAGATCGAATTTTAGGTTTAACAATGGGAGCAGATGATTATGTAACAAAGCCGTTTTCACCTCGTGAATTAGTATTAAGGGTTCAAATTATACTAAGAAGAGGCAATCAAATACCGATACAAGCAAAAGAATCCCTATCAGAAGTAATAGAATTTCCAGATTTGAAAATTTATCCAAAGACGAGATGTGTACTTGTTTGTGAAAATAAAGTGGAATTAACGGTGAAAGAATTTGAGGTACTTTATGTCATGGCACAGCATCCAAAACAAGTATTTTCTCGTTCGCAACTTCTTGAACTTATTTGGGATTTTGAACATGAAGGGGGCACAAACACAGTAACCGTGTTAGTGAGTCGTTTACGTGACAAACTGGAGAAGCATACGATAAAGAATCGTTGGATTCATACTGTTTGGGGAATAGGATATCGCTTTGAGCCAAATGGAGGAAATGAAACATGAGATTACGCATTCAATTGTTATTGATGAATTTATTAAGTACCAGTATCCTGGTAATTGCTATATGGTATAGTGAAACGCAAATGTTACTTGAACCAGAACAAACACGGTTATTAACAGTAATTGCGGTTGTAGGACTGATTATTTCAACGTTTATTTACTGGTTAATGACACGCCCTATCATGAGGTCCATTCAAAATTTAATTGAACTAACGAAACAATTTAGCGATAGACAATTTGAAACGAGGTATATAATTGGAAAAGAACCACGGGAGTTTAAAGAATTAGCAACAGCCTTCCAACAGATGGCCAAAAATTTGGAAGAAGGGTTTACTAAGTTAGAAGAAGGGGAAAAAGCACGTAAAGAGCTCATTACGAATATTTCACACGACTTACGAACACCTATGGCTAGCATACAATTGATGATAGAAGCATTACAAGATAATCTGATTGAAGATCCTGAAATGAGAAATCAGTACTTAGTTACGATTTTAAAAGAAATAAAAAGATTAAGTGGATTAATCAATGACTTATTTGACCTTTCAAAGTTAGAAATTGGGCAAGTAGATTTTCATCCAACTTTAATACATATGGACAAAGTCCTATTGAATGTACTAGAGGCACATTCTGTCTTATTAGCAAACAAACAGATCGATTTACAATTGGAGGTTCCTGAGACATTACCTCGACTTTTAATTATGCCGTGTAAAATAGCACGGGTCATTAGTAATTTGTTAGATAATGCAATCCGGTATTCACCTGTCTCTGGAACAATCCAGCTGATTTTAGAGGAAAATAAGCAAAAGCAACAAGTCCAATTCATTTTGCGTGATGAAGGAGAAGGAATTACTCCAAATGACCAACTACGCGTATTTGAACGGTTTTTTAGAACAGATCAATCAAGAAGTTCACAATCTGGAGGATCCGGTCTCGGACTAGCCATTACAAAATCATTGATTGAAATGCATAGTGGAGAAATTGGTGTGAGAGATCGTTTAGACGGCAAACAAGGAAGTGAATTTTGGTTTACTCTTCCCATCACATCAGAAAAAAATAAGACCGCTGAAAGACTTTTGTAATACTTATATTATAGAAATGAAAGACTTCCTTGTTAACATACTACTACACAGTATGTTACAGGAGGTTTTTTATTTTATGAGAAGAAAACATGTATTGCTTATAGGAGGTTTTATTATTGTCGGGGGAATTTTATGGTCTTTGTTCCGCCCCGAGAAATTATTTATTGATAAGCAAGTGAATGAAGCATTGCCACAAACAGAAATACAATCAAACGAAACAAAACAACAACAAGAACGAGTAATAAGTGAAGGGCAGTTTCAAAATGGTGTCCATGAAACAACTGGAAGAGCAACAATCCATCAATTAGCGGATGGAAAACGCGTTTTACGACTTTCCAATTTTTCAACATCTAACGGGCCAGATGTTCGAGTTGTATTAATTCCTACAAACCATTTGAAAAATAATGAAGACGTGAAAAATCATCAGTATATTGAATTAGGAAAATTAAAGGGAAACAAAGGAGACCAAAACTATGGAATTCCTGAAGGAATAGATGTAGGTACATACGGTTCGGTTTCTATATGGTGTAAAAGGTTTAATGAAAACTTTGGTGCGGCTTATTTTGAAAAATAAGAAAGAGGGTTCTGTTGCAAAGTTTTTAAAGTAAGCTAAACTCTGTAACAAGCAAACGAGGAGTATAACAGATGAGATATTTTAAAGGAAAACAGTTCAAGAAAGATATTATCGTGGTAGCCGTTGTTTTTCTTTAAGCTATTGCGATGTGTCTGAAATTCTATAGGAACATGGTATTTCTATAAAAAACAATGTGTCAAAAAGTTCGAGATAACATTTTAAAGTACTTCAAAAATATATAGACCTTTTGAATCATTTGTGAGTTTTTCTAAACGATTTCTTTCAAGTTGATTTAATTCTTATTATTCACCAGAAGTAAATGAAAATATACAAATAAATTGATATAGATATAGTATAGATAAATAGAGAAGAATGAATAATTCTTTAATATATTTAAATTATATATAACTGAAGCAATCCCTTTATAAAAAGTACCCATTTTCATGTCTTTTTACACAAGATTAAATGAATATAATTCTGTAAATCTATAAAAATTCCGTTTAGACTTTCTTGTCCCAGCCAATATCTAAAAGTGAAAGTTCAGACTTTCTTGTCTAAATAGTTTAGAGTTTCTTGTCCTTGTACAACAACAAGATAAGTGTAGAAAGACATGAAAGTAGGAACTAATTTTCTAGCGTAAAATGTTGAATTACCAACAAATGTAGTTCATTTAGTACCCACTTTTTTGTCCGCATATCGTGACAAGAAAGTGGGTACTTCTTAATATGAAGACACCAAAGTGGAGATTTCCTGAATGGAAATGAACTATCCTGGGGTACAGCCGAGATATGTGTAAAAATAGGTTACAGACTTACTTTTATTTCTAATATAATTTAAAATCGGATTTTTGTTTTTTGATAAAACCCCTTCATTCGTCTAAGAAGTACGGCGACGATTCGTATATTGACCCGCCATATCTATAAAAAATAAAATTTCGTAATCTTTTTTACTTTTATGAATTTAAAATACTCTATTTAAAATATTTTTTAACATCATATATATCTATTAAATTTATCCCCATATAACACTTTATTTTTCAGTAAATGTTAAAAATTTTAAGCGCGTGTAAATTTTTAACATTTTTTATTTTTCTCAATTGTATAACTTTATTTTTGAATTATACTTAATGCGTAATCCTAAAATTAGGAAAGGTGCTTTGAGATAGGACATTTATCTTAAATTCTTACTTAGAGGAGTGACTTAAGAAATCAATGAAGGTAATGTGTTTCTAAATTAATTAGGAAAAGAATTTGAAGTGTTACTATGCTTTTTTGTACTCATCCAAAAATATAATCAACATTGCTTAAAATAAGTGTGCATTTAATAAATCCACTTTTGGCATTAGTGAGAAAACTGATATTTCGTATGTAAGTAATAACGAATTTGAACGAAAGGAATGATTTATATGAACAGAAGGGAAAATGGTAGATTACAAAAAACAATAAAGGTGTTTGCGACATCCGCTATTTTAGCAACCACGTTATTTGCACCTATTATGACAAACAATTTAGATGTACATGCTGAAACTACACAAACTGTAACTCAATTTGAACAAAGAGAGTTCGACCTTCCAGGTACAGGAAGTTTTTGGGATGAAGCAAAAAGAGAAAAAAGAGGTGAACAAAAAAATTATATGCCAACAGGAATTTATGTAAAACCTAATGAACAGGTTACTATTACAGTATCAGGAACGCAAAAGATTAGAGCCATTATTGGGACACATCAATATGATAAAGAATGGGGAAAAGAAATTGATCTTTCTCCTGGCTCTAATACCATCTCTTCTCCAAACGGCGGCGTATTAGGATTTGATAATTATCAAGGTACAGGAACAGTTAAGGTGCAGGTAACACAAGGTGGTAGTCCTATTCCATTCTTTGAATTAGGGAAACACACGAAAGAAGACTGGATTGCCATGATGAACAAATATCCAGATGCACATGCAGTACAATTGAAATCAGAACGAGCAGTACTAACTGTAACTCGTGATAGTGCCAATAAATATATTGTAAATCAAGATCCTGTGCCACTATTAAATAAATATGATGAAATGATTCGAGCGCAAGACAATATATCGGGGCTATCTGAAACAGATCCTAATCCTTTACATCGTTCAACTCGTCGTATTTGGGCCTTTGTAGAAAACCCTAATGCACAAAGTTGGGACATGTATGCAAGTAGGGATGGAGCCGTATTTACGACTGCTGGTGAAGCTATCAAAAGTACTTTAAATGTCAATGAGTTTGGATGGGGACAAATGCATGAAGCAGGACATGCGCGACAACAATATCCATGGACGTGGAATGATTTAAGAGGGATGGGTGAAGTAACTAATAATCTATATTCTTTAGCGGCATTCAAGAAAATATATCCAAATAAACCAACACGTTTAGATACAGAGGGAGATTATAATAGAGCTTTTGCGTATTTAAAACAAACCAATAAAGAATATAAAAATATTGACGACCTGTTTGTAAAACTTGTTATGCTTTGGCAGCTTCATTTGGCATATGGGGATGATTTTTATCCAAATCTTCACAAATTATATCGTGAGATACCAGAGGATCAACTTCCCAAAACAGACGAAGATAAAATACAGGCATTTATTTACAATACATCGAAAATAGCAAAACAAAATTTACTTCCGTTTTTTGATCAGTGGGGATTAAAGGCAACCCAAGAAACGAGACAAAAAGTAGAAGCTTTAAATAACCCAACATTAATTGCACCTATATGGGCAGCGACGGATGCTAAACCTGTAAAACCACTTGCTGTATTGTCTAAAAAAATAATGAAGGCAAGTGCAAATAGTGAGGAATCAACGGGTTCAGCTGGTAAGGCGATAGATGGAAAAACAGATACATTTTGGCATAGTAGTTGGACACCAAATCAATATCCTTACAATTTGACACTAGAACTTGGTGATACACGCACCATTTCACAATTGGCATATCTTCCAAGGCAAGATGGGTCAGAAAATGGCCGTATTTTAGCTTACAATATTTATACGAGTGTAGATGGCGTTAAGTATGACAAAATATCATCAGGAACATGGGAAAATAATAGTGATAAGAAAAACGCAACATTTGATCCTATTACTGCAAAATATGTAAAAGTAGAAGTAACGAATGGACAGAATGGATTTGCCTCAGCAGCTGAAGTAGATATTCTAACTGATTCTCCATCTGTTAAACCATACGTATTGCCTAAAAATACGATGAAAGCAAGTTCAAATAGTGAGGAATCCAGTGGTTCAGCGAGTAAGGCAATCGATGGAAAACCTGATACACTTTGGCATAGTAGTTGGACACCAAATCAATATCCTTACAATTTAACATTGGAACTTGATAAAAATCAAACAATTTCAAAAGTTGACTATCTCCCAAGACAAGACGGGTCAGAGAACGGCCACATTTTAGGCTACAATATTTATACGAGTGTAGATGGCGTTAAATATGACAAAGTATCATCAGGAACATGGGGAAATAATAGTGATAAGAAAACGGCAACATTTACCCCAGTTACTGCAAAGTATGTAAAAATGGAAGTAACGAATGGACAAAATGGATTTGCTTCAGCAGCTGAAGTAGACATTTGGGGATATTAATCGTTTACACAAATGGCTGGGGGATCTTCAAATGATTGAGAAGTATAGCACGTCGCTATCAAGCTAAAAAAGTGTATCCATAAAACAAAAAAACGCTATTCTTTTTGTAGAAATATACAGAAAGGATGGCGTTTTTGTATGAATCTATCGATTCGGGATGAGTTTCATTTGTTCGCTAAAGAACTACAGCGATTCTATTACTTGATTATGTAGTCAGCTTTATGCAAATACAGCTACACTTATGAGTTCAGAAGGACTTAATCAACATTTTAATCGATGTGCTGTTTTATTTCTACAGAGTGTATTACGTAGATATATAACTGAAGCAATTTCTTTATAAAAAAGTACCCACTTTCTTGTCTAAAAAATATCCATTTTCATGTCTTTCTACAAGAGGGGAGAAAATAATTTACAACGTGCTTTCTCATCTTCACGTTAAATACTGATTTAACGTAAACAACAATTGTAGAAATCTAAAATTTTTATTTATATCTACTAAGAGAGCGTTTTTATATTCCAATTAATGTAGATTTCAAACTATATATTTTTTACATAATAAAATCAAATGCGAAACGAATAATACATATCATTTTAACCCTAGTATAGGGAAAATAATAAAAGTTCAGCAATGTAAAATTGCTGAACTTTTATTATTTATTCTTTCCTATTCTGCCTAAGCTATCTTTAATAGTTGTTTCTCCAAGCTGTGTGTATAATAAGGCCGTATCTTGGCTAGTATGCCCAAGTTGCTGCATCACTTGTAACGAGTCTTTTTCTTCCATATATAACTTATTTGCCAATGTATGTCTTAATTTATGAGGAGACATTCTTTTACCAAAGGCCTTAGTATATTTTTCTACTATATCTTGGATAGCCCTAACTGAAAGAGGCTGTGCAGTATGTTTATACTTCGATAAGAATACATTTTTTAATTCTTTCCCTGGAGCATATTTTTTATCTCTAATTTCCATATAATTTTCAAGATCATTCAATGCAATTGGAGTAATCCATACAGAATCTTCTTTGTTTCCTTTTCGTATTACATCAATTAGCCTTTCTTTTAAGTTTATATCTTCCATACGAAGATCGGCCAATTCACTTACACGAATACCACTACCAAGAAAGAGAGAAAGAATAGCTACATCACGATCTTTATCTCTTAGGAAATAGAACAACTGATGTTTTGTTAAAGATTTTTCATGTTCGTACTTAATGTAATTCAAAAACTCTTGATCGTCATCATTATGAAATATTTTAGATCTCATACGTTTTGCACGGGCATTTAATGTTTCCTTATCTTTATGTATTTCAATTTTAGCCATTACATTTCTATAAAAATAACATTCTCCATCATCATTCTCTGATAGGGAGGTAAGGTACTTAAATAAAGACTTTAAGGCTGAAATTTTTCTGTTAACAGAGGAATTCTGCATATTTTGTTGTAGTTTTAAAAACCTCATAAAGTTCTCAACATCTTTTTTCTTTAAATTCTCCAAATCAGAGAAGGATATGTCTTTAATGGGCTTAAATTCAATAATTTGTTCAGATAATAGCCAATTAAAGAAAACTCTAAAATCATATACATAATTCAGTAGGGTGGAGGGAGAGGCATCATGCAATTCTTTGTACTCCACAAATTCTTCTATGTAAAAGGGCATTTCATTTAAATTCTCGTATAATTTCTTACGATGTACTGATTTTTGACGTTGCTTGCTGTAATCCATAAAAATCACCTCATATATACTATAACAGAAAAAATACACGAACACAAGTTCGCGTTAAATTCAATTTTTACACGAACTTATTTACATAATTAAATTATGAAATACTAAAATTCACTCGAAATTGAATGGGAAAGTGTAATTATTCTAATAAAATTTATAGATAACCAAGTGATAAATTCATATTTGGCGATAAAAATTATATATGTATATAAAATAAAACGATTTTCAAATATAAATTCTAACAAAATGAATACATAAACACAGTTTAAAAGTCGTTATAAAATGTGAATTGGTTAATTTAATCAAGGTTAATCAGGAGTTAGTTAGATCAACACAAGAAAAGCTCTTATAAATTAAAATGTAATTCACTATAAAAATTGTTTATGAGTAATTCAGCATTTGATTATTCTTATATAAAATATGAATTATATGGCGTATACCAATATACTAAGATTCATGCACTTGGGCTTGAAATCCCTAGTTACTGTATTTGATTTTTATATAATCGTATTATTGTGCGTAAAATTGGTATTTCGTGCGAAGTTGCTGAGGGTTTGTTTTTTCTCCCTTTTTTCAATTCTTTTATGTTCATCCAACAGAACTCATTATTCACTTTTCATCAGTAAGTAAAATTTTTTGGTTCCAGATCTGTCCGCTTTTACATATCTTTGTTTATTGTACGTTTACTATTAGAGTGCAAACAACATAACAACACACATTTAGTTAAATTTAAGACAAAACAGCTAAGTTAATCCCTTAGGGGTAAATCGGCTGTATTATATTCGAAACTAAGGTGTTTATAATTCTATATGCCAATAGAATATTTTCTTTTGATATGATGTATTTATATAGATTTACACCTTTAGTAGCGTTATTTTCACTACGTTGGTATAAATCATCGAACACTTTTTGTATATCGTAATATTCTGCATGTTGTAATGTTGTACTCACCGATGTATTATTCCCCTTTCTTATGAAAAGTCCCATCATCTTACTCGATCCTGTGAGTTACATCTAGTTAATTTAGTTTTCAAAGAACAAGACTAGGGACTATCCCTCCACATTCGTTACATGCTTCGTCGGTACTTTGTCCCCACCTTCACAAGAATGAAGCAATTTCGGTTCGTTAGAACCTTATATGCATCTGTCCGCTAGTAGGCGTTGGTGACAGTTTCTTACTTACCACGTTCCGATTGACTTAGCTATACATATATCCTTAGGTGCTTGCTTTAAGCCTGTTATCTTTACACCCTCATCGTTAGATGTTCCGAATTTCGTATCCTTTACTCTTACTTTTCGGTAGATAACGTCATCATTGACGACATACAAATTTCTATTGTATTAATAATTTAGACCCGTACATTCGCAAGTTCGCCAGTCCGTTATTTTAGACATTCTCACCATAGATATTTTGTAGCATCCCGACCTATCCATTACCATATGATTTCTCACTTAGGTTTTGTTCAGCCGACTTCACCTAGCTTCATACAATTTGTGACTACTATCACGCCTTGCATGTAGGAGTATTAGATAAGTAGTTTCAGCTCAACCTGACGGCTTTCATTCCTACTTTCAGTCAAACAGTTGTTGTTATCAAATTAATAACCCTCCTACTTCGTGTTTGCACACTTATGAGGAAACGTGTCGCACAAAGGATTATTTTGTTCAGATTCTGGAAAAGTGTTAATATTCTTCATAAAGGAGGTCTACTAATGAAAAATTTATGGAGGAAAGTTTCTTTAATTGCTTTCATAGTAATTGTCCTTTTAATAATTTTCTATTTTGGCGGTATGTCACTTTTCTGGAACCAACCCTAAATTACATTCAAAAAATAAGCTCCACTTGGATAAAACTCAATATACTGTCAATACTGTATATGACACTTGATTTTCTCCTTGTTCCCCTTTGGAGATACCGAGCAGTTAGTGAAAACTCACTGCTCTTTTTGTTTGTCTGAATAAAATTATAAATCCCGGCCACTCTATAGATAGGCTGTTAAACAGCTATAATCGATTTGTAGAACCCAAACTCTTTCTCTCTTTCCTTGGAGGCGAGCAGTTAGCTTTTGCTAGCTGCTCTTTTTATTTCACTGTCACCCATTAGATAAACGTTCATATATTATTTTGTGCCATCCTTTTTATGAGTAAGCTCTTCATTTTATTTCCGCATAACCTTCATGAAAGAGCACTGTTCGAAGGTGCTCTTTTCTATTCGTCCGAATAAAATTCTGAATTATGTCCTATACTATAAATGGGCTGATACAGCTTGAATTCACAGTGACCTCTGTAATGTTCTTTTTCCCTTTCTCTGAGGGTTGAGCAGGTAGCTTTTGCTAGCTGCTCTCTTATTTTTTATTAGCTTGTCACCTTTTAATAAGGCACGTTCACTCATATACCCTCTCATTAAAAGAGGGCTTTTTTATTACATACAAAATGAATTTTTATAATTAACTAGCTATCAATTGACCCTGCAGCATATCAAGCAACTCTTCAAATATCGCTTCTAGAACATCAACTACAATACTATTGCCAGCTAATGCATATAACGTTGCATTTCGCTTTCCTGGCTTTGTTGGAAACTCCTTTAGCATAAGTTCATAATCTTCATCATTGAATCCTAGTAATCTCCAACACTCACGTTGTGTTAAATAACGATACTGTGGTTCGTTTAATCGAATAATTCCTGCATTTGGACAACGATCTTGTCTTTCGGTTATGGTATAACAATATTCATCAATTACATCTAGCTACCGTTTATAACTTCCCGTTGGATTGGGATTAAATTCTTTAATTTTATTTAGCATCGATGGAATGAGGAAGACAATTTACGATATACAGTGTTTGCGTATGACAATGAAATGCTAAAATCTAAATGATATGGAAGTTTAGCATTTAAAAGATAGGACTAAGAATATGAATGGAACAAAGTAATATTAATGATTACACTTGAAAACTATCTGAATTTTCGTTAACTTGTATATATTGTGAGCAGAATGAAAAATATCAAAAAGTTGATTTAGAAAAAGCACTGCCAAAATCTTCAGCAATGCTTTTCGATTAGACGTACTACGATAATGAGCGTCTACTTTCTTCTATATGTTTGCTCATGAATAGAATACAAATTTGTATTTAACATAAGTTCTGTATGTTTATATATATTTACTTTAATTTCAAAATACGTTCTATTATCCTTATTGTACATAAAGAAAGGTAGAGCATGCAAACAGGCTCTTATGCTATCTCACATAAGAATCTGCCCAAATCCTTGAACTACTCACCACTTAACGTCCTAACGGACTATTTGAAGTGGTGAGTAGTTCAAATATGTGCTCTTTTTATTTAATTTTGTTTACACACTTAAACGAAATTAGCATATATTATTATATACTAATCCAAGACTCATATAGTCTACTTTACTAAGAGCGCTCATCTATGCGCTCTTTTTTTGTTTTCAGATAACACTTCTGTTTAGTTTTCTTTTTGCTGTAAATGAGTTGCATCCCAAACTTCTCTTCCTAGCCTATATATTTCTCACATATCAGTCGGCCCTGTCCATTTCCCTGTTTTATCCCATTTCTTTAAGAAGGAACTCATTTTGGAATAAGACTTTAACAAAAGTATTTGCTGGTACATTTTGATTAACTTTACTCACAGCTCTAAAAGCAGATGCTCTTACAAGCTTATTTTTTTTATCATCACAATAATCCACTTTTAGATTAACACAAGGTTCTTCCTCATGTTTTTTTATTACATTTTTCATATTAGTGATACCACTTACTGTTTTTACGTTTTTATATAATTCTAGTTTTTTATTAGTCCAAACAGTTCATATTGCTACCACATACAATATAAAATGTTTGGACTGTATTATTTTAATCAAAACTTAAAGTTAGGAGGATTTAATATGGCAGATTGTACAGGTTTAGCCTGTTTTTTATTCTCTTCGTGGCCAACGGGAACAGTTGTTACAGTTACTACTAGATCAGGTCAAATTATTGGACCTGCTATTTTTTCACTGTTCTTTCCGAATATATGTGCAGTAGTATTGGTAGAAGAAGATGTGATAACCCCTCTTCTACCAATACTATATTCATAAGTTGTGAAGATATAGAAAGTGTTACTTTAATCACTCCTTAAGATGATTCATATTGTTCTAGCTTAATCCATATTTAAGACATTCTAATGAATGTCTTTTTTCATGAAAAATCTAATCAGCGTACCCTAAAATGTACCATTCTATTGTTTCAATAAATTGCCTTAATTTCATTTTTTCTCTTCTAAAGGTTACTTGTCTACACATCGTTCTACAAACTTTCATATGATATAGTATATTGTTTAAAGGAGGGATAAATTTGTTCTTATGCAATTTATTTGGTTGTTCAGGTGGAGTATGTAGTATTTTTAAAAATTTACAACCAGGCGAAGTCGTTACTGTTACTGGTAAATCTGGAAATATTATTGGACCTGCTATTTTTACAAATTTCAATCCTACTACTTGTATCGTCACATTAGAAGAGGAAAATTCAGTTACTCCTCCTACTACAAGTATTACTAAGATCAGTTGTAAAGAAATAGAAAGTGTTACGTTTATCTCATAATATATTTTAAACCTAAAGCAGGGATTGAAATATGAAACTCTTATACATTACTTCTGGTTACTCAAAAATCTATCAATATCTAGATCAAAGCATACAGAGAGCATTTATCGATCAAAATTTTGAATGGTTAGCAGTACAGCCGTGTGAATTACTCGAACAATTGGATTTCATTACGGCAACATTTCATCCTGATATTGTTTTCACCTTATTAGGGAATCATCTACCACAAAAAGCAATTCATTATTTTAAAAAAGGAACATTAAATTAGCTGTCTGGTTAACTGAGGATCCATTTTATATAGATACTTCGCTTCTTCTATTAAATAACTTTGATTTTATATTTACTATTGATAGCGAAGCACTTAAATATTACACAGCTTTAGGATATATCAATGTATATCACTTACCATTAGCAACTAATATAGATGTATTTAAACCTAGTCTAAAAAATCCAAAATATAAAAGTGAAGTTTTGTTCATTGGATATCCTTATCCAATCCGTGTGAAATTGATACAGTTTCTTTTGGAAAAAACCCCTTATCACTATACCATTATTGGTAAGCACTGGAGAAATAAGTTATTAAAAAAATGGAAAAATCACCGAAGAATTAAGATTATAGAAGAATGGATTCCACCTCAAGAAGTTGCTCTCTATTATAATAACGCTAGTCTTATATTAAATCCGCATCGTAGTCATCTATTTCCACAGAATAAAAATAAAAATAGAGTGAAAAATAATACTATTAATAATCGTACCTTTGATATTGCAGCTTGCCAAGGATTTCAAATTATTGAAGAAAAATCTGACCTTTCATCTTTCTTCAATAAAGATGAAATTATATCCTATAACAGCTTTGAAGACTGTTTAAATAAAGTATCTTTTCATTTGAATGATACGATTTCGAAAAGATTAATAGTCGAAAAAATTCATACAAAAGTTATTACACAGCATACTTTTCATGAGAGAATCCATTTTATTACGACTATTTTACAATCACAACTTCATTAGGTTATTAAATTAAAAATATCTTTTCTTCTATAATCATTCTGAATAACTTAAAATGCCTTTTCATTAAATTGAAAAGGCATTTTAAGTTATTCAACGAATTCCTAGTAGTATCTAATTGTACCCTATCAAATAAGATCCCACGAAACAGGCGTTCCTTTTTCAATGTCCTTATTCGCTTTCTTTCCGATAATTTTGGATAGGTGTTTTGGTAATAAGCCATTACCTGGTCTAATAGCTTTAATATTTTCTATCGTGAAAGCCTCTCCCGCTTTTATGTTTTCTACAACATATAATGACCTTCTAAATTTTAAAGAATCTTTTTCTAAATCAGTAGGGCCATAATATACTTTCCCCAAAGATTCCCATGCTTTTTCAGTTTCGCTTACTAATAATTTAAATTCAGCAGGTTCCATTGAAAAATCAGCGTCAACTCCTCCATCCGATCTCGAAAGCGTTAAATGTTTCTCAATTACTGTGGCTCCCAAGGCGACACTCGCTACAGATACTCCTACCCCAAGTGTATGATCAGACAAACCTACTTCACATTTAAATAACTCCTTCATATGAGGTATCGTAGCTATATTTGTAGATTTCGGAGATGCAGGATACGTACTTGTACATTTTAATAGAATTAATTCTTTACATCCCTCTTCTCTCGCAGCTCTTACTGTTTCATCTAATTCAGCAATAGAAGCCATACCTGTCGAAATGATTATTGGTTTTCCTGTCGTTGCTACTTTACGTATGAGGGGAATATCAGTATTTTCAAAAGATGCGATTTTATAACAAGAAACATTCAATGATTCTAGAAAATCTACAGCAGTTTCATCAAATGGAGTACTAAATGGTATCATTCCTAATTCTATACAGCGATCAAAAATGGGTTTATGCCACTCCCATGGTGTATATGCTTCTTTATATAAATGATAAAGTGTTTTACCTTTCCATAAGCTTTTCGTATCCTGAATTAAAAAATCACCATTTTCTATATTTAAAGTCATTGTATCTGGTGTATATGTTTGAATTTTAAATCCTTGTGCTCCAGCCTCTGCTGCTGCCTCTACAATTTGCAAGGCTCTATCTAATGATTGATTATGATTCCCTGACATTTCTGCAATAATAAATGGTGGCGAGCTATTGCCAATCTCTCTACCCCCGATATATAAATTACTCATATTTTTCACCTTCAATTTCTTTTTTTATAGCTTCTTTCCTTTCCATCCATTGTTCATAAAAAAGGGTCATTGTAATAACGTCGATAAATTCATTATCCCTGAAAATATGGTTCACATATCTTCCATCTTCCTGGAAGCCGAGTTTCTGATGAAAGTTTAAACTAATACGATTTGATTCTAATATTTCTGCACATACTTTTTGTATGCCATTTGTTTCAAAAATATAGTCTAATGCTACTATACCTAATACAGTTCCAGCACGCCTTACACTCTGTTTGCCTCCTATATAAAATCCCCAATTACAAGTTCGATCTATTTTATTTATTTTTGTAAAATTAACAAATCCAATTGGCTTTTCTTTATATATTAGTAATCTTGCAATCATTGTTTCATCATATTTTAGTTTTTCAAACCATTTATAGTGTTCGTCTATTGTTATTTTATGATCTTCGTACATAACAGAACGAATTTCTTCTGTATTCCTCCACTTTAAAATAAGATTTAAATCTTTCTTTTCTATACATTTCAAATGGAATTTTTCAATGTTTAACATACTATCCTCCTAAAATAATTTTTGTTATTTCATCCGAATTACTGGCACACTTTATGGCAAGAGCTTTATTAGACATTTCTCTCACTTTATCTGAATCTGTTAAAAGTTTGTTTAGACATTTCGTAATGGTTTCATCTGAAACACTTTCAGCTGTACCGATATTCCATGTAGCTCCAACCTTCGCTACAGCCTGGGTTACTTCAATTTGATTTTGGGCAGTTGTAATTGTTATAGAAGGTAATCCAAGAAAGCAGCGTTCCCATGTGGTTGTGCCCCCAGCTCCTATCCCAAAATCAGCTTGTACGAGAAGCTCTTCCATATTCTCTATTTGACAATAAAATGAGGCGTTACAAACACTCTTACAATAAGTTTGAATCTCCTCTTTATGCGGATTTTTGCTCCCTACCACCACGTCTATTTTTAAGTTATCTTTATTTATATTTTGTAAGGCTCTTAACGTTTTTAATGTCTCATTTGTTACATCATGTCCACCAAAAAAAATAAAGATTCTCTCAATTTCTCCTGTTCTTTTTCGTGAAAATTTCTTAGCGGCATGAAACTCTGGCCGTAGTATAGCGTATTTAGGCCCCAATTTTACTAATGAGTGCTCTGGTATTAAATCTTTATAGCGACCATTAAGGTTATCGTATAAATTTTGGTCTAGTAACAAATCACAGTCGTGCATTCGATCTGCAAGATCATCAATTACCATAATCTTTTTTACAGTTTTTCTTAAAACAGTTTCCCATTTTTTATCTAATCCATAATGATCAACTATTAACCAATCAAATCGTGGGAGTTGTGACAATATATCATTGGTTTGTTGTGCATCAACAAACCAATGATATTTTAGCCAATTTAAATAACTTCCATATACTGCATTTGAGTATTCAGTATTTTCATCATTTGTATCTAATAAAAATACGTGGAATCCCTTACTTAAAATATATTGCTGAAGATCACCTTGTAGCTTACGACAAATGAAATAAATTTGCGCACCTTTATTCTGTAACTCCTGAGCCAGTGTTAAACAACGCATAATATGACCAGTACCTATCTCAATAGATGCGTCGGCGCGAAAGGCAATTTTTTCTCAAGCAAGTTACTCCCTCCTCACTAAAAGCACTACAATTTATTAATTTATAATTTTGTTTCTCTATTTAGCTCATCTACTAATGATTGTTGATTTGCCCATTTCAATTTCACATGACTATTAATTTGAATAAGTTCAGAATTTCGAAGGATGTAATCTTTTATTTGATGAAAAAATAAAGGTTTAGATTTTACATTCAAAATTTTATAAAGTTTATTGAACATATCTAGATCTGGTTGTTCGTCTAATGTTAACCTCCAAGTAGGATAACAAAATGCTGGGGGAGTTTCACTATATTGATACGGAATAAATGTGGATTATTAATAAAATAAAACGGAAGGTATTCTGCATAGGTTAAAGGTTTTTGGGTTTGTAGTAGTCGTTCGATTGCCTCTAATGTAAAAATATCGCCTGCTGTTCCGACAGGTAACGTACTTAACTCTGCCTGTGTATAATCTGCACCGCTTTTTAAATGTTCATCTAGTAAAAAAGCATTAATTTCTGGTGACACAGCTGGGCAATCCCCTGTAATCCGTATGACAATATTTGCATTTTCTTGTTTTGCAGCTTGGAATATGCGATCTGCGGTATTTTCTGGATCGCCCCTAAAAATCTTAACTTCCCCATCTAAATCAAATTTTTCCAAAGGATCATCTTGCGTAACATCTGAAGTAGCAAGTATGACCTGGTGTTTTCCTGGAATAGCTAATGTATTTACTAGACATCGTTCAATGGAAGGAACTCCGTGTATTGGCAATATCGCCTTTAAAGGTAACCTAGTAGATTTTAACCGGCAAAGTACAATTATTACTACCTTTGGAGGTTCAATCACCTCTTTTGTTAATGGGGTACCTGCTAGACAAATTATATACAGCTACCTGAGGTAATAATTCCTCTAGCTTCAAGCTCGTTCAGTGCATTTTCAACAATATCTAGTTCCATATCAACTTTATTAGCTGTAATGATTTCTCCTTTTTTTATATCAACTTTTGTTACTGCTCTTAACAACTTTTTGTTTCGCAATTCTAATAACACCCCTTTCATTTAATGTTTAGCAACTCTATAAAACGAAAGAACTTTTCTTACTGCTTTTATTACATCCCATACATCATCCTCTGCCATTTTAGGAAATAGAGGAAGAGTAATAATTTCCTCGTATAAATTTTCTGCTTCTGGACAAAGGCCCTTTTCATAACCTAATTTTTGATAAAACGGTTGTAAATGTACGGGAATATAGTGCACATTCACACCAATATTTTCTTTTTGTAATGCCTCGTAAATTTCTTTTCGATTACATTTTAATAATTTAGTATTTATACCGGATGATATAAAGGTGCCAACTTGAATCGGTTTGAGGCAATTGCTTTGGTATGATGATTTCAGGTAAACAACTAAATTCTTTATTATAGATGTCTACATATTTCTTTCGAATCTTAATAAAAGACTCTAATTTACTTAACTGTGATAAACCAAGAGAAGCTTGTATATCCGTTAATCCTGTAGTTGTAACCTAAGAATTGCATTTCATAATACCAAGGCCCATGATTTTCAAGGAGTTTTTGAGGATTCCTTTCAATTCCATGCGTACGAAATTGAACAAGTTTTTCATAAAACAGAGGATTATTTGTGGTAATTACTCCGCCCTCTCCGGTAGTAATATGTTTCACCGGATGAAAGCTAAACATTGTCATATCACCAATTGAACCAATCTTTTTATTTTTATATGTGGCTCCTAATGCGTGAGCTGCATCTTCAATGATAATCAAATTATTTTCTTTTGCTATTTTTTCTATTGCATCTAACTCTACAGGCTGCCCAGTAAAGTGTACGGGAATGATGGCTTTTGTTTTGTTTGTAATCTTTTCCTCTATAGATTTAGGACTAATGTTATATGTTTCATTGTCAATATCGGCGAAGACCGGCTTTCCACCCTGGTATAAAATACAATTTGCACTTGCTACAAATGTCATTGGAGTTGTAATTACTTCATCTCCCTCAGTTATGCCAGCTGCATAGCAGGCAGCATGCAATGAAGCTGTACCATTTGAAAAAGAAACAGCGTATTTTGCTCCCAGCATATTTCGCTATAGCCTCCTCAAACTGTTGAACCATTGGTCCTGTTGTTAAAAAGTCTCCTTTTAATACGTCTACAACAGCTTGAATGTCACATTCATCAATTTGTTGCTGACCATATGGTAAATATGTTTCTCTAACAGGTTTTCCTCCATGTATACCGAGAATTTGCCTTGACCATTATTCTTTCTCCTTAGGATAAATTTTTAAAGATTTAATCCACTCTTCTGTTTTATTAACTCCATCTTCTAAAGAAACTTTCGGTTCCCAGTTTAATATTGTTTTTGCTTTTTCATAGTTACATAATAATTTTTGAATTTCACTTTGTGGATGGATATGAGTTACATGTTGAATATTTACTTTATTTCCCGAAATCAATTCTGCTAATTTATTAATGGATATATCTTGTCCTGTTCCAGCGTTGATAATATGCCCATTTGCTTTTGCAGAGTATCCTGCTGCCACAACAAAATCTGCACAATCTTCAACGTATAAAAGGTCTCTCGTTTGTTTTCCGTCCCCATAAATATTTAGTGGTACTTTATCTAATTTATTATTTATAAAAATGGCAACAACCCCACCTTCACCACCAGTTTTCTGGAATGGGCCATACGTATTAAATGGACGAATAACCACAACAGGGAGCTTATAAGCATAATAGTAAGATAACACCATGTTTTCAGCAGCTATTTTTGATCCAGCATATGGAGAAGCTGGTTTAATCGGATCTAATTCTGATATCCCTTGTATATTAGTAGCTTTATCATATACCATACAAGTACTCATAAAGACCATTTTGACATTATACTTATGACATTGTTCTAACAAATTAAAAGTACCTATTGTATCATTTTCAAAAGTCGTTCTAGCATCATCTATACTATCTTGAACATTAATACTTGCTGCTAAATGATAACAAAGGTCAAATGAATAATTTTCAAATAATTGAGTCAACTAATTTTTTATCTTTAATATCTCCTTGAATGCATTGCTTTAAATTTAAATCGTGTGCAAACTCGGTAATATTTGCAGTAGTTGAATTTGCTAAATTGTCTAATATCCACACTTCATGCTTATCCTGCAACAATTTCTTTACAACCCACCTACCAATAAAACCTGCACCACCAGTTACTAATATTTTCATAGTTTCTCCCCTCCTGCTAATAGTTGCTGGTTTAAAATTAAATTTCTAAGCTCTTCTTTTGAAATCGCATTTTGATGATCAGAACGGTAAAACCCTGCCTTCGCCCTTTTTGCATTTTCATATTGAGTACCCTTTTTTAATGGACTAGGTATGATAAACATATCTGGTAATTCAAAAGCCTGTAAAGATTCATCATATGTCATAAGTTCTTCATACATTTTTTCACCAGGTTTTAACCCAATCTCTTCAACCTTAATATTCTCCTTGGGCAACCCATACAACTTTGTGACTTCTTCTATCATCACTTCACTTAAATCATTTAATGAAATGACTGGCATTTTTAATATAAAAGTTTCACCACCCGTTGCTATTTTCATTGCCTCAATTGTTAACATAGTTGCTTGGTTCAGTGTCATCATAAATCTACTCATACTAAGATCCGTTACAGTTATTTTTTGATTTTGTTTAATTTGGTTTTCAAATAAAGGAATAACAGAGCCTCTTGACCCCATAACATTCCCGAAACGAACACTTGCGAATATCGTTTCACTTGAACCTTTTGAATATTCCGCTGACGTAATCAATCTTTCAGCAGTCAGTTTTGTTGCACCGTAATTATTTGTTGGTGAAATTGCTTTATCAGAGCTTGTGAAAATCACCTTTTTTACTTTCTGGGCAATTGCTGCTTTTATTACATTTTGTGTTCCCAAAATGTTGGTCAATACCGCTTCAAACGGATTATATTCACAAAATGAAACATGCTTCATCGCCGCAACATGGAACACATAATCAATATTTTCCATTGCGCTATATAGGCGATCATAATTTCGAATATCCCCAATTAAATAGCGAATATTTTGATTTTTACCCCTAAACTCTTCTTGTAATAAAAATTGATTATATTCACTTCTACTAAAAATTCTTATAACTTTTGGCTTTCCCTCTAAAACATTAGAAAGAATGCTTTTTCCAATTGTTCCTGTTCCACCAATAATTAAAACGTTTTTATCTTTAAAAAACATAGAAATGTATACCTCCTCTTATTAAAATAACTTTTAGCCAAGAATATTCTCTCCTCAATTCGTGTGTAGTTCTATAGGCAAACAATTAAGTGAGAGATAAACTAGCTTTTGCATATTGAAACATACGTTTTTATTGCAAATTTATGTTACATATTGATCATTAAAATCTGAGGATATGGTGTTGTTTTAGGAATCCCTTACTTCAAAAATAAATAAGGGATGATGAGCTCAATCTTTTTCACTTTGAATTAAATTTATCAATTTTTTAGTGCATGCTTCTTGCGGATAGTTTTCATTAATAAATTTTCTTCTTAATTCTTTCGCTAGATTTGATTGTGAAGAATCATTTAGGACCTTTTTAACTGTGCTAAGCATATCTTCAATAGAGTGATTTACAAGCCAATCTAGTGTATCGTAATATTTATAATCTCTATCTTCTAATAGCGATTTATAAACAACTACAGGTATATCTAATAACATTGCCTCTAACCCTACTGTTGAATTAGAAATAACCACAAGATTCGCATGTAAAATAACATCATACATGTTCACTTCATTTGTTATATATTTAACATTAGGATATAAGTTACTTAACCTAATATATTCTCCCACTAGGTTACGCCCTTTTTCCCAAGGATGAGGCTTTATAATAACCGTAATATTTTTGTCCTTCACTAACTTTTCTGTCAGTTCAATATAAAATGAAGTTTTAAATGGCTGGGTTGCAATAAAAATTACTTTTGTAGTGGGATCTATTTTTAATGTTTTAAAAAGCTCTTTCTTATCCATATATACCCTATTGAAGATGTCATCAAATCTGGGGTGCCCTATAATCTCAATTTGAGATTCACTGACCCCTTTTTGAAGGTACCAATCTCGTTCATATCTTCCATATACAACCTGTTTTGTAGCGAAAACTGGAAAGTATGCTTCTTCACCCATTATCGCACCATGCTGAAGACAATAACTCGGTATCCCTTCACTTTTAGATAGAAAAGTAAGAGCTCTGCTTGCTATATCCTCCGTTGTGCCAACAATCACACCAGAAATAACTTGTTCTTTAAAAATGAAATATGCCATATTAAGTTTCTCAATCATAATAGGGAGGTCGCTGAGTAATTTTTTTTGAAAAAACATGTTTGAAAATAGTGGATGTTTATTAAACTTTGAATAGATTTTTTTAGCCTTTTCGATAAAAACATGTGCAGTATTAGGGGCTTTATTTATATAATCTGGTGCACAAATTGTAGGAAGACCATAAAGTTCTGTCTTTTTTGATCTAGTTAATATCTTTGTATGATTTGGATTAAAGTGAGTAAAATTACTTACTGAAAAACGGAGATAATCTGAATTTAGAAGGATTGCTCCATTTCGATTTATTCTTTTTATTTTTGCTTGAAATGAAGACATTCTTTTTTCAAACTCTAACTGTAACTGTGTTTCCTCTATGGGCTCAATTGACAGTTGCTTATAAAAATCTATTTTCTTTCATTTTATTTTTAACATCTGCATCTAAATATTGATAAAAATTACTTAGTAATGGTAAAGGAATGTTATAATGCTTTAACTCTGAAAAAATATTTATATACTCTAGATTTAATAACCAGTAATTTTTCAAATAAATTTCACTCAACTTTTCACCCTCTTTTTTTCTTAAGTCTTCTCTTAATTCTTTACATGTTCTTTGTGGTGGTAATAATTGTACAAATTCATTTTTTTCTTCAGCAAATAACTGCGCATGTATTGAATGAGGAGTTATATAATTGATATCTAAAACTTCATCTAAAGGATGAAAATCCCAATAATGATTTAATCTCCAAAAAAGCGTGCATCTCCTATCCGATAAAACTGAGGATCTTCATCCCAGTAAGAATTCCACCTTTTTTCAAGAATTGGTAAAACAGAGGCTCTATGCATAATAGAACAATGATCAATTGTACATGGGGCATTATTAGTAACTTTTTTAGCAGGCCTTTCAACAATTTTGATTGGCAAATCTGATTCATCTATATGAATCGTTTTTGATGCAGAATATACAATTTGAACATCTTTATTCTTATCAAGATAACTAGACATCTTTTCGAGTCGTTCTTTTTCATATTGATTATCATCTGTAATATAAGTAATATATTCCCCTTTCGCATGTTTAAGTGCCTCATTAATTAAAGCAGCATATCTGACTTTTTTTGTCCGTTCAGAAATATGGGCTACATTACTTTTATAAAAATGTACATTTTCCTTGTTTATAAATGGTTGAATTACTTTCTGAGTCATTTCATTAGAATCATCGTCCATTATAAAAAGTTCAAAATCTTGAAAAGTTTGGTTTAATACACTTAATATCGATTTTGCTACAAATGTGGGCTTATTATAACTCGTCATTATAACTGAAATTTTAGGCAAATCTTCCTCTCCTCCTTATCAACAAATACAAAAACAGTTACGTTATTATATAAACAAGAAAGGACGAATCCGTTCCGATAATTTTTAAAAAGATTTATATATCTATTAAAATGATTAAGTAGCTATTTTATTTGCCCATATATCTTTTCCACTCCACTATAATCCATACCATATCTATTACACAAGTAATAAACTATTCAAGTATAAATAAGAAAGTATCAATAGCTAGAAACAGCTAACTCTAAGATTCAATTAGATTTCACCTAGAAAATACCAGCTATTCAATATTCTCAAAAGAGGTGACAGACTTTGCAACCCCTAATATCAATTATCCTTACTAGCTATAATAAACCATCATTAATCAATCAAGTTATTGAAAGTGTCCTAGATGCAAACTTATAAAGAATGGGAACTTTTCATTATGGATGATAACTCCTGTCCGGAAACTATAAATATTATAAAAAATTATTTAGATGATCCTCGAATTAATTATAAAAATAGTATTATACAAGATAATGAGAGATATAAAACTACAAGATATGCAACACTTATCAATGAGGCACTTCCATTAACCCATGGGGATTATATTTGTTATTTAACGGATGATACTATGTATCTTCCAAATAGATTAGCTGAAATGTTATCTTTCTTAGAAAAACATCCTGAAATAGATGTAGTGTACTCTTCTCAATACGTAAAATATGTTGATTATAACCTACAACCTACTACATGAATTTGTGAGAGAAGCTTCAAAAATTTTATATACAGCTGCAAATGTTGTAGATCACTGTTCAGTTATGCATACTAGAAGAATATTATTAAAGGTTTATGAAAAATATTGCGAATTATTGGGATACAAATCCTATATATTGGTTTGTTGGAGATGCAATGTTTTGGAAACGCCTAAATACATTCCAACCTTTTTATCCTATTAGCAAAGTGCTCGATATTACTTTTAAAACACCATTTTCTTTCCAAAACCTATATGCTAACCTCCCTTCAAAGGATTTAAATGGTATTTTGTTTAGTAATTCACAAGGTGAAGTATTTTTAATTGATAATTTTAAACGTAGGCTCATTTCAAAAGACATGCTTTCCTACTTCAAATATAATCAAAATGAAATTGTCTTAATCCCTGATCCATTCATCTACAAATATACAGAAGGTCCCCCCATAACCCTTGCAGAATCAATTCCAAATTTACGGGTTGTACAAAACGAAAAAAAGAGTTGTTTTATATAGAAAATAATCAAAAACGTCTTTTCATTAACACGATAGCATTTCGCAAATTTAAATTTACAGCTCAAGAAATTATTAAAGTTTCACAAAATAGTTTAGATCAATTTTCAGATGGACCACCTATTCATCCGAATTTATCCAATCAAACGATCCTCCCTGAAGGAAAAGTATTTATTTATCATCACAATTATTTCATTATGACAAATCACATGCTTCATCCAATAGATAAAGACATATTACAAAAACTTTATTTATTAAAGAACTGTATAGCAATTTCAAAGACCAATTTAGCCCACTTTAAGATTGGCCCTCCTATTTCATCATATCCCTCTC